>NZ_JBVVQT010000039.1:0-27404 GCF_055811595.1 Mesorhizobium sp. WSM4814
CCGAATCATCTCCCTCTCTTCCTTACCCCCGGAATCATCAATCCGATTCTGTGCAAAGGCCTCCTTGTGGGAGAAGGGGGCCGCCCACGGGTCTTGCCTCCGGCAAGCCCGAGGACAGGCTCCGCGGCCGGATGAGGGGTGCTCCAGCTTGGCACCAACAGCACTCCGGCCAGCACCCCTCTTCCGTCTTGGCGCTGCGCGCCAATCCACCTTCTCCCACAAGGGGAGAAGGAAGAAAGGCCGCCGCCTACCGCGCATATTTCTTCGCACCGACCACGCAGAGCACGACGGCGGCGGTGACCGCGATCATGGCGGGGCTGACTTGCTCGTGCAGCAGCATTGCCGCCAGCCCGAGGCCGAAGAAAGGCTGCAGAAGCTGCAACTGCCCGACCGCGGCGATGCCGCCTTGCGCCAGCCCGCGATACCAGAACACGAAACCGATCAGCATGCTGAACAGCGAGACATAGGCCAGGCCGATCCAGGCGGCCTTGCCTACGTTTTCGAGCGACGGTGGCATGGTGACGAGCGTCAGCGCCAGCATGACCGGCAGCGACAACACCAGCGCCCATGAGATCACCTGCCAGCCGCCAAGCTTGCGCGACAGCGTGGCGCCTTCCGCATAGCCCAGTCCGCATACGATGATTGCCGCCAGCATCAGCATGTCGCCAAGCGGCGACACCGAGACACTTTGGGTCACCGCAAATCCGGCAACCAGGGCGCTGCCAAGGCATGAAAACAGCCAGAAGGCCGGTTTGGGGCGATCGCCGCCGCGAATGACGCCGAAGATCGCGGTCGCCAGCGGCAACAGGCCGATGAAGATGATGGAATGGGCCGAGGTGACGTGCTTGAGCGCCAGCGCGGTCAGCAGCGGAAAGCCGACCACGACGCCGAGCGCGACGATGGTCAGCGACAACAGATCCTGCCGTTCCGGACGCTTCTGGCGAAAGACGAGCAGAAGCGCCAGGCCGAGGATGCCTGCCGTGGCAGCGCGGGCGACGGTCAGGAAGGCCGGATCGAAATCCATCACCGCAACCCGCGTTGCCGGAAGCGATCCGCTGAAAATCAGTACTCCTACGAATCCGTTGATCCAACCGCCCGCCGTCTTGTCCATCGCATGCCCCTGATGTTCTCGCCCTCTATCGGGCCGGACCTATGGCGCCGCCAGAGACAATGAGGTACAGTTTGATGAAACTGTCATGGCAAATTGAGCAGTACGGATGGACGAGCAGACGACGGCAAATGTGGGCAGCGGGACGCTTGTCGAAAGCGTGATGGCGACGATCAGGCACAGGATCGCCGCGCGCAGCCTGACACCCGGAACACGATTGCCTTCGATCCGGGCTTTCGCGAAAACCATGCAGGTTTCGAAATCCACAGTGGTCGAAGCCTATGAGCGTCTTGCCGCAGAAGGCGTCATCCGCTCGCGTCCAGGTTCGGGCTTTTATGCCGCCGGACCGTTGGCTCCCTTGTCGCTGGCCGAGATCGGCCCCACGCTTGACCGTGCCGTCGATCCGCTCTGGGTTTCGCGCCAGTCGCTGGAAGCCGGCGACGGCGTGCTCAAACCCGGTTGCGGCTGGCTGCCGGCCGCGTGGATGCCGGAGGCCGGATTGCGCCGGGCGCTGCGGACAATGGCACGCGGCGATGATGTCACGCTGACCGATTACGGCACTCCGCTCGGGCTGCCGCCGCTGCGGCATCTGCTCGCCCGGCGCATGGCAGAGCACGGCATCGAGGCGTCTCCCGACCAGATCATGCTGACGGAATCGGGCACTCAGGCCATCGACCTCCTGTGCCGGTTCCTGCTCGAACCGGGCGACACGGTGCTGGTGGACGACCCCTGCTATTTCAACTTCCATGCCCTGTTGCGCGCTCATCGGGCCAAGGTGGTCGGCGTTGCCTATACGCCGTCGGGACCGGATATCGAGCTGTTCGCGCAGGCGCTGCTCGAGCACCGGCCGCGCCTCTACATCACCAATTCCGCGCTTCACAATCCAACGGGTGCAATTCTGTCGCCGGTCGTCGCCCACCGATTGCTCAAGCTCGCCGACCAATCGGATCTGACGATCATCGAAGACGATATCTTTGCCGACTTCGAACACACCCCGGCACCCAGGCTGGCGGCGTTCGACGGTCTTGGTCGCGTCGTCCATATCGGAAGCTTCTCCAAGACGCTTTCGGCGTCGGTGCGCTGCGGCTTCATCGCGGCTCCGCGCGACTGGATGGAAGGACTGACCGATCTCAAGATCGCCACGTCATTCGGCAGCGGCAGGCTTGCCTGCCAACTGGTGCTGACGCTGCTGAAGGACGGCAGCTATCGCAAGCACGTCGATCTGCTGCGCACGCGGCTTTCCCGCGCCATGGCTGAGACAAGCACCCGCCTGAAGGCGATCGGCATCGTGCCGTGGATCGACCAGCCGACCGGCATGTTCTTGTGGTGCAGACTGCCGGAAGGCGTCGATGCAGCTGATATAGCCCGCCGCGCCTTGCCGGCCAATGTCGTTCTGGCGCCCGGCAATGCGTTCAGCCTGTCCCAAACCGCCAGCCGTTTCCTGCGCTTCAACGTCGCGCAGTCGGCGGACGAGAGAATTTTCAGGACGCTCGAAGAGGCGATGTCGCGTTGATTTTTCGCGGCGCTTCGCCCCTCACGGCCCTGCCCGCCTGCGCCGCCGCTCATAGAGCATGACCAGCGTTTCGGCGGTCAGCGCAGGCTTCTTCTCACCTTCGATCTCGATGATGTTGGCGGCCTTCATCAGATACTGGCCGGGGCCCTTGTCCTCCATGGACAACAGCGTGATCCGCAGCCTGATGCGCGCGCCGGCCCTGACCGGCGCCAGGAACCGCACCTTGTCAAAACCATAATTGAAGACGGCTTGCGTGTTTTCCGGCACGATGCCCATGTCGAGCGCCAGCGCGCCGATGATCGACAGCGTCAAATAGCCATGCGCGATGGTGGCGCGGAACGGGCTCTGCCGCTTCGCCCGCTCTGGATCGACATGGATCCATTGGCGGTCGCCGGTGCATTCGGCGAACTGGTCGATGCGGCTCTGGTCGACCGTCGTCCAGTCCGACACGCCAAGCTCCTGCCCTGTCATCGTCCTGAGCTGTTCGTAGGTCGGCGGCGGCCTCAGCCGTATTTGCGTCATTCCTGCTTTCCCGATCGCTTGCCTTGCCTCCGGACCACGAACCGGCCGCCTCTGTCAATTCGCTCAGTGTGTTCCGCCGCGATATCCTCGGCCGGATCGCGCCAGTGGCGGTGTAGAGCTGAATTATCGAGCAAGAGGAACTTTGTGCGCCTCGGCGGGACCAACACCAAGGCTTTCGCCAGCCGGGATGACGACAGAAAAGTCCAGCGGCTTGGGAAACAGCCTACTCCTTGTCGTAGCCGCTGCGGATTTCCTCCATCGCCTCCTTGATGCGCTCGCGCAGGATCTCGACCGATTCGGTGCCGGATTTCCTGGCCAGCTCGGCCACCTCGCCGGCATTCTTCAATGCGGTTTCGAAGGATTTCCTGGCGAACGCCGTTTGCTTGGCCATCAGCTCCCGAGGATCGCCCGGCGCCCTGTAGTCCTGCGCCATGTCGGCGATCTCGTGCAGCGTGTCTTGCAGCATCTCGCGTTGCCTGGAGAGCATCGACGACGCTCCGGCAGCACTTGCCCTGGCCGACTTTTCGAGTGCCTCGAGGTTCTTGCGATGATGGCTGAGGATCGCCTCGACATCGACGTTCGGCAGCTTCAGGTCGCGGCCGAACCTGCCGAACATGTCGATGAAGGTGTCGGATTCCGGTCGCTTTGCCATGGTGGTTTTCCTCTGTTGCTGCGAATTCGGCAGCTGAAGAGAAACAATAGAACAGCGGAGCTTCGCGGTCCATTCGGCCGCGCACACATCGCGCCTCAGCCGACGAGGAACAGCCGTTCCAAAGTGTGGAGCACGACGCCGGCCAGGCCGCCGATGACCATGCCGTTGAAGCGGATATATTGCAGGTCCCTGCCGATGTTCATTTCGATCAGCCTGGTCAGTTGCGCAAGGTCCCAGCGCTTGACCTGATCGGCGATGAATTTCGAGACGCCGCTCTTCTGGCTTTCGACGAACGACGACAGCGCAACGATAAACCCCTGGTTCATGTCGGCCCTGATCTGGGCGTCGCCGGCAAGATGGCGGCCGACCTCGACGAACATGCTGGCGAGATGGGCGCGGATCATCGAACTCGGCGCCTTGGCGTCCTGCTCGATGAACACACTCAGGCTTTCCCACATGTCGCCGGCCAGCGCCTTCAGCTCCGGCCGGGCGAGGAAATCGCGCTTCAGTTTCTCGGCGCGCTTGGCGTATTGCTTGGATGTCCTCAGCCGCTCGACGAAGCTCAGGACAAAACGGTCGAATTCGGCGCGCATCGGGTGATCGGGATCGGCCCGCACCTCGTCGAGCAGCGATCCAGCCGAGGCGACGATCTTCTTCAGCAGATAGGCGTCGGCGCGAAACAGGTTGAACAGCGACGGCAGTTCCTCGCGGATCTTCTCGCGCATCGTCGCCAGCGCCTGCTCGTCGCTCAGGAAGCGGCCGACGACCTTGGTGAATTCGTCGAACAGTCGTTGGTGGCGGCGGTCGTCGGTCAGCGCCGACAGCAACTCGGCGGCGAGCGGTGCCAGCGGCACCTTTTCGATCTGCTCCAGCATGCGGCTGGTGACGAAGCCGCGCAGGCCGGATTGCTCGATCGCCGCCAGTGTCTGCGGCACCAGCCTGCCGACGAAATGCGACAGATCGGCGGCGCGGTTGGGGTCGGCCAGCCAGTCAGCGACGAGTGCGGAAAAATCGACCTCGGCAAGCTTTTCGCGCACCGGCTCGGGCGCCAGGAAATTGACCTCGATGAAGCGGCCGAGATTGTCGGCGATGCGGTTCTGGTTCTCCGGGATGATTGCGGTGTGCGGGATCGGCAGGCCGAGCGGTCGCCTGAACAGCGCCACCACCGCATACCAGTCGGCCAGCCCGCCGATCGTCGCCGCCTCGGCGAAAGCAGCGACGAAACCCAGCCACGGATAGTGGCCCTCGAACGACTTGGCCACCGCAAAGATGAGGACGCAGAGCGCGAGCGTTGCGGTGGCGACGAACTTTGTGCGCCGAAGCGCCGAAAGCTTGGCCTCCGCGTCGGCATCGAACCGGGCGGATGCCAAAGTCGGTGCTGATTGTGACATGGATGAACTGCTCCTGGTCGATGTCGCGGAGTTAACTTAGTGATCCGCCCACCCGAATGCGCGCCATATCAGGGTCATGGTCCGCACGACCGCCCACACAAAGCTGACAGAAATATTCAACTATCATGCGATGCTTGTCTGGAATTATTCCAAGGTATAGGCCATATTAGGGTTGAGCTACTGCTTCGTGAGGACACAATGCGGCTGACACGCCAGACCAACTACGCCATGCGCATCCTGATGTATTGCGCCGCGAATACCGACCGGCTGAGCCGTATCCCGGAGATCGCTGCCGCCTACTCGGTGTCCGAGCTCTTTCTCTTCAAGATCCTGCAGCCTTTGGTCGAGCATGGTCTGGTCGAGACGGTGCGCGGCAGGAACGGCGGCGTCAGGCTCGGCCGGCCGGCCGAATCGATCACCCTATTCGACGTCGTGCGCGTGACCGAAGAGAGCTTCGCCATGGCCGAATGCTTCGAGAACGACGCCGCCGAATGTCCGCTGGTCGACAGTTGCGCACTGAATTCGTCGCTGCGCGAGGCGCTCAACGCCTTCTTCGCCGTGCTCGAGCGCTATACGATCGCCGACATGGTGGCAGCGCGCCCGAACGTGCGCCACCTGCTCGGCATCGACATGCTGGTGCAAAGGGCGCCGGCCGCCTGATCCGGGTCGAGCCATAGCCGAACAGCGCTTGCAACTCTCCCTTCTCCCCTTGTGGGAGAAGGTGGCCTCGCGAAGCGAGGTCGGATGAGGGGTGTTCCAGCTTGGCACCAACAGCGTCCCGTCCAACACCCCTCAACCGTCTTGGCGCTGCGCGCCAATCTTCCTTCTCCCACAAGGGGAGAAGGAAGAAGGGGCGGCGCCGATCTTGCCAGCTGGAACTTACGCCGCTGACTGCGGCAGGACGAACGGCATGTCTCCAGCCGGCAGCACGCCGACCCTCAGCCGGCAATCGAACACTTTTTCGATCAGATCGTCGCTCAGCACGTCCTGCGGTGAGCCGGTGGCGGCAAGCCTGCCGCGGTGCATGACGAAGATCCGGTCGGCATACATCGCCGTCAAATTGAGGTCATGCAGGATCGCGACAACGCCGCCGCCCCGCCTAGTGAAATCGCGGGCGATGTTCATGATGATCAATTGGTGCTTGATGTCGAGGCTGGAAACCGGCTCGTCGAGGAAGAGGTAGCGCGGTTTGCCGTCGAGGACCGGCGCCCAGACCTGGCAAAGCACACGGGCCAACTGCACGCGCTGCTGCTCGCCGCCCGAAAGCTCCTGGTAGAAACGGCCGGCAAAGCCGTCGAGATCGACGCGCGCCAGCGCCCGTTCGGGCAGGCGCGCGTCCTCGCCGGGCGGCGCGCCCGAGCGCCCGCCGAGCAGGCCAAGCTTGACGATCTCGCGCACCGTGAACGGAAACGACAGCGTCGTCGCCTGCGGCAGCACGGCGCGCAGCATGGCGGCCTCGACCGGCTTCATCACCGACAGGTCGCGACCGTTGATGGTGACCTCTCCCGAATAGGCAAGATCGCGGGACAGCGCCCTCAGGAAGGTCGTCTTGCCCGAACCGTTGGGACCGACGATGGCCGCGATCTCACCGGGCCGCATGTCGAAATCGACATTGGCGACGATGCCCTTGCCGCCGATCGCTACCGAGACATCCCGCGCTTCGATCATGCAAACCCCTCTCACAGACCGTTTCGAAATTCGCTCTGGCGAGTCATATGGTGGTGGTTTCGAGAACCGGAACGCAGCGTACATTAGAGCGCCGCGCGTCCAATTGGACGCGCAAAGGACGCTCTAACACTTTGCATTTGCGCATGATCCTTTCCGGGACACCGAAATCGGTTCCCGGGGTCATGCGCGGGTACGTGAGTACCGGAAGCGCAGAAAACGCCATCGGATGGCCGCCAGAGTAGAGTTTCCAAATGGTCTGTCATAGGTCGATGACGCCACGCTTACGCAGCAGGATCCAGAGGAAGAACGGGGCGCCGGCGATCGCGGTGACGATGCCGATCGGCAGCTCGGCCGGCGCCACGATGGTGCGGGCGACGGCGTCGGCCAGCAGCAGCAGGCAAGCGCCAAGCAGGGCCGAGGCCGGCAGCAGATAACGATTGTCCGGGCCGATGGCCAGGCGCAGCAGATGCGGCACGACGATGCCGACAAACCCGATGCCGCCGCTGACGGCGACAGACGCCCCGACCGCCGCCGAGACGCCGATGATGGCCGTGTATTTCAGCCGCTGAACTGGAATGCCGAGATGGCCGGCGGTGGCTTCGCCCAGCGCCAGCGCGTTGAGGCCGCGCGCCAGGAACGGCATCGCCGCCAACGCCAGCACGATCACAGGCCCAACGGAGCCGATTTTTTGCCAGGTCGCGCCGGCGATCGAGCCGAGCTGCCAGAAAGTCAGGTCGCGCAACTGCCGGTCGTCGGCCATGAAGATCAGGATACCGGTCAGTGCCATGGCAAGGGCCGCCAGCGCGATGCCGGCGAGCAGCATGGTGGCGACCGAGGTTTGGCCGCGCCGGGTGGCCACCTGATAAAGCACCAATGTCGTCGCCAGCCCGCCGCAGAACGCCGCCAGCGGCAGAGCGAGTGTGCCCAGCATCAAAGTCATCGGCGCCAGCACTGTGGCGCCAAGCACGATGACGGACACCGCGCCGAGGCTCGCTCCGGCCGAAACGCCGATGAGACCGGGGTCTGCCAGCGGGTTGCGGAACAGCCCCTGCATCACCGCGCCGGAGACGGCCAGTGCTGCGCCGATCAGCACACCGAGCGTGACGCGCGGCAGGCGGATGTCGTAGACGATCAGGCGGTCGCGCGCGCTCAGCGCCTCATTGCCGGGTGCTGCACCCAACAGCCAGTCGCCGACGACGCTCACGGCCGAGGCATCCGATGCGCCTGAGGTCAGCGAAAACAGGACGGCAACGGCAAGTCCGAGGCACAAAGCCAGGATGACGATGCGCGCGCGCCCCGAGCGGTCGCCGTCGGATGCTGTAGCCATAGTGCCCGCGATCGATTGATCCACCATCGGGCGCCCGCTCAGTCCGCGGCCTGCCCGCCGTAGAGCGAGGCGGCAAGGTCGTGGATGACGTCGGCGGTGCGCGGCCCGAAGCCGAGCAGATAACCGCCATCCATGCGGACCACCTTGCGCGCCGCGCCCGCCGGTGTCGACCGGATGGACGGGTTCGCGAACAATTCGTCGTCCGATACGCCGGGGCCGGCATTGTTCATCATCAGGATCACGTCGGGCCTGGCGGTGATGACAGCCTCGTCGGACAGTTGCTTGTAGCCGGAGAAGCCGTCGATCGCATTGACGCCGCCCGAAAGTCTGATGATGCCGTCGGCCGCGGTGTCGCCGCCGGAAGCGAGGATCTTGCCGCCCCGCATCGACAGCACGAACAGGACGCGTTTGCGGTCCTTGATCGAGGCGGTCTGCTTTTCGGCGGCCTTCAGCTTGACACCGATCTCGGCTGCCAGCGCAGCGGCCTTGGCGTCGGCGCCAAGCGCCTTGCCAACGATGCGGATCTTTTCGAGAATGCCTTCGTGGTCGTAGCGCTCGGGCACCTCGATGAACGGGATGCTCGTCTTCTTCAGCACGTCGACGGTTTCCTTCGGCCCGCTGCCGTGCAGCGCCAGGATGCCCGACGGATTGACCGACAGCACGCCTTCCGGCGACAGCTGGCGCATGTAACCGACGTCAGGCAGCTTGAGCGCCGCCTCGGGATATCGGCTGGTCGAATCGCGAGCGACCAGCCGGTCCTGCTCGCCGAGCGCAAAGGCGATCTCGGTGATCGAACCGCCAATCGCCGCTATCTTCGACGGGTCCGCAAAGACCTCCGTGCCTTCGGCAGCGCGGGCCGGCAGCGCGAAGGCCACGGCAAGGCACATCGTGCCCCAAGCGCCATTCCAAAAACACGCGCCCGTTCAAGCAAAGCAGCCATTGTCGTTGTCCTCAGGCTGCGGTCGGGCTTGGAATGCGCGGCAGGTTCTCTGCCAGAAACCGCCAGTCCTCGCGCTCGCTTTCGCCTTCGTGGCGCTTGCCGAAGAACTGGATGATCATCTTGCCGTCGGCGCCATAGGCTTCGAGAGACGTGACATGGCCATCCTTGGTCGGCTTGCGCACGCCCCAGACCTCTTGGATGTGGTCGGTCCGCAGATGCAGGTGGAAGGTCTCGTCCAGCACGTTGATCCACGGCCCCATCGGCTTGATCGACTTGATGGGGCCCGAATGGATCTGGATGCAGCCGCGATTGCCGACAAAGCACATGATCGGCATCTCGCCCTCGGCGGCATGATGGAACATGGCGCTGACGGCATCGTGGTCGAGCAGCCAGGCGTAATCCTGGCCAACCATGCGCAGCGCCTGGCGGCGGTCGAGCTTCAGCGTCTTCAGCATGCCGAAGAACTGATGCACGTCGGTCAGACGGCTCCAGCGGTCGCGCAGATCGTCGACGTCAGCGGAAGCGGCGGAAGCCTCGGCCTCGCTTTCAGGCCCGGCTTCTGAGACCGACCCTTCCTCTGAAATCGCGACGCTCGACTCCTGGTTCGGCGATTCCAGCTCGGCCACCAGCTTCTGATAGGCATAGAGGTTCGACGCCGGCCGCAGATGCACCTTGTGCACCGCCTCGCCTGCCGCATCGAAGAACTGCAGGCTGCGCCTGATATCGCCGCCGACGCGCTTTTCGACGGCAAAGCCGTGCGCCCAGGCTTTCGGAAAGATGCACAGGTCGATGTTCTCGCCGAGCACCATGGCATTGTGGTTGCCGGTCACGACCTTGTCGTAGACGCCGATCTTCTCGTGCACGGCGCTTTCATTGCGCGTGAGCGCCATGACCTCGCCGACGGCCTCGAGGCCGGTCAAAAGATCGTTGACGCGCGGCTCGACGCGGAGGACGCCGTCGCCGCAATGCGCGGCGAACAACTCGGCCTCCGAAATGCCAAGCTGGGCGGCGAGATCGCGCTCGCGCGTCTTCGGATTGTCAGCCCGTGCCCGCCGGATCTCGTGCGGCGCGGGCCTTACGCGCTGGTCCATATTTTTATTACCTACTTGTTGAGGATGAGCTTGCCCTGGCGGGTGATTTTTAGCCGGTAGAGCGCTCCGTGATGCTCGATGCTGATCTCGTGCTCGCCCTGGAACAGCGCGTTGCTGGACAGGGTCCTCACCGTCAACGGGACCCGATCGAAACGAGCCGAATTGTCGTCGGAACGGCGAACGCGATCGCGAAAGTCACTGGGCCGAAAGTCCTTGGGATTGTGCGTGTTCATCTGGTTCGATCCCTTTCCTGGGCCGGGCCTGGTTCGGCTGGCGGCGGTGCGTGAAATGCCGATTCATTTCTTGACTTGAATACTCATGTTTACTAGTCAGTGCAATACCGGAGTAGATGAGTCAAGATTTAAGAGCCGGACACGACGAAAAATGCCGGCGGCGTCAAGCCAGCCAGCATCGAACCAGGATTTTTGGAGTTGGGGCATGGGGTTGGGGACTTGGGGACGGCTGGGTCTGGCGAATAGCAGCCCAGATCCGGGACATCGATCAATGGCAAAGGGCATGGCAGCATTGCTGGCGAGCGCTGCGGCGATCGCGCTGCTCACCCCGTCGGCCCATGCTCAGTCGGCCAATGCTCAACAGGCCGGCCAAACTGCAACAGATCGGCAGCAGGCCGAACAGGCGCAGGCGCCTGAACAGCCGGCCGCGGCAGGCGCAACGCTGCTCGACCAGATCCTGGTCGTCAGCCGCACCGGCGAGACGGCGATCGATTCCCTGGCTTCGGTCAGCCATGTCGATCAGGAGCAATTGCAACGCCGCATGGCGACGACGCCCAACGACATGCTGTTGGGTGTGCCGGGTGTAGCGGTCCAGGCCGACGCAAGGCGCGTCTCCTCCAGCATCAACATCCGTGGCTTGCAGGATTTCGGCCGCGTCGCGGTCATCGTCGACGGTGCGCGGCAGAATTTCCAGCGCTCCGACCATGGCCCGCAATCGACCTTCTATATCGACCCGGAACTCATCAAATCCGTCGACGTCATTCGCGGCCCGGTCGCCAACACCTACGGCTCGGGCGCCATTGGCGGCGTCGTCCTATTCGAGACCAAGGACGCGGACGACTATCTTCGCGACGGCGAGACATGGGCGGCGTCCGCGACCGGGCGCTATGAGAGCAATGGCGAAGGCTGGACGACCAGCGCCGCCGGCGCCTACCGTTTCAACGAAAATTGGGATGTCCTCGGCAACATCGTCTATCGCGACTACGACGACTACAAGGATGGCGGCGGCGATACGGTTGACGGCACCGGCTTCGACGTTTTGAGCGGCTTGCTGAAGACAACCATCCGCCCCAACGAAAACAGCGAACTGAAGCTGGGCTGGAATGGCACGAGCGACGGCTGGAACGAGGTCAGCGGCGGCACGCCGGTGAATGACGTCGACCTGGAGGCGAATACCTTCACGGCGCGCTACAACATCACCGATGAGGACAAGAGCTGGCTCGATCTCCACGTCAACGCCTCCTACAACAAGACCAACATGGAGATGACGAGCCTGGTTCCGCAAAACCGCTTTGATCCGGTCACCGGTCTTCCCATCGTCCTGCCGGCGGGCTCGATATCGACTTTCGATGTCGGAACTTCGGGCATCGACATCTGGAACACCTCGCGGTTCGAGACCGCCGGCATTGCGCACGAACTGACCTATGGCGGCGACTGGGTTGGCGACGATGTCGAGACGGGTGGCGCCGCAGGCGGCGCCAGTTTCTATACCCCTTCGGGCAAGCGAAACGTTTCCGGCGCCTACATCCAGGACAAGCTCACCTGGGACTGGCTCGAAATCATCGCCGGGCTGCGTTACGACAGCTACAAGCTCGAAAGCGATGTCGGCGAAACCTCCGGCGACCGGCTGTCGCCGCGCATCACCGTCGGCGTCTCGCCGTTCGAAACCGCCGGCCTTGCGGGACTGCAATTCTACGGCACCTATGCCGAGGGATATCGCTCCCCGTCGCTGTCGGAAACCCTCATCAGCGGCAATCATCCGGCAGGCGTCAGCTTTCCCTTCCTCCCCAATCCCGATCTGACGCCTGAAACCGGCAAGACCGTCGAATTCGGTGTCAACTACAAGCACGACGACATCGTCGAGGCCGGCGACGCGTTTCGTTTCAAGGCCGCCTACTTCAACAACGATGTCGACGACTACATCGAAGGCGTCACCCTGTCGGCCTTCGACCCGACCAGCGGCTGCCCGTTCGGCCCCGGCATCCCGATCTGCTTCCAGTACCAGAACTTTGCAGAAGCCAGGATCCGCGGCTTTGAAATGGAAGCCGTCTATGACGCCGGTTGGGGTTTCGCCGGGCTTTCCGCGTCGATCATCGATGGCCACACCATCTCCTACGACGGCGAGCGGGCAGACCTTGTCACCGTCCCCTCTTCGCAGGTCACCGGGCAACTCGGCTTCCGCTTTCTGGAGGACAAGCTGACCGTCGGCGGCGAGGTGCAGTATAATGGCAGGCCGAAGGGCAATCCGGTGGCCAGGGACTACACGCTGGTCAACGTCTTCGCCAGCTACCAGGCGACCGACAATCTCAAGGTCGATTTTCGCGCTGACAATTTGTTCGGCGTCAAATACACCAACCCGTTGAATGCACCCGCCACTGTTGTAGTTTACGAGCCTGGCGTCACGCTGAAGCTGGCGGCGACAATGCGATTTGGAGGCTGACGACAATGAAAAGCTTGACGGCATCGCTTCGCCTGCTGATCTCGGTGCTGGCCATGCCGCTTGCGATGGGTCCGGCGTGGGCGCAACAGGCTGCGCCGGCCCCTGCTCTCACGCTTGAGCTTAATGGCGCGCAGGCCTCCGAAAAAGGCTGCCGTCTGACCTTCGTGGTCAACAACACGCTCGGCGCCGACCTCTCGAAGGCAGCGTTCGAGATCGCGCTGTTCAACGAGGCCGGCGTCGTCGACCGGCTGACGGTGCTCGACTTCAAGGACCTGCCGGCGGGCAAGACCAAGGTGACGCGTTTCGATCTTGCCGGCGCCGACTGCGCCAAGGTCAGCCGCGTGCTGATCAACAGCTCGACCGAATGTGCCGGCACCGGCATCAAGCCGGACGCTTGCATGCGTGGGCTGAAGACCGAGACCAAGACCGGCATCGCCTTCGGGGTCTGAGAAGGTAGACCGCGCTGGCCGGCCTGTTGCCGCCAAGGCAAATGATGTTGATTTGACAAGTCCGCGCCGGTCGCGGCAGGTCTCGCCGCGAGCCATGCAGAACATCAGTCCCCTCCCCGACGCCGATGGCGAACTGGCGATTGCGCCGACCGGACCGCTTGCGCCGGCCCGACCGTCAGCCATGAGCCGCAAATGGACGGCGGCGATCGTCGCCTCCTGCCTGTTTCATGCGGCGGTGGCGGCCGCTTTTCTCGTCGCACCTGCCGGCACGTTTGATGCCGGGGACGCAATCGAGGTGGAAGGCGCCGATCAAACCGGCGCCAACGTGGTCGGCAGCGCCTTGGATAGTCAGGGTGCGTTGAACGTCACCCTGGTGCCCGACCCGCGGCCAGCCAAGCCTGAGGTCAAGCCCCAGATCAAGCCAGAGCCGCCTGCCGACCGGCCCACCGGGGACCGGCCCATTAGGGAAATGGCCGCGCAACCACCCCCGCCCTTGCCGCAGATTGTCGAGCAACCCACTGCCACGCCAGACATGCTGATGGCCGAAACCCCACGGCTGGACGAGCAGAGCGTGGCTCCGAAGATCGAAACGCCGGCAGAGCCGGCTGCTCCGGCGCAAAGCACCGAGGCGCCTCCTGCCGATGTCGGACAGCCGCCGATCCCGACGCCAAGGCCGAGCGCGACACCAGGTCTTGGCGGAGCCGGCGAGACGAACAATCCCCGCGGCGCCGCGGATGGCGAGGAAAGCAACGCGGTGACTTCCAGCAAGGGCAAGGAGCAGGCTGCGGCAGGCAATGCGATCGAATCCGGCTACAGCGGTGAAGTCCAGAAGAAGCTTGCCCGCGCCAACCGTCATGTTTCGAAAGCGATACAGGCCAGCGCTCGCAACAATGCCAGGGTCGTTTTCGTTGTCATGGCCGACGGCAGCATCAGCGACATACAGCTTGCCGAAAGCTCAGGTTCTGCGGAGCTTGACCAATTCGCTTTAACACTGGTGCGCAAGCAGGCGCCGTTCCCTCCCATTCCAAGCGAAACCGGCAAGTCAAGTTGGGTGTTTAAAGCGCGGATCGGTCCATTTTAACAGCCTTCGCCTCATCGTTTCAGGCGATCCACCAAGCATCATAATTCGCAATCCCGGAAGGACAGCCAATGTACATCGCCATGAACCGCTTCAAGGTCCAGAATGGCTCGGAAGCCGCTTTCGAGGACATCTGGAAGAACCGTGATTCCAGCCTGTCCGAAATGAAAGGTTTCAAGGAATTTCATCTGCTGCGCGGTCCGGTCAACGAGGCCGAAGGCTACACGCTGTTTGCCTCGCACACCGTGTGGGCGAGCCATGAGGATTTCGTCGCCTGGACCAAATCCGAGAACTTCCGCGCCGCGCACCGCAACGCCGGCTCCACCAAGGTGCACTATCTCGGCCATCCGCAGTTCGAGGGCTTTTCGGTCGTCGAGGGCGCGTAAGCAGGTCGCCGCCGGCGAAGCTGCCGATCTCCCCCTTGCGGGGGAGATGCCCAGCAGGGCAGAGGGGGGTGCTGTCCCGCCGACCTATCAAACTGTCACAGCCACGCCTCAGGCGAATTTCCGGTTGGGAGTGGCTAAAGTCGAAAGTTGGCGATCCTTCACACCCCCCTCTGTCCTACCGGACATCTCCCCCGCAAGGGGGGAGATCGGCAGCTTCGCCGGCAGCGCAAACCTGAAGTGATTGCCCTGCCGAGATGAGCGCACCCGGCCTTCCCTTACGCCGCGGCCAGCAGGCTGGCGTTGCCGCCGGCGGCCGTGGTGTCGACGCAGACGGCGCGCTCATGTGCGTAGGCGGCCGGGTTGAGCACTTCGCTGACCAGCGGCACGATCGGGCCGGCGCGGTCGGCGATGACCTTGCGCACGATGCGAGCGGCCTCAGGCGTGCCGGAAAAGGCAACGACGTCGACACGCAGCGCGCGTGCCTCGACCGGGTCGGGCCGGCCATCAATGGCCGCCAGCGGCAGGCCCTTGCCGGTCAGTGATGACAGTGCTGCCGGCGCACCCGGCGCGACGGCCAGCACCGCATTGCCGGCGGCGAGCGCCTGGATGGTCTGGGCAAGCAGCGTGTCGGCGTCCGGTCCCAGGCACAGCGCGCGGCCGCGCGGCGACAGCGACAGCGTGTTGGCCTCGCCGGTCGGCCCGGGCAAATCGACCTGGCCGAAATCGATGCTTGCGGCGGCACCGATGGCCGCAGCACCCTTGCCGCGCAAATGCTTCCTCAGCACCGCCACCCGGTCCGCCCGCGTCGACCAGCCGCCAAGCGTCGGGTCCGGCAGATTGTCGGCAAGTTCGGTCGCCGTCACCTTGCGGCCGTCAAGAACAGGCGTGCCCGCCTGCGGCCCCTTGCGGAACCGCCTGAGATAGTGCGGCCCGCCGGCCTTCGGCCCGGTACCGGAAAGTCCTTCGCCGCCGAACGGCTGCGAGCCGACCACGGCGCCGATCTGGTTGCGGTTGACATAGATGTTGCCGGCATGGATGCCGTCGACGAAATGCTGGGCGCGGCCTTCGATGCGGGTGTGCAGGCCGAAGGTCAGGCCATAGCCCTTGCGGTTGATCGCGGCGATGACCCCGTCGATATCGTCGGCGTCGAAGCTGGCGACATGCAGCACCGGCCCGAACACCTCGCGCTCGATGTCCTCGATGCCCTTGACCCGAAACACATGCGGCGCCACGAAGCGGCCATCCTTCGGCGCTTCGAGCTTGGCGATCAGCCGGCCTTGCAGGCCCATCTCAGTGCAATAGTCGCGGATCGATTTTTGTGCCTCCTCGTCGATGACCGGACCGACATCGGTCGATATCCGCCAGGGATCGCCGAGGCTGAGCGCTTCCATGGCGCCCTTCAGCATCTCCAGCATCTTCTTCTCGACGTCCTTCTGCACGTAGAGCACGCGCAGCGCCGAGCAGCGCTGGCCGGCGCTCTGGAAGGCCGAGGCCAGGATGTCGCGCACCGCCTGCTCGGGCAGCGCGGTGGAATCGACGATCATCGCATTCAACCCGCCGGTTTCGGCGATCAGCATGGCGTCGGGCGCGGCAGTCTGGGCCAGCTGCTTTTCGATCAGCTTGGCGACGTCGGTCGAGCCGGTGAAGCAGACGCCGGCAATGCGCGGGTCGGCGGTCAGCGGGCCGCCGACCGAGGGACCGTCGCCGGGCAGAAGCTGGATCACGTCTTCCGGCACACCGGCTTCGCGCAGCAATTCGACGGCGCGGAAGGCAATCAGCGGCGTTTGCTCGGCCGGCTTGGCGATGACCGAATTGCCGGTGACGAGTGCTGCCGCAATCTGGCCGGTGAAGATGGCGAGCGGAAAATTCCATGGCGAGATGCACGCAATCACGCCCCGCGCCTCGGTTCCCGTTTCGGCATTGGCCGCCTCGGTCGCGTAATAGCGCAGGAAATCGACTGCCTCGCGCACTTCGGCGATGCCGTCGGCCAGTGATTTGCCGGCCTCGCGTGTGGCGAGCGCGAAGAATTCGATGGCGCTGGCCTCATAGAGGTCGGCTGCGCGGTTGAGGATGGCGGCGCGCTCGGCGACGGCGCGCTTCGCCCAGGCCGGTTGCGCCTCCACACCGATGCGCATGGCGGTCGCAACCTGCTTGGCGGTGGCCTCGCTGACCGTGCCGACCACTTCCTCGGGCTTTGCCGGATCGACCACCGGACGCTGATTGCCGTAGCCGGCGGCACGGGTGATCGGCCTGGCGTGCCAGCGGTCCGGCCCGGCGAATGCAGCCCTGGCCTTGTCGATCGCGGCCAGCGTCACCGGATCGGTGATGTCGAACCCCTTCGAATTGCGGCGGGCAGCACCGAAGATCGCCGACGGGCTGGGAATCGCCGGATTGGCGGCCGGCCCCTGTTTCTCGACGGTTTCGAGCGGGTCGCGAGCAATATCCTCCGGCTCGACCTCCTCGTCGGTGAGTTGGTGGACGAAGGAGGAGTTGGCGCCGTTTTCGAGCAGCCGGCGGACCAGATAGGCAAGCAAGTCGGAATGCGCGCCGACCGGGGCATAGATGCGGCAGCGCGTGCCCTCGGTCCGCCGCACCGTCTCGTGCAGTGCCTCGCCCATGCCGTGCAGGCGCTGGAACTCGAAGGAGTCGCGATCGCCGGCCATCGACAGGACGGCGGCGACGGTGTGGGCGTTGTGGGTGGCGAATTGCGGATAGATGCGGTCGGTCATCGACAGCAGCTTTTTCGCGCAGGCCAGATAGGACACATCGGTGTTGGCCTTGCGGGTGAAGACCGGATAGCCGTCGAGCCCGAGCGCCTGCGCCCGCTTGATCTCGGTGTCCCAATAAGCGCCCTTAACCAGCCGCACCATGATGGTGCGGTCGTGCTTCTTCGCCAGCGCATAGAGCCAGTCGATGACGAAGGCGGCGCGCGGACCGTAGGCCTGGACGACGACGCCAAAGCCGTTCCAGCCGGCAAGCTCCGGCTCGGCCAGCACCCGCTCGATGATTTCGAGCGACAGGTCGAGGCGGTCGGCCTCCTCGGCGTCGATGTTGAGGCCCATGCGCGAATGGCGCGCCGCCAGCGCCAGCGACAAAAGCCGCTCGGCCATCACAGGCAGCATCTTTTCCTTCTGCGTCGCCTCGTAGCGCGGATGCAGCGCCGACAGCTTGACCGAGATGCCGTGATTCTGGCGGATGTCGGGGCCGTTGGCGCCGGCATCGAGCGACGAGATGGCGTCGGCATAGGCCTTGAGATAGCGCAGTGCGTCGGCCTCGGTGCGGGCCGCTTCGCCCAGCATGTCGAAGGAATAGAGATAGCCTTTCTGGGTCATCGGCCGGCCGCGCTTGACGGCCTCGGCAATGGTGCGGCCGAGCACGAACTGCTCACCCATTTCGCGCATGGCGGCGGCGACCGCCCTGCGGATGACCGGCTCGCCCAGACGGCGCACCATGGCGCGCAGCGTGCCTTCGATGCCGTCCTCGCCTTCGTCGAGCACCCGGCCGGTCAGCATCAGCGCCCAGGTCGACGCATTGACGAAGATCGAGCTCGAGCCGCCCGAATGCGCCGACCAGTCATGCGGCGCGATCTTGTCGGCGATGAGGTCGTCCATCGTCTCGGTGTCCGGCACCCGCAGCAGCGCTTCGGCCAGGCACATCAGCGCGACGCCCTCCTTGGTGGAAAGGCCGTAGGCGGACAGAAAAACTTCCATCAGCCGCGGATCGGACGAGCCGCGCACCGCCCGCACCAGATCGGCGGCGCGGGCCGAGATTGCCTTGCGCTCTTTCGTCGAAAGCCCTGTCGCCTCGGCCAGCCGCTTCACGGCCTCGTCTTCGTCAGGCAAGTAATTGGCACGGATCTGCTGGCGGATGGCTTCGAGCGCTGGCATGACGGTCCTGTGGAGCGAGCATCAGTGAGCGGTCCGGCGGTCACCGGACCGAATGACGCAAGCTAGCACAAAGCGTAGTTCCGATCGGTCCAAAGAAATCGACAGGAGAGATCGATTGATCTATCATTCGGCCCAATTTCCTCCAATTTGACCAGATATTTGATGACAGAAGACCAATTGGACCGCATCGACAGGAACATCCTGTCGGCGCTGGGCAGCGACGGCCGGCTTTCGATGTCGGAACTCGCGGCAAAGGTCGGCCTGTCGAAGACGCCGGTGCAGGCGCGGGTCAAGCGGCTGGAAAAGGACGGCATCATCCGAGGCTACCAGGCGATCGTCGACCGTGAGCGGATGGGCGAAGGCCATGTCGCCTTCGTCCAGGTGAAACTGTCGGACACCCGCTCGGCCGCGCTCGACGCCTTCAACCGCGCAGTGCAGGCGGTGCCGGAGATCGAGCAATGCCACATGATGGCGTCGAGCTTCGATTATCTGCTGAAAGTCCGCACCACCGACATCGCCGCCTACCGCCGCGTGCTCGGCGAGCGCATCTCCGCCCTGCCCCACGTCGCCCAGACCTCGACCTTCGTGGCGATGGAGACGGTCAAGGACCGGTAGGCGCTGCGGTGCGGTAAGAACCTTCGATGCCGGCGGGACAGCGCCCCCCTCTGTCCTGCCGGACATCTCCCCCACTTGGGGGGAGATCGGCGGCTTCGGCGACAGTGCCCTTTTTCTTCAATGTTGAAAATTGGCGAAAGCCGAGGGGACAGCCAATCTCCCCACTCGTGGGGGAGATGTCCGGCAGGACAGAGGGGGGCGCGAAGGATCGCTACCGAGCAGCTGAGTCCCTTCACTCCGCCAGCGTCTTCAAGAACGCCACCAGCGCCGCGCGCTCGCGGTCCGAAAGCTGCAGCGGGTGGATCTCGGATACACCCTCGACGCTGGCAGGCGCCTTCGAATAATGCGCCACAACCTCCTCGAGCGAGGAAAACTGCCCGGCATGCATGTAGGGCGCACGGGTGGCGGCGCCGCGCAGCGACGGCGTCTTGTAGGCGCGCACGAGTTCCGGCCCGGCCTTGACCATGAAGCGCAGCTCGCCGCAGGCGCTGGCGCCGCCATCGCGAAACACGCCGAAACAGTTGAACGGATCGGCCTCGACTTGGCGTGCCGCATCTATGCGGCCGCGATCCGGCGGCAGGTTCGCCACCGACGGCACGCCGGTGTTGTGAAAACCGCCGTCCGTAAAACGCGGCCCGTTATGGCAGGTCACGCAATTGGCCTTGCCGATGAACAGCTTTAGCCCGAGGATTTCTTCGGGCGACAAGGCATCGTCGCCTGGCAGTGCCTGTATACCGGTATCCAAAGCGGCAGCGAACCGGTCGAAGCGCGTCTGCGGTGGCGCGATCGATCGCTCGAAGGCGGCGATCGCCTTGCCGATATTGGCGAAGACGCGGTTGACGTCCTCGGCTTGCGCACCGGACATGGCATTCCAGGCAGCCTTCTCGGCATCGCTGCCGAGCGGACTGGCATTGGCCGGCACATTTGAAAGGTCGGGCAGCGGCCCGAAGATGTGCTCGTAGCGCTCGCCGAATCGCGCCTTGATGTAATGCGCGTAGGCGGCGCGGTTGCCGGCCTGCTCCAGCGGATTTTCCAGCGGCGCCAGCGCCTGCGCCCAGAGACTGTCGCGCCGCCCGTCCCAGAAGAACCATGCGTCATGCGCAACGCCGGCCAGCGGCATGGTGCGCCGGTTGGTGCGGCCGACACCGACCGCTCGCGGCAGATCGTCCTGGAACTGCCGGTCGATCTTGTGGCAGGTCGAGCAGGAAACCTTGCCGTCGCCGCTCATCCCGGCATCGAAAAACAGCGTCGCGCCGAGCGCGGCGGCGGCCGGCACGTCGGCGAAGCGGTTGGTGGTGTCGGTTTTCAGCGGCGGCAGGGCTGACAGCGCCAGCGAGGCGATGGTCTTCTTTTCGGCATCGGAAAACTCAGGCTTGCCGCAGCCGGCAAGCACTGCCATCGCCAGCAGCGCGAAAAATCGCGAAAAGCGGTTCATCTTGCTCCAGCGCTCAGAGCAGCACATTGAAGACCACCGTGTCGGATCCGGCCGCCGCGGAAATGGCGAAATGCAGTTGCCACAATCCGCTCATTGTGAATTTCACCCCGCCGATGCGATAGCGGCCGTCGCCCAGATAATCGGTCGCATGCGGGCTGGTCGGCAGACCGTGCCTGTGCTGCGGCATGCCGCCGGATATCGAGATCGCAGCGCCCTCCACCGGGGTGCCCGCATTTGTCTTCAGGGTCAGCAGCCAGGATTGCAGCTCGCCTTGACGGACAACGCCCCGCTCCGGCTCGAAACTGGCTACGAACAGGCCGTTCGCCGTCTCTTTCGAACGGGCAATCTCGGAGCCGGCCATCTCGGAACCGGCAAGCCGAGGCGCTTGCGGCGCGGTCACATAGACGGCGGTGAGAATGCCGGCCAGCAAGGCAGCCAGGCCAAGACCTGCCAGAACGTAGCGCCATAACGATGCCAAACCGGTTCCTCTTCCAGAAATAACGTCTCACTGAGCGGATCGCGTCCCGCCGCGCAGCTGAGAAAACGCCGCCGGCGGAAAAATCCGCTGCCGCCAAGCATGGCGCTGGCGCCCGCAAAAAGCTACAGCACCGGTCTTTGGTTTTGTGCATGTCGTTATCCCAAAACCGCTGCGCAAGCTGTGGGCGACATGCACCGGGAGAGAGATACATGGCAGGAAACGGCGTCGCCTCGATCGGTGAATGCATGCTCGAGCTTTCAGGCCAGGCCGGGCCGAACTGGCGCATGGGCTTTGCCGGCGACACATTCAATATGCTGTGGGCGCTGCATGCGCTGAGCGGTGACCGGCCGGCGACCTATGTGTCGGCCTTCGGCGACGACCCGTTCTCGCGCGACCAGATCGATTTCTTCGCGCAAAACGGCATCGGCATCGGCGCCAGCCCGATTATACCAGGCGCCCGCCCCGGCCTTTATGCAATCACGCTGACCGGCGCCGAACGCTCCTTCACCTACTGGCGCGGCGACGCCGCCGCGAGGCAGCTTGCCTCCGACGCGGTCGCTTTGGCGAAAAGCCTTGAAAATCAGGCGCTTGTTTACTTTTCTGGAATCACTTTGGCAATCCTGGACGACGCCGCGCGCAAGACACTTTTGGCGGCGGTGGCCAAGGCGCGCGCCGCCGGCTCGCTTGTCGCCTTCGATCCCAATTATCGGCCGCGGCTGTGGCGCCGGCGCGAGGATGCACAGACCGCGATCCTCGATGCGCTGGCAGTCACCGACATCGCGCTGCCGACCTTTCCCGACGAGCAGATGCTGTTCGGCGACGCAGCGCCGCAGAAAACCGCGGAACGGCTGCGAAAGCTGGTCAGCGAAGTCGTCGTCAAGAACGGCGAGGAGCCGGCGCTGATCGCCGCAAGCGGGACCCTGCAACCCGTTCCGGCCGTGCATGTCGCCGCCCCGGTCGACACCACTGGCGCCGGCGACTCCTTCAATGGCGCCTATCTCGCCGCCCGGCTTGCCGGCCATGTCCCGACCGAGGCGGTGCTGCGCGCGCATCGCGTCGCCGCCGCCGTCGTCCAGGTGCGCGGCGCGCTGGCGCCATTCGAGACGTTAAGGGCGGCGTTCGAAGATTAAACGCAATCGGACTGGCTGCCGCCAACCGCCGACAAGCTTGCAGCCCAAGGCGGTCGTTATCCGCGCTTTTCGATGACGCCGTAGAGGACGTTGCGGTTCTCGCCAAAGAACACCTGCGCCTCGACGGTGTTTCGGTCGACGCTGGCATTGATGATGTTCCACATATCGGCCTCCGACCGCAGCAGCAACACCCAGTTCATGAACGTCTCCCGGTAGCCGGCGTCAGGGTTGCCCTCGGCGTAGTTCGCGAAGAGGAATGTCCCGTTCGGCTTCAACATCTGCAGGCAGGTTTTCGTGAGCTTCACGGCGACGTTGTGCGCAAGGTAGTCGTAAAGGCCGGAGGCATAGATGAAATCGAACTTGCCAAGCTTGTGGCCTCTCGTGAGCATGGTTCGCACCGAGCCGTCGATGGCCTCTACCGCAGTGCCCTGAAAGTCGCGCGTGATCAATCCAACGCTCTGAGGATCCTGATCGAGCGCAACCCAGCGCTTGAGACGGCCCTCCTGTAAGGCGGCCGAGCGATTGGCCTCCCTTAAATGGCCGGCCGCAATCGCCAGGACCTCGGTTTGAGGCCCATTCCTGGTCGCAATCTCATCGACATATCGGGTCAAAAGATCGCGTCGTTCGCGCGCCGCGACGCACGACGGCACATCCTTGGTATGCCTGTAGAGCGCCTTGCCGACCTCCGAGGCGTTTGCCACGCTCTCCGCCACGTGCGGATCACAATAGATGTAGTCGAGCAACTGTGCGTCGCCGGAATAACCTCTGGGCTTGTCGTGGGACCACCGCGTGAGCGGATCTTCAAGAAAGTACTCCAGGACCGGGTGGTTCCGCACCACCGGTATCAATGCTTGCCAAACGTCCGGATGAACCTTGATACGCATTGCTTCGAGATGCGACATCAGACGGCGAATGACCTCCGCGGGGTCCTTCTGCTGCTCGATCTGCTGGTGCGTGATGTGGAGAATGAGTGCAAGCTCGACGCGGGCGGTTTCGAACGCTTCGCTATGAGGCTCGAGCTTTCTTCGAGGGAGACTGGCGGCGATCATCTCGGCAGTAATCAGACTTTTGCCATCGAGGATGGTTGCCACCGCAGAACTCCATAATTACATTTAACTAGATATAGTTAGATATTGCCTAAAATTTTATCTTTGCCAAGACACATCTCCGGCATTTTAGCGGTGTCGTTAAATTCCCGCCAACCATGCTGATTTTTTGGACGCCTTGCGGGTCAGATTCCCGATACGAGTTAACGCAAACCTATATGCGCGACTGCATATTGCTTGCGAGGCGCCGCAATTCGCTGTCGCGCCTGAGGAGTCGGCCGGCGTGGGGGCAGAAGCTAGAAATGAGTTCGGCATGCAAAGCCCGGTTCAAATGGGGCTTAGGGTGACGAACGAATATGCGTCATCCGCATTGGCCGATATGGCCCATGCGGAACCGCTTGAGCGGCGCTACGAGCCGCGGTCCGACGAGCTCCGCAAACTCTACCGAGAGGAAGGCCAGGCGAAGCGAAGAATGGACGCCAGGCCGGGGCTTTGGATCGCCGTTACCATCTACCTGCTGTTTTCGGCAACGGATCTGCTGCTGATACCGGATGTCGCACTCTATACGATCACGGCCCGCTTCGCGGTCGGAGTGACGGCGCTGTTAACCCTGGAAGCACAACTTCGCCGGGGGGTCGCCACGGAATGGATTGACGTGACTTGCGCCGCTGCCATCATCTTTGGCTATGTTGGTTGGTTGTCCCCAGCGGTTATGGGCGCGGACAAGGAAAGCGTCTCTTATTACATGGTCTTCGGCACCATCTTTATGATGAGCGCAAATCTATTTTTTACGTTTAAATTCAGCCTGTCTATCGTGACTTCAAGTATAATTCTAATAATACTGTATATTGTAAACTACTTTGTGCCTTCCGCATTAGCATACAAGATGGTATTTGGAACTTTCTACATATCATGCTTCACATTTACATCTTACGTAAACTGGAAGCTGAACGAGGAACGTTACAACGTCTTCCTCAACGCCCTCGAAGCCAAAATCCAGCACAAGGAAGCCACCGAGCGCGGACAGGCGCTGTTGAGTCTGTCGAGAACCGATCCGCTTACGGGTCTGGAGAACCGGCGGGCGATTGACGAGAAGCTGCGCGACTACTGGAGCGACTGGCAAAGGCATGGCAGCGGTTTTGTGGCGATACTCATCGACGTGGACTTCTTCAAAAGGTTCAACGACTACTACGGACATCAGGAAGGCGACCGCTGCCTGATACTTGTCGCCAATGCCCTTGCCGAAATGATCAAGCACCACAATGGCTCAATCGGCCGCTACGGCGGGGAAGAATTCATCGTCCTGGCTCGCATGGAGAAAAAGGAACAGGTTGCAGGTCTCGCGGAAGCCATTCGAAGCACGGTGGAGAACCTCGCGCTTCCCCACCAGCAGCGCAGGGACGGCACCTCGGTGGTGACGGTGAGCGTTGGTGCTGCCTTCACCAGGCCGCAGACCGGCGCCAAGCTGGAGAAGATCATCCACGAGGCCGATCGTGCGCTCTATCTGGCAAAAGCAGGCGGTCGCAATTGTACCTGGCTGTTCGATCCAAACGATCCCCAGAGCAGCGACGAGAGCGAGAATATTGCGGCTTTGCTGAAGATCGCGATCGGCCAGGATCTCGTTTCACTCGTCTATCAGCCGATCCAGAATGTGGCGTCTGGCCGGGTTGAAGCCGTCGAGGCTCTGATGCGCCTCAAAATGCTGGACGGCACATCGGTTCCGCCGAGTCTGTTCATTCCTGTTGCGGAACGAACCGGCGCGGTCCTGGAACTCGGGCGCTGGGCCATAAGGACAGTGTGCACTGAACTCCTGGCGGACGATCACGTCCGTGTCGTCAGCGTCAACGTCTCTCCAATTCAGCTCAAGACGCCCGGCTTCGCAGCTTCGGTTGCGACGATTTTGAGCGAGACCGGCGTCGCCGGCAGCAGGCTGGCCCTCGAAATCACCGAAGGGCTGGAGATGGAGATGCACTCCGACATTCTGCGCTGCATCAGCGACCTGAAGCTGCTGGGGGTCAGGGTATGGCTTGACGACTTCGGGACGGGCTTCGCGGGCCTCTCATGGCTTCGCCTCATCGATTTCGATACGGTGAAGATCGACCGCTCGTTCCTGCATGACTGCGGCACCCCAAGGGGCAAGGCGATGCTGCAGGACATTATTGCCCTGGTGCGAAATCGCGGCCATAAAATCCTGATCGAGGGGGTGGAAACCGACGAGCAGCTGGCCCTTATCCGCGAATTCGACATCGATAAGATCCAGGGCTTTCACGTCGGCCGCCCTGCTCCCGCCGCGAATTTCCGCACCAAACCGGCCACCTACAAACGCACATTGTCGATCGTCAAGTCGGCATGAATAGCGGCGAGCGGCTGCCGCGGGCCGTCATCGTTCCGTACACGCAGTGGTTTAGGCGTCGAAGCCGACTACCGCCCATTAATCGCCTTACGCATCCCCGCTGACTCCGGCGCCATGAAGTTGGCCAACGCGATGATCCGCTGGTCGCCCGGATAGGCAGCACGTTCGGCGGTGGCCACCGAATATGGACACATTGCATAGGTAGCACTACTGTCCACTCTAATGAGCAAGCTGGTTCGCATCCTCGCAGTCGTCTTCCTCGCGGCCTTCGCCACGGGCACGGCGGCGCATGCCGCGGCTTTGACGGACATGTCCCTGAAGATGTCGATGGCTGAGATGGACGGCGACATGCCCGACTGCCAGGACTGTCCCGGCGATGACGGCCAGACGTCGGCATGCGACCAGTTCTGCGTTACCTCGCTTGTCGCGATCTGCACGCCTGCCGCGGCCGAGCTGCCGCATTTCGCCGGTATCGTATCCTTGCCTCCCGGAGAACCGTCCGACGGCCGCACCGGTCCGCCTGAGCCCTATCCTCCCCGAACCACCTTCCTGAGCTGACGCGGCCGCGGCATCCGCTCGCGACCGACCCGTCGACGCGCCCGGCTACGTCCGCGCGTCAAAAAAAGCCTATTCCGGAATGGTTGATCCAATGCCCTATCCACGTGTGCCGGCGCTGACGCGTCGAACCTTCCTCGCATCGGCCGCCGCCGTTTCGGCGGGCGTGGTGCTTCCACCGCGATCCGACGCCGCAGGCCTTCGCGAGTTCCGGATCCGCGCCGGACCGGGACGCGCCCAGATCGCGCCAGAGCCGCATGGCGATACCCCCATCTGGTGCTATGACGGCAGCCTGCCCGGTCCGGAAATTCGCATCCGCCAGGGAGAACGCCTGCGGGTGGCGGTCGAGAACAAACTCAACGAAGAGACGACGGTGCACTGGCACGGTTTGCGGGTCCCGAACGCGATGGACGGCGTGCCGCACCTCACGCAGGCGCCGATCTCGCCCGGCGAGACCTTTGCCTACGAGTTCGATGCCGTCGACGCAGGCACCTTCTGGTACCATCCGCACCATCGCAGTTTCGAGCAGGTCGGCAGAGGCCTCTACGGCCCGCTGATCGTGGAGGAAGCCGATCCCATCCGGGTCGACCGCGAAGTCACATGGGTGCTGTCCGACTGGCGGCTGACCAAAACCGCCGAGATGCGGGAAGACTTCGGCAACCGCCATGACATGATGCACAACGGCCGGGTCGGAAACACGGTCACGATCAATGGCCGCGTGCCGGATGTCTTTCAGGTGCGAAAGGGAGAACGCATCCGGCTGCGGCTGATCAACGCCGCCAACGCCCGCATTTTCGGCCTCGACTTCGGGAACCATCAGCCTGCTATCATTGCGCTGGACGGGCAGCCAGTGGAGCCGCATGCGCCGGAAGGCGGGCTGGTCGTGCTGGGGCCCGCGATGCGCGCCGACCTCATCCTCGACATGACGGCTGACGCCGGAAGCCGGGTTTCCGTGATCGACCGCTTCCACGAGGGCCTCGAATACCGCCTGGTCGACCTAGCCTATGCCGGTAATCCGCTCAGGCAGGCGGCTCCCGACTGGCCTGTCGCCCATGCTGCCGCCCATCTCCTGCATGACCATGGCTCCCATCATGCCGCCGTTGAAGG
>NZ_JBVVQT010000040.1:0-24798 GCF_055811595.1 Mesorhizobium sp. WSM4814
CCCCCCCCCCCCCCCCCCCCCCCCCCCCCCCCCCCCCCCCCCCCCCCCCCCCCCCCCCCCCCCCCCCCCCCGCCGCCGGCGCTTTAACCCGGCCTTATCACGCTTTGCCATGTTGCATGTCCCGACCCTGCCCAGCCGCAACTCGCGGATTACGGAATGGTTCCTTTAGGAGTCAGGAATGATTTGATAGAAATTTCTGAGCGCGAAGGACTGGCTGATCAACCAGGAGCCATTTTTAGAGGATCATTCGCGTTGGTCGAAGGCTACCGCGCGCCCAAATGCCGGAGCCGCTTCCACGATAAACTCGATCAGATCACAGTCGGTCACTTCCCAATGGGGGCCATCTTCGCGCACCGCTGCTATGGTGGCCTTAACGGAGACGATTCCGCCGTATGGGGCTGCCTCGATGACCTCCAGAACAAGATCCTCGAATGTGCGCCCGTTGGTCGTCTTAACGTTCACCCGAGGGTTCCCCGAGCCACTGCCCCAAGTAACCACTTGTTGCACTTTCCGGGAAAAAATCAATGTACGATTTCGTACCAAAAAAGGGGCCGGAATAATTGGTAGAAATTCATGAGCGACCGATCAGATATACGGCAGCGCGCGGCTCCCCCCGTGCCCCCTCGGTTCCACCACAGGCCACCCTCAGGCAATCCTAGACAGCCTCGCCTTCCTGTGCGGTTGGGGCGCCAGGGCTGTTCGACGATGTGGCAGGGCAGGATGGCTACTCGACGCTAGGGACAGGCGCTGCTGAACCTTGTCGTCAGTGACTGGTGGACGAGCGCGGGGCATGCGTCCCAAAATGTATAAACTGTGAGACGGTCCATTGACACGCCTCTTTTCATGTCTCATAAGTCCAGTCTCACAACGCCTAGACATTGGAAAGACCGCAGCACATGACCGACTTCGCATACATCCGGGTTTCATCCATCGGCCAGTCCCTTGAGGTCCAGCGGGACAAGATGGTGGCGGCGGGGGTGGAGCCGAAGAACCTATTCGAGGAGAAGCGGTCAGGGCTGGACACCGGCAGACCGGAACTGAAGGCCTGCCTCAGGGCCCTGCGGAGGGGTGACACGCTCATCATCACCCGCATTGACCGGCTTGCGCGATCAGCGACAGACCTCCTGAACATCGTGAAGGGGCTGGAGAAGGACGGTGTGGCCCTTCGGGTCCTCGACCAGCAGATTGACACCTCCACCCCGGCTGGCCGCGCGATGCTGCAGATGCTGGCCGTGTTCGCTGAGTTCGAGACAGCTATCCGGTCTGAGAGGCAGATGGATGGGATTGCCAAGGCCAAGGCCATCGGGACCAAGTTCGGCCGCAAGGTCAAGGCGACCCCTGAGAGGGCAGCGGAGATCGTCACAATGCGGGCCGATGGCAAGACCGTTCCCGAGATCATGAGGGCCACGGGGCTGTCCAAGGCGTCGGTTTATCGGGCTCTGGGGCAGGCTGCGGCTGGTTAGGGTGACCACTAGCACTACGGAGCCGGCCTATTAGCAACTCCTAATTGGAGCCCCCACTAGCACTACGAAACCGAATAGGGACACCACTAGCACTATCCAACCGAATGGGCGATAAATCGATAGGGGCCACACTAGCACTATGAAACCGAAATGGCCGGAAATCCAATAGGTACTCCACTAGCACTACCCAACGGAAATGGCCGACAAATCCGATAGGGACTACACTAGCACTATGAAACGAAATGGCCGCCAAATCCCATAGGGTCACCACTGGCACTATCCAACCAAATCGGCCTGAAATTCGATAGGGTGACCACTAGCACTACCCAACCGAAATAGGGCTAAATCCCATAGAGCCCCCACTAGCACTATGAAGCCGAAATCAGCCTAAATCCCCATACCCACCACACAAGCACTACCCTTCCGCCTTTCTCCCAAGCCGCGCCGCAGAGTTCGCCCTGTTGCGACTATCCCTTGCCCTGTTTCGTTCCCTTTCCGGGGCATGGATGTGGCGCTTGACGGCGCGGCTTTGGCGAGGTGCGACACCCAGGAATGTCAACTCGCTCGCCTGCGGGTCTATGTTGTTTCGAGGCGACAGGTGAAAGGCATGGACGCGGGCCAAGATTTCTGTCGCCGCCGCCACGTGGCGGTGAACCGCAGCGAATAACGCAACGAAATCAGCAATCGTCCAGCCGCGACAGAAAAGCCAGTTTGGCACTGAACAGTGGCAAAGTCAGTGTCACGTGACACTGAGAAGGCGGCTAAGATTACCATCGTCGATGGCAAAGTCAGTGTTACGTAACACTGAGAAGGCAATCGATCAGCGCCTCAAGTTCCAGCCACCACGCCCCAACTGCACCCCAAGTCGACCCCAACGGCACCGCAAGGCAGCCCGGGGGGATATTTTGCGGAAGCGACAGTCAACCCACGAAAGGACCAGTTTGGAATACACCTCAGAAACCCTCGACAGCACCACGGGTGAAATCGTCCAGGCTCCGATAGGCTCATGGATCACCATCACCGAGTACGGCGAGACCAAGGGCGTTGGTCGCAAACAAGTCCGCGATGTCCTTTCCCGGCTGGGCATTCTCCAGGACGAGATTGAAGACCACACTCCCAAGGATGCCTCGTTCACTGACAGGAGGCTCGTCACCCGTCGCCGGCTGACCACTAAGTCAATCAGGTCGGGTCTGGGGAAACGCCTCTTCTCAGTCGTCGGACGACCATTCGATGTCATATCGCCCAAGGGGCAAGCATGGATCAACCAGCGATGGGCGGATGCCGTCCAGACAATCAAGACCGACATCACTTCCAGTCCGGTGGCGGTTGCTGCTCAGGTGGCACTTGGCGAGTTCATGGTCGGTCGTCGACACAAGTTAGACGCTGAGGGACAGGTCAGATGGCTTCTCGACCATTTCCCGAATGTCGCTCAGGCTGACATGAGCAGGATCACCGGAGCATCTCCTCGGATGGTCTCCCACTATGTCAGCAATCGTACTGACCAGATCAGCAAAGCCAAAGCTCAGATCAGGGTCACACTTAAGGTTCCCTGCAGGATGTCTTATCAGACAGATATAATCGACGTAGAATGTTGATCATACACAGGAGTGGACGGAAGTCCCTCCTCCTGATGCCTCAGCCTTCAGGCTACCTTCTGATGAACACCTTAGATTTATGGTCTCACACCTTAGAGTAATGGCCAGAAGTGAACCTGAAGGTGGGGATGTTAAGTGGGAGGCTTCCGCCTCTTTCTTCTGGTGGTCTCAGTCTGATGTCTCCAGCTCAGGGGAACCCCGAAGGTAACCTTAAGTGTCGTTACACGGCACCTATTACACATGACGTTACATCGGCTGAAAATGACCATGCCAGCCTACCCCTTTTCCAAGCGACAGCCGAACAACAATCTCGAGAGGAACACGCATGACATGACAGATGACGCACGACCGTTCGACAGGGCCTTGTTCCTGCACGAGCGACAGGCCCTACCCGACCACCATGACGACGATGACGACAGCGCCCTTGTCATCGCGACAGCCACCGCCAAGCGGCAGAACAAGACAGCGCTAAGGGCAACCCAGGGCGACCGCGTCGACTGGAAACAGCACCTAGTCAACGCTCCCGGCTACCGCAACATCCCCAATGCCAAGCTCCCCTTCCGAACCAAACAGGCCCGCAGCAAATCCATCATGGCGGCGGCAGAGCGACGGGAGAAGCGGCGTGAGCAGGGTGTTGCCATCCACTACGACCAGTTCGCATGGAGGCGGCTGGGTCAGGCCAAGCGTGACCAGTTCGACCTAGTCCGCAAGTCGCTGGCTTGGATTGGCCCGAGGTGGGACGCTATCCGGGACTTCGGCCGCTACGATGACGAGCGTGATGGTGGCCAGCACCTCGACCACCTCTTTCGCTTCGGGTCCGCTAAGGCGCACCCCAGGACCCCCTTGATGCAGCACATCCGGGAGGGAATGTGAGGCAGTTCCTACCCACCCTCGCCGAGTGGCCGACCAGAGAGCAAGCCCTCGCCATCATCGAAGCCCTAGGCAAGCTGGAAGAAGGCGAGCCGTCCGAACTGGACCGTCTTTCCGGCATCTCTGACGCCCTAATTGTCGCGGGGCGATGCTACGCCGTCTACGGCTACCCCGAGCTTGAAGCCGGCAACTTGATGAGGCGAATGGCCGAGCTGTACATGCGCCCACGTAAGGCCACCCCAGGCCCAGCCATAGCGTCCCCAGAGGCCGACCGCAGCCCGACCCCACCAGACCACAGCTACGGCCTACAGCCGCGCCGCTGACCCCGTAACACAGCCTAGAAACCACCGACCACCTCTTGGCGCATTCCGCGTCGGGAGCGATCAACTACGACCATTTGAAAGGACACCACATGAACGACTATCAAGACGACCCGACCAAATACATCCCTGATCAGACCGTACTCGGGCAAGCCATGCACCGCGCCCGGATGGCAGAGCAGGCAGCCAATCAGGCCAAGCAGGATGCCCTCGCTGTCGAGGCGAAAGAGCGCGCCAAGCAGGAAGAGATTGAGCGCGCGGTCGAGCTTTCCGTCCAGAACAATGCCCAGCTTCAGGCGCAGCGGATGGGCTTCAGCCCCAATCGCTTAGTCTCATCGCAGAGCGTTGGCATGATCGCGCCGCCCGAGGTGGTCGCCTCGACGCCGGTTCGGTTCAACGGCATTGAGGTTAGCGGCCAGCAAGCTCGCGACATGGTGACATACGGCCAATGGGATGCCGCCTCATACCAGAAGGCGCTGGCCGAGGCTCTGGCGCAACACGGCTACAAGGCTCCGGGGTCTTTTCAGAAAGCTCGTTAAGCCAAGACAATCCGGCCCCTCATAACGCCGAGGGGTCAGACGCTGGCGAGCAGAACGACGAAGGCGACGAAGACCTGACCGAGGAGGAACGCAAGGCAAAGGCGGAACAGGCCGAGTATGACGAGATGGTCTCGACCACCGATAAGATACTTGGCGAGTGGACGGTGGCCCAGCCCGAGGAAGCAAGGCAGGCTGTGATTGACAGCTACATCGAAGGCGGCGTGATCGACGCGGCGGCGGCTGGCGTTCACGATGTTGAAGCCCTGATCGTCGAGGCATCATTCACCAAACACATCGAACGGCAAATCCTTGGCCCGCTTGGCCTGACCATGGACCAGTGGCAAGAGCATATCGATGAAGCCGAGTTGCCAGCCTTCCGCAGGGCAGTCGTCAAGGGCGATTGGCAGCTCCTGACTACCCATGCCCGAGCAGCCGCCAAGATGCGTCTCGACCTCGGCATCTAGCAGCACCACCATTCCGAAGGGGGTCAGGTCGCCATCCCGGTGAACCATTGCCCCAAGCTCAAAGCCCCCTTCGGGTCTTTCATCAAACACGGTCGGAACGCTGTGCGGTAGGAACGCCAGAGCGCGTTCGCTGCTTCTCCGACACAATCTACCGTCCAGAGACAAACGCCCCTCAGCGGGCAAAACTGCACATAGCAAAGGAGCAAATGCTACAGATTGAAGTGACAGGATCATACACTGCCGCCACCATTCTACGGGGCGAGGAAATCGAGACGACCACGACGCGCAAGGACCCGGTGCCGGTCTTGTGCCGGGAATTGATCAAACGCGGGGTCGACCCCAGCGAGCCTGTGAGGGTCACCATAGGCGGTGTGCCAATGTGGAAGCGAGACCGCACCATAGGCGCATGGGCGGGGATCGACGTTGTGGACAGCGATGTAACCGGGCTGCGAACAGTGAAGTACCGACCATTCCCGAAGCGCAGTCTTCCCGCTGTCGGGATCGTCCCTGTTGAAGCATGAATATAACTGACTGGCCAAATCAGGGTCCCGGCAGCTACCCCCTCAGATGCCCACTTACGGCGCGATGAAGGAGACGACAGCAGTGCATATCAAATACTCGACGTTGGAAGCAGATGTGACAGCTTGGAAACAGGGGTGGCTCCAGAATGTGGCCGATCAGTTGGGGGACGACCAAGCCGAAGCGACACGGCTGGATTTTGAAGCGGACCCCTGGCTGGCCCTGCAATGGTACGTCGAGGGCGTGCGAGAGGTGGCGCGCAGCGTAGCGAGCTAAGCGGACGGCTTGACTAAGAGATACACCGCTGCTACCCCTTGAGATACACCAAGGCGGTCGACGCTTTGGGAAGTGGTCACACCAACTACTTGGAAACAAAGGCATTTCTGGCATTTTGCTCCCGGTTCGATTTGTCGAACTTGTCCGGCCCGGGGAGCCACTGCCTTTCCTACGCCAGGGCGCGATATTGCGCGCCGACGTGCAATTTTTCCCTACATTTCGATCCGCTTCGCTTCTGCTGCGATGGCTGGCAATCAGCCGAGAAGCCGATCGAAGTAGTGGTAAGCTAGCGTAGCGCCCTGCCCTCGCCTAGGCCGGCAAGGCCCTCATCGTAGATTCGGCGGCGGCATCGTGAAAAGACATGCACACGGCGGGATTGTGCGAAACGAGCCGCTACCAACATTCGACCGGCGAAACCTTCCAGTTCGAGAACCGGAAGAATTGACCCGCAGCAGACTGGCAGCTTCTTGCTTCCAGAAAGCGAGTAGCGGACATTCAAGCCAATGACTAAGGGCTCGGGCCGGCCCTGCGGACCAGACGCTGGTCGGTTAGCGATCACGACCCGCCCTACGCGCACCGCCGTTCGCTGGGCGAGGCTTACTCATGAGTATTTTCATCGCCCTCAAGTTTCTGCCGCAGCATTGTCATCACTCTGCGGGCCGCTTCGATGTCCTTTACGGCAAGCCCTTCCGCGAGCGCCTCGACCCGCGGCGTGTACAAGCGAATGGCCGCATCATAGGCTTGCCGTCCCTTGCCGGTAAGCGCCACGAGTTGCGCACGGCGATGATGCGGGTTTGGCTCAAATGCCACCAACCCTTCCTTGGTTAGATCGTTGACGATGCGCTGAACGTTCTGGCGATTAGCGCCGAGATCGCGCGCAAGCCAAGCTACCGGCTGTGGCCGTTCCGCCGCCACGATAGCCCCCAGGATCTGCCAACGGGCACTGGTCAGCCCGAGAGGAGCGACGAGCCGGTCGCCCCAGGTGAGGGTCAGGTTGTTCACCCGGAACATCGTCAGAATGAGATCGGTCAAGGCGTCTCCGGCTGAGGTCCGCTGCGGTTTGTTCATTTGTCACCATATGATGCTGTTGACGTGATGATGTCAATTCATTATGTGTCGATGGTACCTACTCGACATTATGATGTCAAACCCAACGCCGGAGCCCTACCATGCCCACTATGCGCCCTCTCGATCCCGCCTTTCCCATCGACCGTCAGATCGGAATCGATGCCGATGCCGTCGTACTCATCAATCTGTTCACGCTCGATCCCACCGACGAGGCAGTGTTTCTTCAGGTCTGGGAGGACGATGCGTCCTTCATGAAGACCCAGCCGGGCCTGATTTCCATCCAGCTCCACCGCGCCATCGGCGAAAGCCCGACCTACCTGAACTACGCAGTCTGGGAATCGACGGCCGCCTTCCGGGCCGCGTTCACGCATCCCGAATTCAGAGCGAAACTGGGAGCCTATCCGTCGTCGGCGGTCGCCTCGCCGCACCTGTTCCAGAAGGTCGCGGTACCCGGCATTTGCATCGCATAGAGCCTGCTGGCAGCCCGAAGTCATCACAATCGAAATCAAGCCAAGAGGAGAGAGTCCGATGCGACTCCTGTTCAACATACTCGCCGTCACGGGTACGGCCATGTTCGCCGGAGTCATGCTGACTATTGGTGTGACGCTCGGCGGCTACTGGAGGAGCCTTCCCGCAGCCGAGTTCCTCGACTGGTTCAGCCAGAACAACGGGTTCATTTCGGGGGTGATTCCTCTTGTCGTCGTTCCGACCCTCGTCGGCCTGATCGGCTCCCTCTGGCTCGGCTGGGGCGACGGTGGGCCGCGTATGCTCTGGATCGGATCGGCCGCCTGCATCGCGGGCGTCCTGGCGCTCACAATGATCTGGTTCGTGCCAACCAACGCGCAGTTCGCGGCCAAATCCCTGCCCCTCGACCAGGTTTCTGACCGGCTCAACACCTGGATCCTGATTCACTACGTCCGCATCGGGCTTGCCGCCGCCGCCTCGGTGCTGGGCTTGCTCGCCATCAGTCGGTGAAAGACACAGAAGCCATGACCAAGCTCATTCATCCCGTCGCCGGCACGATCGCACTCCTAACGATCCTGACCTTCTGGCTCTCGACCGCTCTCAGTGAACTGTTCGCATCGCAGGCCACCATCATCGCCGTCAAGACGGCCATACCATGGGGCTTCCTGCTGCTGGTCCCTGCCGTCGCTGCAGCAGGCGCCTCGGGCCTTGCCCTTTCCGGCGGACGGCGGGCCGGTGTCGTCGGCGCGAAGCTCAGGCGCATGCCGGTGATTGCGGCAAACGGCATCCTGGTGCTTATCCCCTCGTTCCCCAAGAAAGGCTGCGTTCTCCGGCCGGCGGTTCGAATAAAATAGCGTGATGCGGTGGGGCAGCCTTGCCGCGGAGGCATAGCGAGCCATGGCCAGAAACGGCGTGATGCCGATGCCGCCGGCAAGGAACACCGCCGGTCGCATCGGATCGTCGTGCAGGGTCAAGTCGCCATTTGGACCGGTCATGCGCACCGCGCCGCCGATCGGGAGCGACGCCAGGGAACTCTTGAATGCCGTATCGCGGAGGCGCGTTGTGACCATCAACTCCGGCTCCTCTGGCCCGCTGGCCAGCGTGAGGTGGCGGGAGCTACCCTTGCCGTCCGTCTCGGACGGGTTGAGCAGCGTGAGCGATATCGACTGGCCGGCTAAATGATGGAAACCGGCCGGCTTGGCGAAGCGGAACGCCATGGTGTCGTCGGCAACCATGTCGCAGCCAACCAGCTGCACTTCATGCGTAACGCTCCGGCGATTGAGCCTACCTGATAGCTTGAAACCGTCACGCATGTTGATACTGAGCAGCGCGATGTTCGTCGCCCCCGCGATCAACTCGAGCGTTGCACCGCGTAGAACATGGTGTCGAATTCTGCCGCCTGCGCCTTGGCCGCGAGGAACAACGCGGCTGCAAAGGCTGCAGAAGACCAACCCTAATTTCAACGTTGTCGCCACGATGACAGCGGCCAGTGAAGCGGCTCAACCCTGGGATGGGCAGACCGGAGCGATCAACGCCGCGATGATGCGGCGCCATCTGCCCGACGTGCTCGCTCCTATCTACGACCTTGCGGGATCGCCGGCGATGGTCGGAGCCATGCACGACATGCTCAGCGGGTTGGGCGTCAACGACGAGGCTGTACGCCGCGAGGAGCTCTCCGGCTACTAACGGCGCGGAAGGAGACTTACAGCTCGGTCTCCGGAGGCCGCTTTCGGGATGTGGCAGACACTAGCCCAATGGCCGACATTGGGGCGCGACTGCCCGTTCCAGAGCTCAAGCCCCGCCTTTTCTGCGCCGGCGTACCTAATCCTACTCCGGTTCTCGTCAGCATCTTGTGCCCCTCAAGAGCCGTTCGTATTTGCCATCAAGCCGCGTTAGGAACGGCCGCACGATAGCGGCCGTAACCCACCTTCACGAGCAACCCTTCCTCGCATATGCGGGCGAGGTAGCAGCGAGGAACGCCGATGTCGGTCAGGTCTTTGTCCGGACTTCACCCTTCTCAAGAGCGAGCCGGACGGCGCGTTCCCTCAATGTTGGCTTCGGACCACCGGCAAGCCGGATCCGCTCCGCGCGATCGCGATCACGCTTCCGCATCCTGATAGTGGGCTGTGGCGTAGTTTCGAGGGGAATCGGCAGCACATAGTTCGCAGTATCGTTCGGCCCGGGGAGCCAACGCCCATTCTACGCTACGGCGCGCAGGAGCCCTCTGAACGCCCCAGTAACGCTATACGTGGCTGCCTTTGGCGGTGGCCAGGTTGGTGCTGAGCTCGAAGGCCAGTGTCGCGCCGGCCGATTAGACGGCGTAATCGGCATGAAGTTAGAAATCAGATTGATCAATGGTCGGCCGCCCTTAGCCCCTGTATCGGAGGGCGTCGACCAGAAGCGTGAAGGCGGCAGTATGCTGCCGCCGGCTTGGATAATAGAGGTGGTAGCCGAATATGGCGCGCACCAGTCTTCCAGTACCCGGACCAGGCGGCCGTCCGCAACATGCTGGGATATCTGGTTTTCGAACGTGTACACCAAACACGAGCCATCGACCGCGGCATGCAAGAGCATCTCGTTGTCGTTGAAGATAACCGGTCCATCGACCCGGACCTCAAGTTCGACGCCGTCCTGTTCGAACTCCCAGGCATAAAGGCCGCCCCCGGAGTTCTGGCGATAGCTTGCGCATCGGTGTTCGCTCAGGTCGCGGGGTGTCTGCGGGGCGGGACGATTGGCAAAGTACGACGGAGATCCCACGACTGCCATCCTGACGTCTGGGCTGATCCGAACCGCAACCATGTCCTTTTGCACCTGTTCGCCCATGCGGATACCGGCGTCGAAGCGCTCTGCGACAATGTCGGTGAGACCTTCATCGACATGGACCTCAACCGTGATGTCGGGATAATTCTGCAGCAGTTTCGACAATACGGGCCACAGGACAGTTTGGGCGGCATGCCGGAACGTGGTGATGCGGATCGTGCCTGCAGGCTTGTCGCGAAGCGCGGTGAGCGCAGCAATTTCACTGTCGATATGGTCGAATGCCGGCCGCAGGCTGATAAGCAGCCTTTCGCCTGCCTCGGTCAGCGACAGGCTGCGCGTCGTTCGCGAGATCAACCGCACACCGATCCGTTGTTCGAGCATGCGCACCGCATAGCTGAGCGCGGATTGGGAGAGGCCGAGCTTTGCGGCCGCGCGTGTAAAACTCCCCTCCTCGGCAACCGCGATAAACACAGCCCATTCGCTGAAGTCGCCTCTTCTCACCTATAAACCTCATTTCTATATCCATGAGGATCATGGCGGATAATCAGCATGCCTGTCTCGACATATTTATGCTCCGCCCAGCCCCGCCGGCACGAGTCGGCATTCGAGACTGTCTGGTACTGCGCGGATTCCGCCCCCCGATGGCAGCCGAGCGCCGACAAGGCGTTATCTGCCTCGCTCGCTGCCGGAACAGCAAGCAGCGAGCAGAAGCGGTCTGGCGTAAAAACGGCTACGTCAGATTGAACGGCAATTGACGCAGCGGTTTTCCCGTGAGCCGTGCTATTGCGTTGGCAAATGCCGGCGCCAATGGTGGCAAGCCGGGCTCGCCCATGCCCGTGGGCGGTTCGGCGCTAGGCACGATGTGGATGTCGAATTCCGGCACGTCCGTGATGCGCGCCACCGTATAGTCACTGAAGTTGCTCTGCTCGACGACGCCGTCCTTGAGCGTTATTGCAGAGCCTGCCAGGCACATCGACAAGCCCATGATCGCCGCGCCCTGTACCTGCGCCTCCACGGTCAGAGGGTTGACGGCCAGATTGCAGTGAACCCCGGCCGTGACCCGATGCAGTTTAGGCTGTCCATCGGCAGCAGAGGCTTCCACCACGTAAGCGACCACTGAGCTGAAGGACTCGTGCACCGCCACACCCCAGGCCCGCCCCTCGGACAATTGCGTCTTGCCGTACCCGCTCTTGTCAACGGCCAGTTGCAATGCGTCACGATGGCGGATGTGCTGATCGCCGAAGAGCTGTATGCGGTAGGCTACAGGGTCTTGGTCGGTTGCACGCGCTATATCGTCGAGCAGGGTCTCCATCACATAAGCCGTATGGGTGGAGCCGACGCTGCGCCACCACAGAACCGGCACGTTGTCCTTGGCATGATGCACGGTCAGCCGCATTGGAAGCGGATAGGGAGCCCGCATGCCCTCCGTCGTGGCGGCGTCGATGCCGTTTTTTCACCATGAACTGCTCGAACACGGTTCCGGTAAGTATCGACTGGCCGACGATGCTGTGATCCCAGGCCAGCACCTTGCCTTGATTGTCAAAGCCGATGCGGGCGCGGTGCAGGTGCAATGGACGATAGTAGCCGCCCCTCATATCGTCCTCGCGGCTCCAAAGCGTACGGATCGGTGCATTCAGCCCCGCCGACCTGGCGGCCTTGGCTATTTCGCAGGCCTCGACCACGGTGTCGTAGGTGCTGGAAAAGCGCCGACCGAAGCCGCCGCCCGACATCTGCACGTTAAGCACGACCTGTTCCGGCTTGAGGCCGAGCGCGGCTGCGGCAGCGGCGGCATCGGGTCCGGCACTTTGGCTTCCCATCCAGATCTCGGCACGATCATCGGCAAGTCGTACCGTGCAGTTCAGCGGTTCCATCGCCGCGTGGGCGAGATACGGGAACACGAACTCAGCTTCCAGCTTCAGCGGCGCCGTTTCCAATGGCACCATGTCGGAATCGAACTGGCGCGGGCCGGGCTCGACTGGCCATCTCGCGATAGTGCGCGAGTTGCCGTTCGCTATCGACCTTTTCGACGGCCGATGTGTCCCACTCCACGTTGAGGGCATCGCGGCCCTGAGACGCCTGCCAATATCCGTCGGCCACGACGGCCACGCCCTCGGCACCGCGATCCAGCGGCACGCGCAGGACGGCCTTCACGCCCTTGACCGCCCGGGCTGCGCTGTCGTCCAGGGTGGCTATCTTGGCTCCGAAGACCGGAGGACGAGCCACCACGGCCGTCAACTGTCCCGGCAGCTTGAAGTCGATGCCAAAACTCTGTTGGCCGCTGCTCTTGGCTTGAGCGTCCAAACGCCGGGTGGGCTGGCCGATGATGCGGAAATACTTGGGATCCTTCAGCGCAATCTTCTGCGGCACCGGCAAGGCCATGGCCGCCTCGGCAAGCTCTCCATAACCGAGCTTGCGGCCATCGGAGGCCAGAACCGCGCCGGCCTCGGTTCGCAGAGTGGACACATCCACATTCCAGCGGGTCGCAGCGGCCGCCAGCAGCATGGCGCGAACACGAGCACCCAGTTCGCGATACTGCGTAAAGCTGTTCTTGATTGTGTTCGAACCGCCGGTAAGGTGCATGCCGAAGAGCGGATCGACATAGGCCATGTCATTGGTGCCGAGTTGGCTGCGCACCAGGTTCCAGTCCAGATCGAGTTCTTCGGCAAGGATCATGGGCAATGCCGTTTGGACGCCTTGACCGAACTCCAGCCGGTTGATCGTGACCGTAACCTCTCCATTGGGCGCGATGTGGACAAATGCAGAGGGCTGCTCGGTCGGCTTCAGACTGGCTGCCGCCTCATCGACCTCGGACGACTGCGCGACTGCCAAATCAGGGAAAATGCCGACAGCCAGGCCGAGGGTCCCCGTCAGCTTGAGAAAGCTGCGGCGTGGCATCGCCTGGACCGTCGTTGAGCGGCCCCGTTCCATGATGTGCTGCAACGCGCGCGGCAGCTCTTTGTGATCCATGTTGGGGAACATATGCGTCTCCTTCAGACGAGGGTGCTGGCGGCGTCGGCTATAGCGGCGCGGATACGGGCATAGGTTCCACAGCGGCAGATGTTTCCGGCCATGGCGGAGTCGATCTCTTCGGCGGTCGGCTGCGCTCCGGGCGACAGCGACGCGAGCAAGGCCGTCGCGCTCATGATCTGGCCGCTCTGACAGTAGCCGCATTGTGCCACGTCGTGCCTGACCCATGCAGCTTGGACAGCCGCGCCGACACGGTCGGTGCCGTCGGTTGTCTTTTCAATCGTGGTGATCTTGCCGCTTTCAACGGCGGAAACCGGTGTGCTGCACGAGCGGATTGCCTCGCCATCCAGATGCACCGTACAGGCGCCACAGAGCGCTGCGCCGCAGCCGAATTTGGTGCCGCTCATTCCCAGCGTGTCACGCAGGACCCAAAGGATCGGGGTTTCGGGGTCAATGTCAATCTCGTGCTCTCGCCCGTTGATATTCAGTGAGATCATGGCCGGTAGGTTCTCCTGGGTTGCTCCACCCGAACAGGTTTCCCAAGCGGCCTGGGGCTTCCCGGCCGACTGAGACATTGGCAATCTGGTGGCTAGCGCTAAAGCTAGCTCGCCGGGCGATGCTGGATTAGACTGCGCAATTTGCATGACCTTAGAAACGTGGTTTCTGAATGCGTCACACAGGCGAGGCACGTCCGCGTTTGCGCGGTCAGCGCCGGCATTGCCGTTCACGGGGATCGAAAAGCAGTAGATGCGCCAGTTGCGGCGAACGGCCCTGAAAAGGACTGCTGCTTCCGCTTCGGAAGATCAACACCTAGGCCGCCAAACGTTCAGCGCTGTGCAAAAACCCGGCTAGAGTGGATTGAATCGAACGCTTGGTACCCGCCCGAGACCGTCCTCACAGATCGGGGAAGAGCGGCGCGGCCCTGCTCGTTGCAGACGTTCGGAAGGTCGCCAAAGGTGGGAGGCGGCCGTTGCCGCGAGGTAGTTGCTGCCTGCCCGAGCCGGGACCTGGACAGCCATCAAGGCTTCCAGATGTCATTCCACTACCCGAGCGGTTTCGACATCGATTTCGTCGTGAATTTTCTCATCATGACGGAAACTGATCCAGCTGATCGGAATGGAGGCGAGATAAAGGACAGTCAGAACAACCAGAAACTCGCTGGGGTAGAGCACGACGGCCGCAACCAGCCCTGCGACTGCCAAGAACAACGCAATCATCGTCCTCTTGGAGACTTGGCAAGCCCACTTCTTCCCGGAAAAAGTCGGGATCGTCGAAACCATCAAGAAAGCGATCAGAGCTGCGTGCAGCCCCGCAATCTGAACAGTTGCAGGTGTCGGCGGAGCCAGCGATATGGGCAACAAAACCGTTAGGGCAGCGGCCGGTGTCGGCATCCCAGTGAAATACGCTTTCTGCCATGCCGCTGCTGCCGAATTTGACTGCGCATTGAAGCGCGCCAGGCGCGCGGCCGAAGCAAGAGCGAATGCCATTAGGCACAGGCTGAACGGGCCGGTCATCAATGCCTCGCCCCAAAAGAAAAGCAGGACGATCGGCGCTACGCCGAAGCTAAGAAAATCCGCAAGACTGTCAAATTCGGCTCCGAACTGTGACGACGCATGCAATCGCCTCGCCAGACGGCCATCAAGACCGTCGAGCACTGCTGCCACGACGATCGCCAACAGTGCGAATTCGAACTCGTTTTCGATCGAGAAGCGAACGGAAGCCAAGCCCGAGCAAAGCGCCAGCGCTGTTATGGCATTGGGTATCTGCTGGACAAGTCGAGAATGCGTTTTGCGACCATCCGATAGCGTGTTCTTGCTGTCGTTCAATGCCGCGTCAGCCGACTTGCGTTCTTTCGCCATTGTCGATCTTCCTTTTTCTCTGCCATCCCCTGCTATTCGCTCGAGATTGGTTCCGGACCTGCGACGCAGCCAATGCCGCCCTCGCAAATATTCGGACGCGAGTTCGTCAGCGTAACCAGGAGGTCAAGCCGCTGCCGACCCTTTTGAATCGTTGGATCGACGGAGTGCCAAGCGGGACGATTGGAGAACAATCCGAGGATATCGTCTGTTACGAACTGAAGCTGCGATGTAAGGCTGTGAAGGAGGGAGCTTTCGTATCGAGCCGATATTTCGGATGGTCGGTACCCCATCAACTCCAACAGCGTTGGCGCTATCGCGAAATGAGTGGCCATGTTCGGATATTGCGTGGCGACTTTCTCAAAGCGGGCCCGAAGCTCCTCATCCCCGGTTGAAACCAACATTGGAACTATGGCTTCGTTCGGGTCTACATTCGTATATGAACTGCAGTGCGTGAGACGGCCGACGCTGAAATTTTGTCCATGGTCCGACGTGTAAATCATCGTTGCGTCCCTCCAGTCGACCCCATCGATCAAACGGGACAAAGTGCGGTCTGTCGACCAGCGCACCGCGTTTGCATAGGATTGAAGCGTCCCTGAGGTGCCGGCGTCGGATGCAAACTCCGCAGGCGACCCGTCACTGTAGGGGAAATGCGCGCCATTCTTGTTCGCGTAGATAAAAACATGATCGCCGACGCTCATTTCCTTGAGCACGATATTAATGAGTTCATCGTCGAGATCATGCGTTCGAATTGCATTGTCCAACTTGTAGAATCGGTCGATCGAAATCGCTTCGGCGGGCGTCATGTAGTTTTGCAGTTTACCATAGACGGTGACGAAACCTGCCTGGGCGTCTATGAACACGGTGCGATAACCTGCCCTCTTTGCATACTGCCAAACTGTCGGGCTCGCCTTGACTGACTGGACTAGATCTCGAGGATAGGCCATGAAGCGAAGCAATGCGTTCGATTGAAGAGAACAATTCGAGCCGGACACAGCGGGGCCAAAATCAATCAATCGGCTTCTGAGTTCGGCCAGTTGCGGAGTGACGGGGTTGCGGGGCTCAAGACTTACGAAGTCGGACCGAATGCTTTCGTCGACCAGCAGCACGATAGCCCGCGCCTGGTTTCGTTCCGGCGTCATGGATACGATTTCCCGCTCCGGGAACGTTCCACTGTTCAACTTGTAAGCTGCGATCGCTGCCAGGGACAGCGGCGAGAACTGCTTCGGCAACGCTTCTGAACCTTTGCCCTCTCGATAAATAACCACGCCCGCAATGAGGACGATCGGCAACATGGGCACTAGTGGTGACCAGTATCTGGTCTTGCGTGTCGCCAGTGGCGGAAGGGAGGGGGGCATGGCGATTGCGACAACACCCAATATCGCGACAGCGACCGACCACCAAATCGCGTTGGAATAAAATTCGGATGCCCTGTGAGCCTCGTGACGGACCGTCCAGAAATTGAGAACGTCGAAGATGAAGAACTCGGATCCTTGGACAAGGTAATAGCCATAGGCTGCGGCGCTTGATATCGCGAGGGGGACGGCCCACAGGAGCCGAATGATCCAGTTGGGATGAAAGGCAGCGGCCAACACTGCCAACACAGAGATGACCCAGATGATGCTGAAGATCATCAAGGTCAGCTGGCGCTGATCGTCAATGAGCAACCGGATGCGGTCGATAAAGCCATGATTGGTGAGGAGGATCACTGCGAGCAGCAACGCGCATTTCAGGGCAAGAAGTGCCCCCCTTGTCGCATTGACACCGCCTTGCCTCCCCATTTCCCTCCCCCCTTCCCTGTCGCCCAGCATTGGCCACGCTTTGGGGTGTTCAGGCAGGGAGTCTATCGTCGGCTAAGTTTTCGGGAAGTTCACAATATGACAGATAGATGACGTTGTCGGACAGCAGAAAGGCGGTGCCTCATAGGGCATGCACCAAGCAAAGGGAGTAGATGCAGGCCTAGCATCAACCCGATGGGGAACAGGATACCTGCGCAACGTCCTCGGACGCCTCTCTGACGGACCACGTGCGGACGGAAATCATGTAGGCGAAGACATTACGGTTCAAAGTCTAAAACGAAGCAGGCGTGCGCGGCGTCGAACACCGCTCACCGGCCATCTTTCCGCTGATGCATGTCGCGCAAAAGCACGTCCTCGGGCTGGAACCGAGGGTGCGCAGCGGTTTTGCAATACGGCGTGCATAACTTCAAAAACCCTAAGCGCGCCGCATGCGTCGCATGGGTCCATTCCAACGCGACGCGCTTTAGGCAGCTACATCGGTTACGCCGTCACGCCACCGCGACCGGTTTTCTGTGCCGTCATCCAGGGCATAGCTGCAGAGGCGTCCTCGAGTATTTTGGCCGATCTCGCGAAGCCGGCGAAAGCCTCGCGTGCAACGGAAATGGGAATCTGGCCATCATAGGCGCGCTGGCAGGCGCGGAACGCCGTGTCAAAGATTGGCCCTCGGCGATTGTTCGGCCATTCCTGGAGGAACTCGAAAGCATCGGCCAAGCATTCGATTTCCTCCACCATGAACTCCCCTTTCCTGACGAAAACAGGCCGGTCGAAAGTCCTGTCGTTCATTACAACCTCCATTCAACTGAACGAGTGTTTGAGCTTCCACGAGAGCCGTGAGCGACGGCTGCGGAAAATATGTGAAGCGCACTTTTTGCTGTCAAGGAACGGCCAATTCGGGACTGAAGCAAACCTCCTCGCAGGACAGGGACCGCATGCGGAACGTCGCTGTGTAGCGCTGCAACCCGCAGCCGAGGACGGTCTGAACGCCATCGCTCCCGATGAAACCGAACTCTCGCAAAGGCTGTCGGCAGCATTCGTCATGCCGGAAAGCCTGGACAACAGCAGAAAGCCCGCGCCCTCGGGGAGAAGACGCGGGCTGACCGGAGCTTCCGATCTCGCAGCATTGTATGAGGGGACAATACTACGCTGCTGGCACTAAACTTTCGTCGCAGGACAGTGTTCCAGCCTCACAGGCTGGCGCAGGCAAAAAAGTCCGCCGTACCCGCAGGTGCGACGGGGCGATCAAGCGGTCACCAAGCACGGCTTGGGGGCTGAGAATGTGCCCGCTGCGCGCGGACCGAGAAAAATCATTCGCGTGCCGGCTGCCCGGCGTCTACCAACCGCCAGTTGGAAGAGTGGGCCGAACGGAGAGCCCGCGCCTCTGCTGGAACAAGGACACGGCCTATTCGGCGCGCTTGCTGGCTCACTCCGGCGCGCGCCTGGACGCGGCTTCCGCGCCCGGTCAATTCGCTTGGAACAAAACATTCCAGAGGTGGTTTTCCCCATGAAGGGACAGACTTTTCGAAGGAGACGTCTCGTGAAAAAAGTTCTGATCACCAGTATGCTGGCCATAGGCGTTGGCTGTGGCGCAGCATTCGCTCAGGAACAGCAGCCGGCCCAAAGCCAGTCCGGCACCGACTGCCCGGCCGGCTCGGCCGGTTGCCCGGAAGGTGCGATGGGCGAACAGGGTAAGGCCGGCGCCACAACCGAGCAGCAGACGCAAGGCGAGGCCGGCGCCACAACCGAGCAACAGGCTCAGGACAAGGCCAAGACCCAGACCGAGCAGCAGACCCAGGGCGAGGCCAGCGCCACAACCGAGCAACAGGCGCAGGACAAGGCCAAGACCCAGACCGAGCAGCAGACCCAGGGCGAGGCCGGCGCCACGACCGAGCAACAGGCGCAGGACAAGGCCAAGACCCAGACCGAGCAGCAGACCCAGGGCGAGGCCGGTACTGCCACCGAGCAGCAGACTCAGGGCACTACTCAGTCACAGGATGAGACGGAGACCGGCGCGATCAGCAATGTGACCGTTGAGCAGAAAACGCAAGTCACCCAGATCCTCAAGCAGGAAAAGGTCGAACCGGTTGCCGACGTCGACTTTGACATCTCAGTCGGTGTCGAGGTTCCGCGGCAGAGGGTTGAACTGCGTCCTCTGCCACGGCGAATCATCGAGATCGTCCCAGCTTACGAAGAGTACCAGTATTTCGTGTTGGCCGATGGCCGTATCGTCATCGTCGACCCGGATACATTCAAGATCGTCCTTATTCTGACCTGACGCCCTAGTTCGGGTTAATCGAGGGGTCCGCTGCCCCCACGGCGGACCCCTCGTCTGCATCGACAAGTCTCTGCCACCGAAGGCACGGCTATTACGCCTGTTCAAACTGACAGGCTCTCTGCGTGTCGAGGTTCCTTTCAGCCGCTTCCCACCAGGATTACATCTGGACGGCGTCCTCCCTGCTCAAAAGGCCTGAGCTAGGACTTCGGTCTGGCCGCTTGCCGACCATGGGCTGGCCCAGGCAGTGCTTTGGTCCGGGACCGCTATGGCAAAAGCCTGAAATGGGGGAGTTTGTAGGAACCGAGTTCCTGCAGGCGTCGTTGCGATGCCGACACTGTGACAGGAGGCTGCAATGGACCCCAGCATTCACCAGGCACGTTGGCTGCTTTTTCCGGTATTTGGCCTGGTGTTCGGGGTCGCCGCCGTCGGGCTTTTCATCGGCTGATGAGGTCCACCGATGAAGGCAACGCACTCGCGCAGTCATGAGTCCCTTCCTGCGCCAACGAGGCCCACCGGTTCTCCCCCTTGAGACTGGTGGGTCTTGACACAGCCCGATGATGGCGAAAGCCTGATAAATCGGTGCAGAGTTCAGAGGATTGACTGGGGCGACGGATTGCCGAGCGAAGGATTGGCCTGGACGAATTCGAAATAGGTAGAAATGCAACATTGGGCGTGACGGTAAAAGGATATTCTGGCGTGCTATTGGCAAGTTCATTGATCACAGACGCAATACGGCCGCAGCGCCCGAAGCATTGTGAGACAAGAGTTCTCGCCGGTGCGCGGCCTGCCCGGCCTCAATCGCAGCGCAGTCTCAAATCTCTTCGAGGGCTTCGCGTCGCCATCTGCCTGAGCGCATCGGCCCTGGTTCTCGTCGTCAGCCCCTACCGTGTGGCACAGGACGGCCTGTCCCTGACGCTAAGCCCACAGGCCGCCTGGGCACAAGGGAACTCTGGGAACGCTGGGAACTCAGACTCCGGCAACTCCGGCTCCGGCAACACTGGCTCCGGCAACACTGGCTCCGGCAACACTGGCTCCGGCAACTCTGGCTCCGGCAACTCAGGAGACACTGAAAGCCCCGGCAACTCTGGAAACGCTCCTGGAAATGCCACAGACCCTGGAAATGCCACAGACCCTGGAAATGCCGCAGCCCCACAGGCCACGGACCCGAACGGCAATGCGAACGAAACAAAAGCACTGAACGTCACTCCCCCGACAAATCCGGCTACCGCGCTAAATCCTGGCAACAAGCCCAAGACGTATATTAACGTGACCACTGGAGACCGGATCGAGGTGCGCGGGGCAAGCGTGGGTGTGGTGCATTCCAACGGGCTGAGCGAGCGCATCGACGGCGGCCATTACGAGATGCGCGATGCCATGGGCCGCACCATCATTCGGCGGCAGGCAAAGAAATCCGATCGGGCAAGACTGCTCCGGATGATCGAGTGATGGCGCGTTCCACAGGCCGCAAGGCTGTCTTGCTTCATGCAGGATCGCGGACAGGCGGATGCTGATGCTCGGTCGCGTCGCGCAATGTCATCGCGGCTTCGGTGCGGTTGCTCACATTGAGCTTGGCCAGAATCCGCGTCATGTGATGCTTTATGGTTTTCTCGTGCAGGTTCAGCTGAAGACCGATCCGCTTGTTGCTCAATCCCGCGGCAACGAGCGTCAGGATCTCTCTTTCGCGACTGGTGAGTTCGGCCAGAACGTCGGGTTTCTCGATCGCGGTTGGTTGGCTGGACAGGTCGACCAACACGCGCGCCGACAATTGCGGACAAACATACCGTTCGCCCATCGCCACCGTGCGCAGTATGGCGGCCAGGGTTCTCGATCCGACGCCTTTCAGGACGTAGCCTCTTGCCCCGCTCTGCAAGGCGGTCATGACGTGCTGGTTTTCCTCCGAAACGGTCAGCATCACGATTTTCAGATCCGGGTGCCGCTCCAGAGCCGGTTCGACCGCGCTGAGGCCCCCTCCAGGCACCGAGATGTCCATCAGCAGAATATCGAGTTGCTGGTCTTCCGATATCCGCAAGGCGTCATCTCTGCTGCTGCCTTGGGCAACGATCTCGAACCCGCCGATCTGCTCGAGGGTGCGCACAACGCCTTCCCTGAACAGCGGATGGTCGTCGACAATGGCGAGCTTTATGGCCGCTGCCATCACGCCTGTCCTATTTCGACTGTGTTGAGAACCATTTTCACCACCGTGCCATCCTGTGAAGATGTTACATCAAATTGGCCGCCGAGGCTTTCTACCCGCTCACGCAGCCCGATGAGCCCCAGCCGTTCAGGGTGGATGATCTTCGGGTCGAAACCTGGGCCGGTGTCGGAAACCTCGATAGAAACGCGCTCCCCGTCGAATTGTTTCGCGACTGATTGACCGGCACCCCCGGCATGGTGGAAGCCGTTGTTCAGCGCCTCCTGAATGAAGCGAAAGATGCAGATCTTGGCCGCTGGCGACAAGGGTGTGTGGTTCCCGGTCATGGACAGCATCACTTTGACGCCGGTCCGCTCTTCGTGCGCTCGCACGGCAAGCTCGAGGATTTCCGTCAACTCGGCATTCTCGACATGCGGCAGCATAAGACCCTTGCTGACATTCCTGATTTCTCGCATTGCATCGTCCAGATTCGCTTTGACCACCTGCAATTCCCGCGCGCGCGCCGCAGCCGGGGTGGCAGGATCGGCTAGCACGGGGCTATCAATCCCTAGCGCAGCGAGGGCAACCAGTTGCGCCGGCCCGTCGTGCAGGTCAGCGCCGATCCGCCTGAGGTAACGTTCGTTAAGTGCCGTGGCGCGCTGCGAAGCACGCTGCACCCGCAGCCTCAACATTCTGTTTTGAGCAACCAGGACGGAAAGTTCGGCAATGCGCTGCTTCAAGGAGCGGCTCTGCGAACGAATCGTGCGGCTGCCACGAAAAACGATCACCGAAAGACCGAGGAAAAAAACCGCGGTGACGGCTGCGACATCGAACCAGGTCCGAACGAGTGCCTGCCGGAGATCCCTTTCAAAATCGGTGGCGATCTCGTCGAATTCCAAAACAGCCACGACTTCGCCCGACCATGGCTGAAGCATCGGATTATAGATTTCAAGAAGATGCAGGCCGCTGTCCCTCTCAGCCTGGTTATCGTAGTGCCTGTCCATTTCAGCAACCATGTCGCCTGCGAATGCGGCCCGGAGATTGTCTTTGAGTGGAAAGCGCTTCCCGACCAGACTTTTATTGGTTGAATAGAGGATGGTGCCATCGCGGCGCCATAGCTTGAACGATTCGAGCCTTTTGCCGAGCGCGCCTTGTCCCAGCGTTTCATCCAGCGCGTGCGCAACGCTCTCGTCCAGCATCTCGCTCCTGCGCATGTCGGGAAGCAGCGGCGCGATGACGCTGTCGACGTAAAGAGCGGTAGAGGCGGCCGAGTTCCGGGTGACCGCGGCTTCAATCTGGCTTGTCACGGACATTCCAACCACGATCATCGCCGACAGCGAAAACAGCCCGCCGGCGAGCAGAAACTGAGTGGCCAGCGACAGTGCATTCCACCGATCGAGCAATCTTGTCGGTCTGTATGGCGCCATATCTCCACCGGCCCGGTCGGCGGCGCGTCGCGCCAGCGGCACGATTCGAGAGAACCAGCCAATCTGTCGTCGAACGACGCTAAATGACGCCATCTTTGATCTGCACCGATCAATAACAAGGGAACTTAGGGCTTGCGAGCTGGACGAAAACCGCAACCCTGCGGTTTTTTGCGCAAGCGCCACTGCCATGGTTGAGCGAGGCAGCAAATATGACGCCTCAACCACGTGCTACCGGCACCTGTCGCCCCTGGCAGCGGCGGAAGGTGCTGCGTACTTTCACTTCCGGTCGCGCAATGCTCTCACCGCTTGCGTAAGGGTCATCCGATCGTTGCCGTTCTTTTTGATCAGCCTGCTGACCTGGCTGGGCGAAACGCCATTTTCTCGCGCGAAATGCTCCACCTCGTAATACTGGTCCACCGACAGGCGGTCGCGGTCGAGAAACGATCGATCTTTGTTGTTGTCGTCCATTTCCGTTTTCCCACTGAAGCTCGTTTGAACATTGGACGCAAACGAGGGACCACCCGCCAAATCGAGGAATGGCGGGTGGTCCCTTATCGGCGCAGGAAGGGACTTAGCTGCGCAGATATCTTCGTCCATCAGCCACATCGTCAAGTCGGTCGTTCGTCAGCTGACGACTATTCCAATTGCCAGGAAGGCAATGGAGACAGCGAAGACCGGTGCAAGTAGCCAGCGGGCTTGGTGAACACTATTCTCCATCGATTCCTCCCGTGACGCACGGCGAGCAACGAGTGCTGGCAGTCGTGGTTCCGGGCCACACGCCATCGTCGCCCTTTGCGCACGACAATTCAGACTTAGGTCCAACGGCACGGCGTCTCTGGTCGGACCGAAGCCCAGCCGCGGAACGTTTGCAGCTGTCTCGATGTTGAAGGCGAGCTTGGCGCGACGAAGATGCGTCCCAGCGCAAGACAGCTCATTAGGAAGGAAAAACTTATGAGAATGCATCTTTCCACTGCAGCCGCAGGATTTCTGCTGCTGGCAAGTGTCGGCGCCGTGGCTGCCCAGGACGTGATCATCCAGCCCGAACAGGAGACCGTCATCAGGGAGTATGTGAAAAAGCAGCCGCTCGCCTCGGTGAACCTGCTTGGCGTGGAGCTCAATATCGGCTCGGCGCTGCCCGAGACGGTCGAGCTTCATGAGGTTCCCGACGTCCAATATCGCTACGTCGTCGTCGACAATCGGACCGTTCTTGTTGATCCAGGCACACGCAGGATCGTTAAAATCATCGATTGACTGAAATGGCCTGGGGAGGAGAAGCTCGCCGCTTGGACGCGGCGGGCCTTCTTGCCGTTTCGCTGTCGCCTACGGTTCATAGCGCCCTACGTTTCATAGCACCCATGGTTCATAGCAATTGAAGCGTGCAGTCGGTGCGCCCCGAAACCCGCGGCATCGCCCTTTGGGCGCGACGCGTCAGACTTAGGTCCTACGCAAAGGCCCTGCCGAATTGGACCGAAGCCCAGCTAAGGAACGTTTGCGGCTGCCTCAAGTTTGGGTAAGCAAGGCGCTGATGCCGTCCGGCGCAAATAGGCTTACAAGTCACAGACATAAAGGAGGCAGTTATGAGAATGCATCTTTCCACCGCAGCCGCGGGCCTTTTTCTGCTGGCCAGCGTTGGCGCTGTTGCCGCTCAGGATGTGATCATCGCGCCTGAACAGGAGACCGTGATCAGGGAATATGTGAAAAAGCAGCCGCTCGCATCCGTGGAACTCCCTGGGGTGGAACTCAATATCGGTTCAACGATACCCGAGACGGTCGAGCTTCACGAGGTTCCCGACGTCGAGTATCGCTACGTCGTCGTTGACAATCGCACCGTTCTTGTTGATCCCGGCACACGCAAGATCGTCAAGATCATTCAGTGACCTGAACGCGAGGGGAGGAGACGCCCCCCCCCGGGGACCGCGGGCGCGGGCGCCCGGCTGCATCCACTCGGCGATCGCCGCCCTCGCCCACAGCGGCCCCTCGGGCGGGTGATAGTCCTGAAGCGTAGCG
>NZ_JBVVQT010000041.1:0-21514 GCF_055811595.1 Mesorhizobium sp. WSM4814
CCCCGCTCCATCGCCCCCCGCCCCATCGCCCAGGAAAGCCGCATCCGCCTCGACGCGCACGATGTCCGCCACCTTGCCGCTTGTCGCGAGCACGTCGACTGCCGCCGGCGTCTGGCAAAACAGGACGGCCGCCCTGTCGAATTTGCGTTCTACCGCCCCCAGCCGGTCGGCGAGTTCCTCGGCGGCCCGCCGCATCAGGAAGTCCGCGTCGGCGGCCGGGTTGGCGAGCGCCCGGCGCTTGTGCGCCAGCCAGAGAGAGGTATCGACTATAGGTTGCAACTGACAGTTCCTGGTTTCCGCACTCTGATATAGGGTGGCGGAGAAAGAACCACGTGGCCGATCCAATGCCGGATATCAAGAGTGTCGCTCGAAAGGCGTTGGACTGGCCGGCGCGCATCCTGTTTCCGCCGGTTTGCGCGGGCTGCCGACGGCATGTCTCGCAGCCCGGCGTGCTGTGCGGCGCCTGCTGGCCGAAACTCAGGCTTCTGGAGCGGCCATGGTGCCCGGTGATGGGCACGCCGTTCACCCATCACATGGGCGAGGGGTTCCTGTCGGCCGAGGCGATCGCCGACCCGCCGCCCTTCGAGCGGGCACGGGCCGCGGTCGCTTACTCCGGTGTCGCGCGCCAGATGGTGCAAGGGCTGAAATACCAGGATCGCACCGATCTGGCGCCGTGGATGGCGCGCTGGATGCTGCGCGCCGGTGCCGAACTGATCGCGGAAGCCGATGTGGTCGTGCCGGTGCCGCTGCACTGGCGGCGCTTTTTCAGGCGTCAGTTCAACCAGTCGGCGGAACTGGCAAGGGCGGTATCGCAGCTTGGCGGGCTGCCTTTTGCGCCCTCCGCGGTCAGGCGCGTCAAACTCACCCGCCAGCAGGTCGGGCTGGAGCGGCGGGAACGCGAGGAGAATGTGCGTGCCGCCTTCAGAGTGCCGGAGGAGGCCGAGATCGAGATCGCCGGCCGCCGGATGCTCCTGATCGACGATGTCTATACCACCGGCGCCACTGTCCGCGCCGTCGCCAAGGCGCTGAAGACGGGCGGTGCCGGGACGGTCGACGTGCTGACCTTTGCGCGCGTGCTGCCGGGGGACTTTCGGGCTGACGAGTCCGCGACTATATAGATTGGGAAAAGGCAGGATTGCTGACCGATGGTCGACGTGACGATCTATACACGGATGATGTGCGGCTATTGCGTGGCGGCCAAGCGGCTGCTCGAGCGCAAGGGTGTCGCCTACACCGAGCATGACGCCTCCTTCTCGCCGGAACTGCGCCGGGAAATGATTTCCCGCGCGAATGGCCGCTCGACCTTTCCGCAGATATTCATCGGCGATACGCATGTCGGCGGCTGTGACGATCTCCATGAACTGGAGGCAGAGGGCCGGCTGGACCGTCTGCTCGCCAATGGCTCGACGAATTGAGGACAAGACGATGGGTGCTTTCAAGGCGGCGGCGATCCAGATGCGTTCGGGTACCAGCCCCGAGCGCAACGCGGTCGATCTGGAGCGGCTGGTGCGCGAGGCCGCGGGCCAGGGTGCGACCTATATCCAGTCGCCGGAAATGACCGGTGCGCTGGTCCGCGACAGCCAGGCGCGGGCCGCCGCCTTCACGTCCGAGGACAAGGACATCATCGTTTCGACCGCGCGAAAGCTGGCGAAAGACCTTGGCGTCTTCCTGCATATCGGCTCGACCGCCATCCTGCGCGCCGACGGCAAGCTCGCCAACCGCGCGCTTCTGTTCGGGCCGGATGGCGCCACCATTGCCACCTACGACAAGATCCACATGTTCGACGTCGATCTCGACAATGGCGAGAGCTGGCGCGAATCCGCCGCCTACGAGCCCGGCACCGAGGCCGTCGTCACCGAGATCAGCGGCGCCGGGATCGATGGTGCGAGACTGGGTTTCGCCGTCTGCTACGATCTGCGCTTTCCGCAGCTGTTCCGCGCCGAGGCGCTGGCCGGCGCCGACCTGCTGTCGGTGCCCGCCGCCTTCACCCGTCAGACCGGCGAGGCGCACTGGCACGTGCTGCTGCGGGCGCGCGCCATCGAGAACGGCGCCTATGTCGTTGCCGCGGCGCAAGGCGGCCTGCACGAGGACGGCCGCGAGACCTATGGCCATTCGCTGATCGTCGATCCGTGGGGCCGCATCGTCGCCGAGGCGTCACATGACGAACCGGCGGTGATCGTCGCCGAGATCGACCCGGCGCAATCGGCCGCCGCCCGCAAGAAGATCCCGAATCTGAAAAATTCACGCGACTTCGCCGTGAACGCCACTCCGGTCGAGGCGCAAAGTCTCAGGGGTGCGGCGTCTTGATTCGCTTTTCACTGATCTGTGACCACGAGCATGAATTCGAAGGCTGGTTTCGCAGCAACGACGATTTCGACACCCAGAAGAAGCGTGGCTTCGTCGATTGCCCGACCTGCGGCTCGCGCAAGGTCGAGAAGGCGTTGATGGCGCCGGCCGTCTCCACCGGGCGCAGCCGAGAAAAGATCGCGCTCGCCATGGGCGAGGCCCAGAAGCAGGCGTTGGCGCAATTGAAGGCGATGGCCGAGAAGGTGCGCGAGAACGCCGACTATGTCGGCGACAAGTTTGCCGAGGAGGCGCGCAAAATCCATTTCGGCGAGAGCGATCCGCGCGGCATCTATGGCGAGGCGACGCTGGAGGAGGCCAAGAGTCTGGCCGAGGACGGCGTCGAATTCATGCCGATCCCAAGTTTCCCCGACGACCGCAACTGACTGACTAGGTTACGCTGCCGATCAATTTCTCAAGCAGGCGAGCGAGTGTGTCCTGTTCGGCGCGCGTCAGGCCGGAAAGTATCTCGTGTTCGTTGGCGACGTGAGCGGCGACCGCTTCATCGACCAATGCGAGACCTTTCTCGGTCAGTTGCACGACAACCCCGCGCCGGTCGTTGGGATGCGGTCCACGCTTGATCAATCCGGATTTCTCAAGCCGGTCGAGCCGGTTGGTCATGGCGCCCGACGTCACCATCGTCGCCTCATAGAGGGCGGTTGGCGTCAGCGCGTAAGGTGATCCGGAACGGCGCAGCGTCGCCAACACGTCGAATTCCCCGGATTGCAGTCCGAAACGGGCAAACAGCGGAGCGAGGCGTTCTCGCGCTATCAGTGACGAGGCTTCGTTCAACCGTCCGAGCACGGCCATCGGCGAGACATCCAGGTCCGGCCGTTGTCTTTTCCACTGCTCGATCGCTTTCGCGGCGCGATCCATCTATCTCACCGTTAAATATCTTGACGTTAAGAATCTTTGTATTATCTTAGCTTGAGTCACAGTGCTGGCCAAGGGGCCCGCAAAAGACGAGAGGCGCAAGGACAATAAGGTTCGTTATGAAATTTCTCTGGGATTCAGCGCTCGGTCTTTTGCTCGTCACCGGCGGCCTGCTCGGCCTGACACTGCCGTTCGGCAAGATCGCTACGGCGGCCGGTGTTTCGGCCATGGTCTGGGCCCTCGTCATCTCGCTCGGCGCCGGCGGCGTGCTTTTGTGCGCCTTGCTGCTGCGCGGACAACGCATCCGGCTCACCCCGCACAGACTGCGTTATTTCTTCGTCACCGCGGCGGTGTCCTATGCCCTCCCCAATCTCTTGATGTTCTCGACCATTCCGCATCTCGGCGCCGGCTACACCGGTATCATGTTCACGCTGTCGCCGGTGGTCACACTGGTGTTTTCGATCCTGCTCGGCGTCCGGCGTCCCAATCTGCTTGGTATCGTCGGCATTGCCGTCGGCTTCGTTGGTGCTGTCATGGTGGCGGTGACGCGCGGCGAGGCTGGCCAGCCGGCCGAATTTTTCTGGGTGGCGGCGGGGCTGCTCATTCCGGTCAGCCTTGCCGCCGGCAATATCTACCGCACGGTCGACTGGCCGCTAGGGACCGGACCGATCGAGCTTGCCGTCGGCAGCCATCTGGCATCGGCCGCGCTGCTTCTTTGCGGCATCTTCACGCTGCAGGGCGGCGGTTCGCTCGCCCTGCTCGCCGGCGTGCCGCTGGTCGTCGTCGGGCAGGTCGCATCAGCCGCGGCGATGTTCGCTTTCTTCTTCCGGCTGCAGGCGGTCGGCGGCCCGGTCTATCTCAGCCAGATCGGCTATGTCGCGGCGGCGGTCGGATTGTTTGCCGGGACGATGTTTCTCGGCGAGCACTATCAATTGCTGACCTGGGCCGGCGCTGCCATCATTGTCGCCGGCGTGTTCATCACCACCAAGGCGCAAAGCCAGACCGCCCCGAAGACGCAAAGTCAGACGGGTGAGAAGGTGGCGGCGTGAGAAGGCGTCGTGAGGAAGTTCAGGCGGGTGCCTTCTCTGCCAGAACCATGTAGTTGACGTCCATGTCCTTCGAACGCTGCCAGCGGTCGGCGAGCGGATTGTAGGTGACGCCGGTGCGGTCGATGATGGTCAGGCCAGCGCCGGCAAGCGCCTTTTCCAACTCGTCTGGCCGCACCAGCTTGCCGAACTGGTGGGTGCCGCGCGGCAACCAGCGCAGCACATATTCGGCGCCGATAATGGCCAGACCGAGCGCCTTCAGCGTGCGGTTGATGGTGGCGACGACCATGATGCCGCCGGGCTTGAGCATCTCGCCGCATTTGGCCACGAACAGGTCGATGTCGGCAACATGCTCGACCACTTCCATGTTGAGGATGACGTCGAATTTCTCACCGGCGTCAGCCAGGTCCTCTGCTGTCGTGGCACGGTAATCCACCGTCACGCCGACCTCCGCCGCATGCAGCCTGGCCACTTCGATGTTGGTGGCGGAGGCGTCGGCGCCGACCACTTCGGCGCCAAGCCGCGCCATCGGCTCGCACAACAGCCCGCCGCCGCAGCCGATGTCGAGGATGCGCAGGCCCTCGAACGGCCGCGCCGCGCGCGGGTCGCGGCCGAAGCGCGCCGCCACCTGGTCGCGTATATAGGCAAGCCGGATCGGATTGAACTTGTGCAGCGGGCGGAATTTGCCGTTCGGATTCCACCATTCGGCGGCAAGAGCGGAAAAACGCTCCACTTCTCCGGCATCGATCGTCGATCGTCGGGGTTCTGGCATCGTGTGGTCTCCCGCAGACTCAAAAATTCAGAGCGCGATCGGGCGCAAAACCGGATACCACTTTTGCTGATCGCGCTCTGGTGCGCTAGGAAGTCGGTCGAGAGCCGGCGAATGTCAAGGCAGCAAATTTCGGCTATTGCCGGCTGCGCCTCTGCGACAGGCGTTCGGGTAGGCGCGTTGCGTTCGTATGTCGCCTTCGTCGCCTAAGGGGGCAAGCAGGGGGGCAAGCGGTGGCACGCCTTGCGAAACCCAAAGCATTTGGCTAAGGAGGCCGCGAATTCAGCGGCTGGCCCAGCCCGACGCTCCGTTTCCGTTTTTCGGCCGCCGTTTCGGCACCCAGTCAAAGGCATTTCGCTTCCATGGCGCGCATCGTGATGAAATTCGGCGGGACCTCCGTCGCCGACATCGTCCGCATCCGCAATGTGGCGCGCCATGTCAAACGCGAGGTCGATGCCGGCCATGAGGTCGCGGTGGTCGTCTCGGCGATGGCCGGCAAGACCAACGAGCTCGTGCAGTGGACGCGCGAAGCCTCGCCGATGCACGATGCCCGCGAATATGACGCCGTCGTTGCCTCCGGCGAGCAGGTGACTGCCGGCCTGCTGGCGATCGCGCTGCAGAACATGGGCGTCCATGCCCGTTCCTGGCAAGGCTGGCAGATCCCGATCAAGACCGACAATGCGCATGGCGCGGCGCGCATTCTCGACATCGACGGCGCGTTCCTGATCAAGCGCTTCGGCGAGGGCCAGGTGGCGGTGGTCGCCGGCTTCCAGGGCATCGGGCCGGACAACCGCATCGCGACGCTCGGCCGCGGCGGCTCCGACACCAGTGCTGTCGCCATCGCGGCGGCGGTCAAGGCTGACCGCTGCGACATCTACACCGACGTCGACGGGGTCTACACCACCGACCCGCGCATCGAGCCGAAGGCGCGGCGGCTGGCCAAAATTTCCTTCGAGGAAATGCTTGAAATGGCCTCGCTCGGCGCCAAGGTCCTGCAGGTACGCTCGGTCGAGCTTGCCATGGTGCACAGGGTGCGTACTTTCGTGCGGTCGTCCTTCGACGATCCCGACGCGCCCGGAATGGGGGATTTGCTCAATCCGCCCGGAACGCTTATTTGCGACGAGGAAGAGATCGTGGAACAGCAGGTCGTCACCGGAATTGCCTACGCCAAGGACGAAGCGCAGATTTCGTTGCGCCGTGTCGGTGACCGGCCCGGCGTCGCCGCAGGCATTTTCGGGCCGCTGGCCGAAGCCAACATCAATGTCGACATGATTGTCCAGAACATTTCCGAGGACGGCAAGTTCACCGACATGACCTTCACCGTGCCGTCCGGCGATGTCGACAAGGCGCTTGCCGTGCTCGAGCGGCTGAAGACCACGATCGGCTATGACGTCGTGCAGTCGGAAGCCGGCATGTCGAAAGTCTCGGTCATCGGCATCGGCATGAGGAGCCATGCCGGCGTCGCCGCCACCGCCTTCAAGGCGCTGGCCGACAAATCGATCAACATCCGTGCGATCACGACATCCGAGATCAAGATTTCGATCCTGATCGACGGTCCCTACACAGAACTTGCTGTTCGCACTTTGCATTCCATCTACGGTCTGGATAAGCAGTAGCAGACTGCTCGGTCCGGAAATCGGAGGTCGATCTTCGGAAAGCACGATGCAGCAGTTCGAAGTCTTGGAGCGTCCTTTGTGGGTCCAATTGGACCGACGCCGCTCTATTTGAGTTGTTGCGTGAGCGCCGGCCGCGGGAGAAACTGCGGCGGGCATAATGTCCATTGGAGAACAAGCCGCGATGCGTGATACGGCCAGTGGCCCGCGCGTTTTGCTGAAACGGCTCCGCGAGCTCATGCAGGAGCCGCTGGAGCCGCAGGAGCGGCTCGACCGCATCGTGCGCGACATCGCCGCCAATATGGTCGCTGAAGTGTGCTCGCTCTACGTGCTGCGCGCCGATTCGGTGCTCGAACTCTATGCCACCGAGGGCCTGAATCCGAAGGCCGTCCATTTGGCGCAGCTCAGGCTGGGGGAAGGCCTCGTCGGCACGATCGCGGCCTCGGCACGGCCGCTCAATCTCTCCAACGCGCAGGAACATCCAGCCTTCGCCTACCTGCCGGAGACGGGGGAGGAGATCTACAATTCCTTCCTCGGCGTGCCGGTGCTCAGGGCGGGGCGCACGCTCGGTGTGCTGGTCGTCCAGAACAAGACCATGCGCCATTATCGCGACGACGAAGTCGAGGCGCTGGAAACGACGGCGATGGTGATCGCCGAGATGATCGCCACCGGCGACCTTGCCCGGCTGACCCGGCCCGGCCTCGAACTCGATCTGCGCCGCCCGGTGAGCTTTACCGGCCTGTCCTTCAACGAGGGCGTCGGACTTGGCCATGTCGTGCTGCATGAGCCGCGCATCGTCGTCACCAATCTGTTCAACGAGGACAGCGATGAGGAGATCAAGCGGCTCGATGCGTCGCTCGGTTCGCTCCGGCTCTCCATCGACGACATGCTGGAACGCCGCGAAGTCGCCTTCGAGGGCGAGCACCGCCAGGTGCTCGAAGCCTATCGCATGTTCGCCAACGACAGCGGCTGGGTGCGCCGGTTGGAAGAGGCGGTACGCAACGGCCTGACGGCGGAAGCGGCGGTGGAAAAAGTGCAGAGCGACATGCGTGCCCGCATGCTGCACATGACCGATCCTTATCTGCGCGAGCGGATGAGCGATTTCGACGATCTCGCCAACCGGCTGCTGCGCCAGCTGATGGGGCGCGGGCCGGACGATGTCGCGGTCTCGCTGCCGAAGGACGCCATCATCGTCGCCCGCTCGATGGGGGCCGCCGAACTGCTCGATTATCCCAGAGACAAGCTGCGCGGGCTGGTGCTGGAGGACGGCGCAGCGACCAGCCACGTCGTTATCGTGGCGCGGGCCATGGGCATACCGGTTGCGGGCCAGATGAAGGGCGCCGTTTCCATGGCGGAAAACGGCGACGCCATCATTGTCGACGGCGAAGAAGGCGCCATCCACCTGCGCCCCCAGCCGGACCTCGAAGCCGCCTATGCCGAAAAGGTCCGCTTCCGGGCGCGGCGGCAGGAGGTCTATCGCGAGCTGCGCAAGAAGCCGTCGATGACCAAGGACGGCGTCCAGGTCGACCTTTTGATGAATGCGGGCCTGGCCGTCGATCTGCCGCAGCTTGCCGAGGCCGGCGCCGCCGGTATCGGCCTGTTCCGCACCGAGCTGCAGTTCATGGTCGCCTCGACCTTTCCGCGGGCGGAAGCCCAGGAACGGCTCTACCGTGACGTGCTCGACGCGGCGCGCGGCAAGCCGGTGACATTCCGCACCATCGATATCGGCGGCGACAAGGTGCTGCCCTACTTCAAGGACACGATCCAGGAAGAGAACCCGGCGCTCGGCTGGCGCGCCATCCGCCTGACGCTCGACCGGCCGGGCCTGTTGCGTACCCAGATCCGAGCGCTTTTGAAGGCATGCGGCGGGCGTGAACTGAAGCTGATGCTGCCGATGGTGACGGAGCTCGGCGAGATCGCCCAGGCGCGCGAAATCATCGATCGCGAAGTGCGGCATCTGTCGCGTTTTGCCCATCATCTGCCGACCAGCCTGAAGCTCGGGGCCATGCTGGAAGTGCCTTCGCTGCTGTTCCAGCTCGATGAGCTGATGAAGGCCGTCGATTTCGTCTCGGTCGGCTCGAACGATCTGTTCCAGTTCGTCATGGCGGTCGATCGCGGCAACACGCAGCTCGCCGACCGCTTCGATGTGCTGTCGACGCCGTTCCTGCGCGCGCTGAAGCAGATTGCCGACGCCGGGGTGCGCAATCAAACCCCGGTGACCTTGTGCGGCGAGCTGGCCGGCAAGCCGATCTCGGCGATGGCGCTGATCGGCCTTGGCTATCGATCGATCTCGATGTCACCGGCCTCGATCGGTCCGGTCAAGGCGATGCTGACGGAACTGCCGCTGGCCGAGCTGGAAGCGTTCTTCGACGACAATCTCATGGCGCCGGCCCAGGGGTTGCCGATGCGGGCGCTGCTGCAGGCCTTTGCCGACGACCGCTCCATTCCGTTGTAAATTCACGTGAGGGCGGCCTGCAAATGTCGATTTTCTGCGCTTCCGGTGCTCATGTACCTAATTGTACATTCCGCTCCGGTTCTCGAAACTCGTCATTTTCGGCTCGCCCTGACGTGAATCTTATCGAAGTTCCAGGACCATGATCAACCTGCCCCGCGACCGCATGGATCAAGTCGTCAAGCGTTTCGACATGCTCGAAGCGCAAATGTCGGCCGGGCCGGCGGCGGACGCCTATGTCAAGATGGCGTCGGAATATGCCGACATGCAGGAGATGGTGGCTAAGATCAGGGCGCTGCGCACCGCCGAGCATGAACAGGCCGACCTGCAGGCGATGCTCGCCGACAAAAGCACCGATGCCGAAATGCGGGCACTGGCCGAGGCCGATCTGCCGGAGGTCAAGGAACGCATCGAAGCGCTGCAGAAGGACATCCAGATCCTGCTTCTGCCCAAGGATGCCGCCGACGACAAGAATGCCATCCTCGAAATCCGCGCCGGAACCGGCGGCGACGAGGCGGCTCTCTTTGCCGGCGACCTGTTTCGCATGTACGAACGCTATGCCGCGGCACGCGGCTGGCGTTTCGAGACGGCGTCGGCCAGCGAGGGCGAGGTCGGCGGCTACAAGGAAATCATCGCCACGATTTCGGGCAAGGGGGTCTTTGCCCATCTGAAATTCGAGTCCGGCGTGCATCGTGTGCAGCGCGTGCCGGCGACCGAGGCCGGCGGGCGCATCCACACCTCGGCGGCGACGGTTGCCGTGCTGCCCGAAGCGGAAGAGGTCGACATCGACATCAGGGCCGAAGACATCCGCATCGATACGATGCGCGCCTCGGGTTCGGGCGGCCAGCACGTCAATACCACCGATTCGGCAGTGCGCATCACCCATCTGCCGACCGGCATCATGGTCGTGCAGGCGGAGAAGTCGCAGCACCAGAACCGGGCCAAAGCCATGCAGATCCTGCGCGCCAGGCTTTACGACCTCGAGCGCAGCAAGGCTGACGAGGAACGCTCCGAATCGCGCAAATCTCAGGTCGGTTCGGGCGATCGCTCGGAGCGCATCCGCACCTATAATTTCCCGCAGGGCCGCGTCACCGACCATCGCATCAATCTGACGCTCTATAAGCTCGACCGGGTGATGATGGGCGAACTCGACGAGATCATCGACGCGCTGATCGCCGATCACCAGTCGAAGCTGCTCGCCGATATCGGCCTCGATGGCTGACAGTCTGCCCAGTAGGCTAGGGCTGCTGCTGAAGGCGGCGCGGGCACGCCTTGCTGCGGCCGCAGTCGCCGATCCGGCGCTGGATGCGAGGCTGATCGTCGAACATTTTTCCGGTACGACCCGCACACAAGCCATCGCCGATCCCGAATGCAGTGTCGATGCCGGCGCGATTGCCGCGATCGATGCAGCCTTGAGGCGGCGGGTTGCCGGTGAGCCGGTGCATCGCATCCTCGGCCATCGCGAGTTCTATGGCTTGCGCCTGTCGTTGTCACCGGAAACGCTGGAGCCGCGACCGGACACCGAAACGCTGGTCGAAGCGGTGCTGCCCTTCGTGAAGGCGACAGCGGAACGGCAAGGCGAGTGCCGCATCCTCGATCTCGGCACCGGCACCGGCGCCATCGCGCTGGCGCTGCTCAGCGCCGTTCCGGCGGCGGTCGCCACCGGTGTCGATATTTCGCCAGGCGCGCTGGTGACCGCGATGCGCAATGCAGGGGAATTGGGGTTGGCCGACCGGTTCCAGGTGCTCGAAGCCGATTGGTTCGAAAAAGTTTTTGGCCGATACCATGTAATTGCCGCCAACCCGCCCTATATAGCGTCCATAGACATCGAAAATCTGCAGGGCGAAGTCCGCGATTTCGATCCACGCCAAGCCCTTGATGGCGGCGTGGACGGTCTGAGTCCCTACAGGATCATCGCCGCCGAGGCGGCAGGTTTTTTGGAAGCCGAGGGCAGGATTGCGGTCGAGATCGGCCACACCCAGCGCAAAGAGGTCACGGGCATTTTCTCCGCAGCCGGCTATATGCCGGCGGGGGTATTCCGCGACTTTGGCGGAAACGAGAGGGTTCTGATCTTTGAACTGACAAGGCCGTGATGCAGTGCAAAAAAAGCGCTTGGCAATGCCGGGGAATGCGGCTAGGGTCGCCTTAACCGGATGAGACGAAGCAGGCAGTGCTCTTAGCGATTCGGTTTCCTTGGAAATAGCTGCCTTCTTGTGCAAACGACGCCCAAGCTTCGTGCGGGGATCGTCCGGCAAGTGATGTAACCGGAACAGGATGAGACGTGGCGCCAACGCAATCGATGCGGGCGAACGCCGGTGAAGAGACGAAACGGCTGGCTGCATGAGCGCCTCCGTTCGTGAAAAGTTTTCGAAAAAATTCAAAATGAAGAGAGTCGAATGAGGCCACAACAGCAGAACAGGCGCATGCGCGGTCGCAACAACAATGGCGGCGGCAACAACAATAACAACAACCGCAAGGGTCCAAATCCCCTGACGCGCAATTACGAGAGCAACGGTCCGGACGTGAAGATCCGCGGATCGGCTCAGCAGATCGCCGAAAAATACGCAACCCTTGCCCGTGACGCGCAGAGCTCCGGCGACCGGGTGATGGCGGAAAACTATCTCCAGCACGCCGAGCACTACAATCGCATCATCGCTGCCGCGCAGGCGCAGCTGCCGATCCAGAGCGCTCAGCAGAACCGCGACGATTTCGACGATGACGGCGACGAAGATCGCGACGAGTTCGACAATGCCGGCAACAGCAATGTCGGCGAGACTGCGGCTCCGGTGGTCAACCACGGTGCAGGCCCGCAGCCGGTCATCGACGGCACGCCGGCTGAATTGACGCTCAACCAGGAAAACGGCCGTGACAATCGTGATGCCAGTGGGCGTGATGCCAGTGGGCGTGATGCCGGCGGGCGTGATGCCGGCGGGCGAGACAACCGCCATCGCGACCGTCGCCCCAATGGCGGCTACGGCCAGAACGGCCAGCGCGGCGAATTTGGTGCGCGCGGCGAGCAGGGCGGACAGCGCGGCGATCAGAACCGGCGCAACGAGAGACCGGTTCAGAACGAAACCCCCGTGCAGGCGGAAGCTGTGTCTCCGAACGAGCCTGTTTCTGTGGCCGAACCCGCGCCGCAGTTCGAAAGCTTTTCGCCAGCGGCTCTGGCTGCCCGGGCCGAGATGAACGAAGCCGCCGCCGAAAGCGGCGCTGCCCGCCGCCCCAGGCGTCCGCGCCGTCCGCGCGTCAATGCTGATCAGGTGGCTGATCAGGTGGATGGCGGTAACGACAATGCTGGCGGCGATAACGTGAATGCTGCTCCGGCGGAAGACGCCGGTGGCGAGCCCACCATCGTCGACGTCAACAACTGATCGAGCAAGGCCCAGACATTCCTGGACGGCGGAGAGAAATCTCCGCCGTTTTTGTATGTGCGCCCCCCGGGGAATATTAAGTCCGCCGTTATCGGGACGTCTTGAGGGTCCGTGGATTGCGCCCCATATCTCGCGTGAACAGGACCCGGCTCGAACGGGCGGGTCCGTCACCGCAATCTGATCCGGTGCCGCAAAGCGGGCCGGTGACGGAAGGAGACAGATATGAACCTTGAAAAATATTCCGAGCGCGTGCGCGGCTTCATCCAGTCGGCGCAGACCTTGGCGCTCTCGCGCAACCACCAGCAATTCACCCCCGAACATATATTGAAAGTGCTCGTCGACGACGACGAGGGCCTGGCAGCGTCGTTGATCGAGCGCGCCGGCGGCAGCGTCCGCGACGTCAAGCTGGGCGTCGAGACGGCACTTGAGGCAATGCCCAAGGTGGAGGGCGGCAACGGCCAGCTCTATCTGGCGCAACCGCTGGCCAAAGTGTTCTCGACTGCCGAGGAACTGGCAAAGAAGGCCGGCGACAGCTTCGTTACGGTCGAGCGGCTGCTGACGGCGCTGGCGGTCGAGAAATCCGCCAAGACCGCCGACATCCTGACCAAGGCCGGCGTGACGCCACAGGCGCTGAACCAGGTGATCAACGACGTCCGCAAGGGTCGCACCGCCGATTCGGCGAGCGCCGAGCAGGGCTATGATGCGCTTAAGAAGTACGCGCGCGATCTCACCGCCGACGGTCGCGCCGGCAAGCTCGACCCGGTCATCGGCCGCGACGACGAGATCCGCCGCACCATCCAGGTGCTGTCGCGCCGCACCAAGAACAATCCGGTGCTGATCGGTGAACCCGGCGTCGGCAAGACGGCGATCGCCGAAGGGCTGGCGTTGCGGATCGTCAATGGCGACGTGCCGGAATCGCTCAAGGACAAGCAGTTGATGGCGCTCGATATGGGATCGCTGATCGCCGGCGCCAAATATCGCGGCGAATTCGAGGAGCGGCTGAAGGCGGTTCTTTCGGAAGTCACCGCTGCGGCCGGCGGCATCATCCTGTTCATCGATGAGATGCACACGCTGGTCGGCGCCGGCAAGGCGGATGGCGCCATGGATGCGTCGAACCTGTTGAAACCGGCGTTGGCACGCGGCGAACTCCACTGCGTCGGCGCGACGACGCTCGACGAATACCGCAAGCATGTCGAGAAGGATGCGGCCCTTGCCCGCCGCTTCCAGCCGGTCTTCGTCAATGAGCCGACGGTGGAAGACACCGTCTCCATCCTGCGCGGCCTGAAGGAGAAATACGAGCAGCACCACAAGGTGCGCATTTCGGATTCGGCGCTGGTCGCGGCAGCGTCGCTGTCCAACCGCTACATCGCCGACCGCTTCCTGCCGGACAAGGCGATCGACCTTGTCGACGAGGCCGCGTCGCGGCTGCGGATGCAGGTCGATTCGAAGCCCGAAGCGCTGGACGAGATCGACCGCCGCATCATGCAGCTCAAGATCGAGCGTGAGGCGCTGAAGGTCGAGAAGGACGACGCGTCGAAGGACCGGCTTGCCCGGCTCGAAAAGGATCTTTCCGCCCTGGAAGAGGAATCGACCGAACTGACCTCGAAGTGGCAGGCCGAGAAGCAGAAGCTCGGGCTCGCCGCCGACCTGAAGAAACAGCTCGACGAAGCGCGCAACGAACTCGCCATCGCCCAGCGCAAAGGTGAATTCCAGCGCGCCGGCGAGCTTGCCTATGGCAAGATTCCGGAGCTCGAAAAAAAGCTGACGCAGGCCGAGGCGCAAGACGGCAAGGTCGGCATGGTCGAGGAGGTGGTCACCCCCGATCACGTCGCCCACATCGTGTCGCGCTGGACCGGCATTCCCGTCGACAAGATGCTGCAAGGCGAGCGTGACAAGCTGCTGCGCATGGAAGACGAAATCGGCAAGCGTGTCGTCGGCCAGGGCGAGGCGGTGCAGGCCGTGTCGAAAGCGGTGCGCCGCGCACGCGCCGGCCTGCAGGATCCGAATCGGCCGATCGGTTCGTTCATGTTCCTCGGACCGACGGGCGTCGGCAAGACCGAACTGACCAAGGCGCTTGCCAGCTTCCTGTTCGACGACGAGAGCGCCATGGTGCGCATCGACATGTCGGAATTCATGGAGAAGCACTCGGTCGCCCGGCTGATCGGCGCGCCTCCCGGCTATGTAGGCTATGAGGAGGGCGGCGCGCTGACTGAAGCGGTGCGACGCCGGCCCTACCAGGTCGTGCTGTTCGACGAGATCGAGAAAGCGCATCCGGACGTGTTCAACGTGCTGCTGCAGGTGCTCGATGATGGCCGCCTGACCGACGGGCAGGGCCGCACGGTCGATTTCCGCAACACTCTGATCATCATGACGTCGAACCTCGGCGCCGAATATCTGGTCAATCTCGGCGAGAACCAGGACGTCGATGTCGTGCGCGACGAGGTGATGGGCGTCGTCAGGGCGTCGTTCCGGCCGGAATTCCTCAACCGCGTCGACGAGGTGATCCTGTTCCACCGGCTGCGCCGGCAGGATATGGGCCGCATCGTCGAGATCCAGCTCAAGCGGCTGGAAACCCTGCTCGCAGATCGCAAGATCACGCTTTCGCTGGATCAGGAGGCGATCGACTGGCTGGCGGCCAAGGGCTACGATCCGGCCTATGGCGCGCGGCCGTTGAAGCGGGTGATGCAGAAGGACCTTCAGGATCCGCTTGCGGAGAAGATCCTGCTCGGCGACATCCTCGACAGTTCGACCGTCAAGGTCACCGCTGGTTCCGACCGGTTGAACTTCCGGTCGAAGCCGACGATCGTAGCGACCGAGGCGGCGGCCTGATTTTCGTGGCCGCCGCATAATCAAAAAATTAAACGGGGGCGCAGATGACGTTGGACGACTACAACAGCTTCTGCGCCTCGCTGCCGTCGGCGACCCATGTCGTCCAGTGGGGCGGTGCTCATGTTTGGAAAGTCGGAGCCAAGGTCTTTGCGATCGGCGGTTGGAGCGATGGCAAGGAGCCGTTCGTCACCTTCAAATGCTCCGACATCGCTTATGACATCTTGAAGGAACAGCCGGGCCTTCGGCCCGCACCCTATCTTGCCTCACGTGGCATGAAATGGATCCAGCGCCAGACAAGCCAAAGCATGGACGATGACGCGCTAAAGGACTATCTGCGCGAAAGCCACCGCCTTGTCGTGCTCAAGCTGACGAAGCAGGCGCGCAAGGAATTGGGATTCGCCGCCAGCTAGTGTTCTTGCTCCAGCCCGCCAGAAATCCGCCATCTTCATGCCCGGTTCATGTTGGAACCTTATGGTTGGCAACTGATTTGCTGGCGAAGGGTTCGCCTGCCGCAAAGGCCCGAAAATCGAATTGGATTTTCGGAAAGCATGATGCGGAGTTTTTTACGTGTTAGAGCGTCCCTGCGCGTCCGAAGGGACGCGCGGCGCTCTAAAGAGACAACGCCGGGCGGCGGCAATTACGGACCGGAGAATTTGGCCAGCATGTTCCGCACGATCTTCACCCTTTCGGCGTTCGCCGCCGGGCTGCTTTCTTCGAGTGTAATGGCCGCGCCGACGCAGGACATCGCGCCGCGATCTGCCCGCGCCGCGGATGCCCGAGCCTCGGATAGCCATGCTGTGCTGGTCGCCCAGAACGGCGATTTCGACGTCTACTACGACGCCAGAGGAAACCGCGTCATCGTCGATACGGAAACCGGCAAGGTGCTCGCCATCCAGCCGCCGCAGACCAGGTTCGATCGCCGCGCACTCCGCCGCGAGGGCTTGCGCAATCTCGGACCGGTCGAGGACGACCGCTATTATCTCGACGATCCGGAGGACCAGGCGCGCTTGCGCCGCAGGCAATTGGAAGAGGAGGGCCTGATCGTCGTACCGCCGGTCGACGAGTATGATGCCTACGGCGATCCGGTGGACGCTTTTCCCGAAGCACCGCTGGATGGTGGCAACTATGGCAACAATTATCCGGAAGCGCCGCAGCCGGTAAAGCCGCGCACCGTCATGCGCCAGCCGCTCAACGAGGCTGCGATCGAACCGGTCGAGCCGATGGAGCCGGGCGACCAGGCGGCACTGCCGCCAAAGATCGACGGTAAGATTGTCGTCGATCCGTCGCTTTCACTCGGTGCACGCCAAGAGGTCGCGGCGCTGCAAGTGCTGCTCGACCGCGCCGGCGCTTCGCCCGGCGTCGTCGACGGGCGCTTCGGCTCGAATGTCGACAAGGCGCTCGCCGCCTACAACGAGATCACCGGCAGCAATCTGCGGTCGACCGATGTGGTCGGCATCCAGGCGGCGCTTGAGCAATCCGGCGGCGATGCCTTCGCCTCCTACAGCATCACGCCAGAGGATGCTGCCGGCCCCTATGTCGCATCGGTGCCGGAAGACTACGGCCAGAAGGCGCAACTCGAACGGCTGAGCTACACCTCAGTCACCGAAGCGCTGGCCGAGCGGTTCCACATGGACGAGAACTATCTGAAGGCGCTCAATCCGGAAGCCAATTTCAACCGTCCCGGCACGATCATCAAGGTCGCCAATTTCGGCAGGCTGGTGGCCACGCCGGTGGCACGCATCATCGCCGACAAGGGCAAAAAGCAGGCCCGCGCCTATGACGCGTCGGGAAAGCTGATCGCGGCCTATCCAGCCACCATCGGCTCGGCTGACACGCCTTCACCCACCGGCACGCATGCGGTCTCGCGGGTCGCTCTCGACCCGAACTACACCTACAATCCGAACATCAATTTCAAGCAGGGCGAAAACAACAAGATCCTGACCATCCCGCCGGGCCCGAACGGCCCCGTCGGCTCGGTCTGGATTGCGCTGGACAAGCCGACCTACGGCATTCACGGCACACCCGACCCCTCCAAGATCGGCAAGACCGAAAGTCATGGCTGCGTGCGGCTGACCAATTGGGACGCGCGCGAACTGGCAAAAATCGTCTCGCCGGGCGTCACGGTGGAATTCATCGACTGAGCCCTATCCCAAATCATCGCGCAGTCCTGGGTCAACCCGGGAGCAGGCTCTTTGGGCGACGTGATCCTGTTCTGGTTTCAACGACAGCAACCCTCTGGCCGGTTGTTGCCGGCGCATAGGAGGTCTAAGCAGGCTTCATGCGTTCTCCAAGCGAAGTCGGCGCCGAAGCCGTCCCCCTGGTCAGGCCGCTGCCGGCCGATACGTTCTGCCCGCAATCGCGACGCAGGTTCGTGCTGATCGCGGCGATCCTGGCTTCCGCGCTCGGCTTCATCGACGGCTCGATCCTGGCCATCGCCACGCCGGCGATCCGCGTCGATCTTGGCGCCAGTTTCGCCGAGACGCAGTGGATTTCAAACGCCTATGCGCTGACGCTTTCGGCACTCATCCTTGTTGGCGGCGCCGCTGGCGACCGTTTTGGCCTGCGGCATGCTTTCGTGGCAGGCATCGCGCTGTTCATTGCCGCCTCGCTTGCCTGCGCGGTGGCGCCGAATCCACCAATGCTCATTGCGTTTCGCGCCATTCAGGGCATCGGTGCTGCCATCATGGTGCCAGGCAGCCTCGCCATTATCGCCAAGGCCTATCCGAAGAAGGAGCGCGGCAGGGCGATCGGCATCTGGGCGGCAGCCTCGGCGCTGACCACGGCGCTTGGCCCGGTGCTGGGCGGCGTTGTCTTGTCTGCCTTCGGCGACGGCATCTGGCGGGTGATCTTCGCGGTCAATCTGCCGCTTGGTCTTGTCTCGATCTATCTTCTCCTCGCCAAGGTCCCGGCCGACGCACCGACCGAAAGGCGCAGCCTCGATCTCGGCGGCGCTGCACTCGCCACCTTGGCGTTCGGAGCGCTTGCCTACGGCTTGACTTCGATGAGCGCAGAGGGCGAGGGGCAAATGTCCGGCCCGAGCATTGCCGCCGGCGCGGTGCTGCTCATCGTGTTCATTGTCTTCGAGCGCCGGCAGCGCGAACCGATGATCGATCTCTCGCTGTTTCGGGTCGGCGCCTTCGCCGGCGCCAATGTGGCGACCTTCTTCCTCTATTTCGCACTGTCGGCCAACCTGTTCTATCTGCCGATGCTGCTCATCGCCGGATGGGGGCTGAGCGCCGCCGAGGTCGGCTTCATCTTCCTGCCGCTGTCGGTCTTGATCGCGCTGTTGTCGGGGCCGGTCGGCCAGTGGTCCGACCGGATCGGTCCGCGTTTTCCGATCGCCAGCGGCAGTCTCGTCGTCGCTGTCGCCTTTGCCGGGCTTGCCTTGCTGGCCTATGCCGGCATCCACAGTTTCTGGTGGGGGGTGTTTCCGCTGATGGCGCTGATGGGGCTTGGCATGGCGCTGGTGGTGTCGCCGCTGTCGACGGCGGTGATGACGGCGGTCGAGGACAAGGATACCGGTGCTGCCTCGGGAATCAACAATGCCGTCTCGCGCATTGGCGGCCTGATCGCAGTGGCGGCGATGGGGTCACTGGCGGCTTGGGTCTATGCAGCAGCGCTGAACAGCGGTGCCGCATCCGGCATTCCGGGTTTCGGCGAACCGGCGCCGGATATCGATGCAGCAAGGCTGGCCGCCAGCGACGCAGCGTTCGCAGCAGTCGCCTTGGTGACCGCGCTGCTTTGCCTGCTCGCGGCGATCGTGGCGTGGACAACTGTTTCCGGCGAGCGACTGCCATGGCCGCCTGGATCCGAGGCTCCGCAGCGCTGAGCAGCCAGGCCCAACTCGGCTCAGCCTTCGATCTTGGCGCTCGCGACTTTCAGCGAATCATTGTCTTCCTGCTTGAGCAGATCATCGATGCGCCCGCGCTCGCGCTTGAAAGCGACGAGGTCGTCGCCCTTCAGCACCTTGCCGACCGGCAGGCGAACGCGCATCGGGTCGACCTTGGTGCCGTTGACGATCAGCTCGTAGTGGAGGTGCGGACCGGTGGCGAGGCCGGTCTGGCCGAGAAAGCCGATGGTCTGTCCTTGGCGGACGCGCACGCCCGGCGCGATGCCTTTGGCAAAAGCGCTCTGATGATTGTAGGAGGTCTCGTAGCCATTGGCGTGACGGAGGATGATCTGTTTGCCATAGCCGCCGGCCCAGCCGGCCTTCTCGACGACACCGTTGCCGGCGGCGATGATCGGCGTGCCGATGGCGGCTGACCAATCGACGCCGGTATGCAAGCGCACATAGCCGAGGATCGGATGCCTGCGGGCACCGAAGCCGGAGCGGAATTTTCCTGCGGGCAGGGGATTGCGCAGCAGGAATTGCTGGGCGCTGCGGCCGTCCTCGTCGAAATAGTCGGTGCTGCCGTCCTGCATCTGGAATCGGTAGAAATTACGCGTCGTGCCGCCGAAGCTCGCCGAGACGTAGAGCAGCTCGGATTCGTCGGATGCCCGGTCGTCGCCATCCGGCTGCGAGAACAGCACCTCGATGCGGTCCGACGGACTGAGCCGCGACTGGAAATCGACGCCGGACGCCAGGAGCTTGATCAGCCGCTTGGTCATCGCCTTGGACATGCCGTAGGAGTAGGCGGCGCGGTAGATGCCGTCATAGACGTTCGGCAGATTGCCGCGCACCACCACCGGCGGCGAATCATCGAACGCGGTCAGCAATTCGGGATTGGGCTCCGGCTCCTGCGCCGGCACATATTGGCCGTGATCATCGAGCGCGATGGTGACGATATGCTGGGCCCTGTCGTAGATGCCGGTGCGAACGACCTTGGCGGCGTCGCCATGGATCTCGAGGCCGACGCGCAGCACGGTTCCCGCCTTGAGCGCTGTCGCATTCAGCAATTTGGCGATCGCCTCGGCCATACCGGTGGCGTCCTCGCCGGTATAGCCCGAATCGGCGAAGGCCTCGACGATGTTGCGGTCCCTGGTGAAGGGGATGATCTCCTCGGCGAAGGCCGGCGCCTGATCGTCGGGGGCAGCACGCGGCGACACCGAGACGTTTTCCGGAACGATCCTGACGTCGTAGGAGCCGGCCATGCTCTCGGCGAATGCATCGCCGAATCGCTGCGGGTCGACATAATGCAGCGACGCGACCTGCACGGCGCCGTCGCTCAGACCCGTGCCGGCCTCGCGCACCACCTTTTCCACCTCGTCGGCGGACAAGTCACTCTTTTCGTCGAACGCTGCCGTCTCGATTGGGAAATCGACCGTTTTCAGGCTCAACTCGCTTTCGACCTTGGCGCCATAGATCTGGCCTGCGGCGGTCGCCGGCTGGCCGGCATTGCCGTCGCGGTCGTCGCCAAACACCTGCATCGGATTGAAAGGCGGATAGGCGCGGCTGGTCGTGTGCCCGGCGGCAAGCGCCATCTTGATCTGCACGAAAGGCATGGTGTGGATGACATCGCGGTCGCCGACCTTGGTCACCATCGGCACTTCCATGCGCCGGCGGTCCTTGGCCTTGGCGATCTGGCGCGGCGCCACCAGCCTGGTGGTCTTGGCGATCTCGCCGGAATCGTCGCCTCTCGCAAGGCTGATCAGTTCGGCGATTTCGGGCGGCGTCGCCAATTGCTGACGGCCGTCGAGGGCTGCGAACAGCGCCACACCCATCAGCACGCTCGACGTCACGCCGGTAAGAAAAGTGCCCGACAGCCAGCGCGCCGAAACCTCGCGCCGGTCGGGCGGGCCACTGCGACCGTCCGCAATCAGCGGCGGCTCGTTGCCGAGTTCGGCTATGACATTTTCCGTATCTGGCATCCAGAAAGGCTGCTTCTTCCCCGGGCGGGACGGCTTGTCGCTTTTGTTGTGGCCATGACATTTGCCTGTCACGGCGGGCGAAGTCAACGAAGCGGCTGGCTTCGGCCGAGATCCCCAGTCATACTTCTCTCTTAGTGGCTCTCTTAGTGGCTCTCTTACAGTCTCTTATAAGGCGCCGCGCCAGTGGTGCTGCGCCAGCTTCGTTGGCGTTGGTGTCAAACCGCAATGCGGCGGCAATAGGGCTCCGTGGCGGTGTTCGGCTTTGTTATCCCCATGCCGCCGCGGAAGTCGGCTACCGAAAATCGGCGCCGCAATCTTTCGTCGCAAAAAATTCAAAAAAGATTGAAATCGTTGTTGACACTTTGGCTGGGCGCCGACTATATACGCCTCACCAACGAGGGCGGCGCGCC
>NZ_JBVVQT010000042.1:0-20408 GCF_055811595.1 Mesorhizobium sp. WSM4814
ACGACGCCCATGCCCTCGAAAGCCTCATTGATCGAGAACATCGCCCACCTCGACCCCGACGAAGTGTCGCAATGGGAGACGTTCTCGAATCCGCTCGCTATCTCAGCATGGCTTCGAAAAGCCCAGCAGAAAGACTGGCTGGCACTGTTCGCGGATCCGGAGCAATACGCGCCACGCGGCTATCAGTTGAAGCAGTGGCTGTTCGGCGGATAGTCAATCTCCACCAAGGTGGCGCTCTTTGCCATTGACGACTATCCGGGCCTGATCGTCTCCAACCTGTTCGGCGAGGAAAGTTATTTCGCCGACGCCGACCTGTTCTGGCTCAAGCAGAACGAGGCGATTGCCGGCAGGCGGACGCCTTTCTCGAGGCCGGATGGAGCGAAGTCATCGTGCTGGAACCGGGGCAGCATTTCCAGTCATGGGACCACGAAAAGACGCCGAGGAAGAGGGGGCGGCAAGGTCTTTATATCAGTCTCGCATCGGGGCGAGGCCGAGTGTCACGAGGGCTGGCTCTCGCGCAAGGAGGCGCGCCGCACCCGCGCGCAAGGCGAGGGCGGCGAGCACGAAGAAATCCCCGTCGCGATAGGAACTCACCGGGCCGATGCAGAACTTTGTCGATCTGCATCGCCACGGTGCCGTGCGTATCGCCATGCTCGACCATCGGGTGTCGCGCTGCGCCTGATGGTGGCGCATGCTGTCACAGGTTCGGGCCTGTGGCAGGTTCGCCGCGAGCCCGCAGCATCGCCAACGAGATCGTGGCAGCAAGCCTGGCAGCCTGCAAGGCCGAGGCCGCAATGGCGACGCCTTTGCCTCGCCGCAATCTTCGCCCGTTCGCTCGCACTTGCGACGACGACGTCTGCGCGTTGTCAGCCTTGTCATGGCCGAGACGCTCGAAGCCGGCAGCTCCGTAGTCGAAGCGGTCGGCAACCATCTGAGCATCGATATGGGCGCACCGTCGATCAATGGGCCGGGGTCCAGCCGCTGTTCGTCCGCGAATAGGTGCCAAGCCGGGCGGCGGCTCTTTCGAGTGCCGCCGCCCCGTTTGCCTGCCGCTGGAATACTGGCTGGTGCGAAAACGAGGCCATGACAGCCCGATCACGCTGTCCGGCGAAGCCCACCTCGGCTTCGTCGAGGATCCGTTCGGCTTCCATATACACCGTGCCTTCGCGCACGCCACGGCTGATGATGGAAGTCGGCTTCGGCATGTCGCTGCCCTCGCGCCGGCGCTTCCATGGCGAGGTCATTCGCTGATAGCGCAAAAGTCCTGAAACAGTCTTCCCACCAGATGCGCCTAGTTCGCCTTAGCTGGTGCCATTGCGTCGTCATGGGGTCGCTGGCACGCGACTGGATTGGATCGAGGTCATCTGACGCCGGTCCCGCCTCGACTGACCCAGATCAAGGCCATGTCCTTGTCGGCGTGGTTTGATCGACGAGTCCTTCAAGGGAAAACGCATGTGCTGACCGACAGCCTAATCGTCGCTCCCACGCTTTGACAATCCAGACCATACGGCGGGCAAATGACGCTTCACCGGCCAGGAACCGACGTGAGAAACGCGCTTGAGGCGATGCGGCGGGCACTGGATCGCAGCGCAATCGATGCGCGACATGCGGCTCGACTCCACCAGCGTCTCACGAAGATAGAAAACGCGCTGGGGCACGCTGATGGCCGGCTGTGACGACAGCTTCGACATCATTGTCGTTGGCGCCGGGCCGGTCGGACTTTCCTTCGCCGCATCGCTTGCCCATAGCGAGCTCAAACTGGCGGTTGTCGAAGGGCAGTCCCTGGAAAGACTGGCAAGTCCGGCTTTCGACGGTCGCGAGATCGCGCTCACCCACGCCTCGATTGGGATCCTTCGCGAGCTCGGCGCCTGGGATGTTATCCGCGCTTCGGACAAGTCACCGCTTCAAGGCGCACGCGTCCTCAACGGATCGAGCCCTTTTGCGCTGTGTTTCGATCCTCCCGACGGGTCTGGGGAACCACTGGGCGTTCTCGTCCCGAATTGCCGGATCCGCGATGCCCTGTTCAAGGTCATCCGCTTGCAGGGCCATGCCCGGCTGCTGTGCGGCCACTCGGTCGTGCGTGCAACAAACAGCCACCAGGGAGCAGTCATAACGCTCTCCAATGGCAGGCAACTGACCGCTCGGCTTCTCGTTGCCGCCGATTCGCGTTTTTCCGCCACCCGCGATCTGCTCGGCATCGGCGCCGATATCAATCGGCTTGGCAACTCGATGCTGATTTGCCGGGTGAGGCACGAGCGCCCCCACCACCAGATCGCGATCGAATGGTTCGATCACCATCAGACGATAGCGATGTTGCCCCTCGCGCCAGGCGTGTCGTCGCTGCTTTTGACTTTGCCCTCAAACGAGGCCGACGGACTGCTTGCCCTCGACGACGAGTTGTTCCTGATGGAGTTGACGAAGCGCTGTCGAGGGCGCCTCGGCAACATGAGCCTGGCAAGCGAGCGCCATATCTATCCGTTGGTCACGACCTGGGCGCACAGGTTCCGCGCGCCGAGCGCCGCATTGATCGGCGACGCCGCCATTGGCATGCACCCGGTGACCGCGCATGGCTTCAACATTGGCCTCGGCGGCCAGAGGCAACTCGCCCGTGGTATCGTGACAGCGTGGCGCGACCGTCGCGACATTGCCGATCCCGACATGCTCCACAGGTATGAAGGCCGACTGCGCCTGTCGGCGGCGCCGCTCTACCATGCTACGAATATTCTCGTCGGACTCTACTCAAGCGAGCATCCGGCGGCACGGCTTGCAAGACATGTGGGGCTGCGCTTCGGCCAACATCTTCCCTTTGTCCGTCATGGCATTGCGGCCATGCTGAGGCGGTGAACCGCAGTCATCATAGGATCATCGGCAGCGTGCTGGCGTCATAGGCTGGCGAGTTTGGTTCGATGAGAGCGGTCGCGGCTGCGCGTGATCCACGATCCCAGTGAAGAGCATGACGCATTCCTCCCCTTGTATGGGCGCCCCCCTACGGAAGCGATCGGTTGGAATTGCTCTGCAGACGTGGACCCAGCCACGCCCAACTCCGCCTTCGATGTGTTCAGGGCGTGGATGGTTGTCATCCAAACAATCAATTTTGCCAATCCTGCGGACCCTATTAGGAGCGTGACCGAAATCAAGTGCCTCGGCCCGCAGGTCTCCCCGGTGCGGGAAGCGCGCGCACGCGCCCTGAGGCCGCCGGGAAAACACAACGATCCGAAGGCAGTGGAATTGGTGCCGGAAGGTGGGCAACCACACGATGAACCGTGGCGGTATTTTGACATCGGGTCTCACGTGCGGCCCCGCTTCTCAGAATGAGTGTGCCCGGGTCCCGACGCTAGCGACATCTGACGGTATTTGCAGCGCCGGTGATTGCTGCCTTAGCTAGGTGTGAATTTGACCCATAAAATCGATCATGAACTGCTGAATCGAGAAATGGCCGCAGACGATCCATGGCGGCTCGATGGCAACCCGTTCGAGCGGGAGCGCCACACCCAAATTCTCCGGTTGTCACTTGCGCAAAGTCCAGTCGCAAATGCGCTCGAAGTCGGGTGCGCTGCCGGCGCTTTTACGGAGCGGCTAGCCCCCATTTGCCAGCGGCTCACTGTGATCGATGTGGTGGAGCCAGCGATTACGCGAGCACGGTTACGCATGAAGGAGCCGCCGCACATCAGCTGGATAATTTCCGATGTTCAACAGTTTTCGAGTGATGAGCTGTTCGACCTGATCGTCGTGGCGGAGGTTCTTTACTACGTCGGAGACCTCGTTCAGATCCGCGCGGCAGTCCGCAACTTGGTAGGCCTGCTTGCGCCAGGCGGGCACCTGGTTTTCGGGTCGGCACGTGACGCCAATTGCCAACGCTGGGGGCACGCTGCTGGTGCAGAGACCACCATCGCCATGCTGAACGAATCGTTGACCGAGATCGAGTGCATCGAGTGCCGGGGCGCGTCGATCAATGAAGACTGCCTGCTGGCCCGCTTCCGAAAGCCGATTTCCGCTTCCTGATGGCCACATCTGCTTAGCTATATCCGGCTCTTCATGCGGCTCGATGTTCAGCGCCGCGAGCCTAGAGGGGTTTTCGCCCGCTTCCACCTCAACGGCCCCCAGATGTCGGCCGAAGCCTTTCCGGTCCACACATCAGCTTCGGAAGCGACGGGGTGACCGTTCCCCCACCTCTGCCATTTTGCGTAACGCGCATTGCAAGGATGTGCGGTGTAGTATCGCAACCTTGGCAGGGAAACTCGCTGTCGCGTTTCCCGTGCACCCTTCCGGCCTTGCCGTTCTCTCGGCATCGAGCCTCATCACACCATCGAAACGTCCGCCGTTTCATCGCGCTTGGAAGCGGGGCGTTCCTGCCCCTCCCCAAGACCCCGCCCAGACCAACGTGATTGCCGTTGGATCGCAGCCAAGGCGTATGCCGCCTTGGACCCCGCATCATGTTTTCGCACATAAAGACGACCAAAGGGCCTTCGAGCCCCTTGAGCCCTGACCAACCCTGCGCGGATTGGATGCCGCCGGCGTCTTGCCACCGGTCCACGCATAAGCGGATCTCTCCCTAACCTCTCATCGAGGTCTGCGCACACCACAAGGCTTTTGGCTACTTTTCGAAGATGGGCTCCCGGGGCCTGACTAACCTGGACATTGCCAGCCCATATTCCTGACTGTGTTGATGACGGCGCATGTCAGTTCGGTGACATGTTGCTGAACCTGTTTCAGGTAGAAGAGCCAATGCTCTCGATGGTCGCAACACGGCGCAAAGCCGATAGGCGCTCTGGCGCGAGCGTGCCAAGTGCCGCCAACCCCCTTTGAAAATACCCAAAAAGAAACGGCTTTAGCCAATAAATGACCCATAAATACCCAAATGAAGCGAAGTCCTTATTTTGCATGGCTCTCCCTATGCGGGACGGGCTCTATGGCTGCCGCCACCGAACCTCAAAGGTGTTTCGGCCCAGGTGGGTGACGATCCCTAGCCGGGAAAGCGGCACTCCTCGTCGGGGGCCGTCGGTCCCGTGTCCCGCCTTCGGCGGCGCTATGCTGACACTCCTACGGCTGCCCTTTTAACCGATCTCGTCGTTGCAGTCAGTCCCGCGTCCCGGCCCTTTGGCCGGCGCAAGTGCTGACGCTCCTTAGGCTGCCTTTTCTGTGTGCGGCGATCTCCGATCCCTCGCACGGAATGAAAACTTAGGGACCAGCCCCTTCGCGCACTTGAGGCCTCAGGTGCTCAAGCTGGGTGTTCCAGTCGGCCAAACCTCAAACAATTCGTTCGAAGTAGCGCCATCCGGGCGCGCCCTCCTTACCGCTCTCCAGGTGCTTTCACCGACAGTCCGGTTGACAGGCAACACTCGAGAGCATTGACCAGACGATCCCCGCGTTTGCTGACGCCTAACAGTCGGGCCTATCCTCCACTTGATCGCTGCTTCAGCACGAGGCGCAGCCACGCCGCTGGCGGCCGCTCTTGAAGCAGGTTGTATCACCGACAGCTGCCATCGGTGCCGTCGCTTTATCGGGCCAATCGAGCACGACCAGAAGGTTCAGATCAGGGCCTTGAAACGCATGGTTTTAACATCCACAGCGTGGATGCTCGCGATCTAAACAATCAATTTTACCAATCTGGGCGGGTCGTTCATAGACCCGCCACATGACATGCACCGCCGTTGGTCTACCGCGTGGGGTGCACAAAAGAACCCGAAAAAGAGGAAGTCTTCGCATGCGCTCTGACGTGCAGTGGAGGTTGTGCTGGGAAAATGAGTTGCAGCTTTCCGATCACCTCGAACTCTCTGAGTTCTTCCGGAAGACCTATGAGCCTACCGGAGCCTTTAATGGAAAGCAATTCGCAGGCGGTCGAAGTTGGGCCGGTGCGAGGCCGGAGGTCCGCGCAATCGGCTATGATGTGCACGGGGTAGCGGCTCACTTGGGCCTGCTGCGCCGATACATCAAAGTTGGCGACGTTGATCTGCTTGTCGCTGAACTCGGTCTGTACGGGGTGCGTCCGGATCTTGAGGGGCTAGGAATCGCCCATTCGATTAGCGTGATGTATCCAGTGCTGCAGCAGCTTGGCGTTCCATTCGCTTTCGGCACGGTTCGGCACGCGCTCCGGAACCATGTTGGGAGGTTCTGCCGCAAAGGCCTGGCGAACATTTTGACAGGCGTTCACGTGCGTTCAACCCTCCCGGACGTGTACCCCGATCTGCCGCCCACGCGAGTCGACGACGACGTACTCCTCATGGTGCTCCCAATCGGACGCTCAATGAGCGAGTGGCCGGCCGGCACTTTGATCGATCGGAACGGTCCAGAGCTATGAAGAACACCCGCAATGATATCAGTCAGCGCGACCCGACCCTCATGGCATTGATCGATCTGACTCCCACATTGACCGCGGATTTACTGTCCGCTCGCTTCCTCAAATTCACTGAAGAATCTGACATCTCATGAACCTCTTTGCCCCAGCCAGTATTGTTGCCGTTTGCTCTTATGCGCTGCTGTCGACCGTCTATAAGACCGCGCAGGTGTTTTATACCCTGCCTGCAAACGTACCGCCGACTTCGGGCGAACCGGCCGGCTGTGAGCCGTGGCCGAGCGTCGATGTCATTATCCCGTGCTACAACGAGGCACCTCGCACCCTCTCGGACTGCCTGGCTTCCATTGCAAGTCAGGACTACGCCGGAAAACTGCAGGTCTATGTTGTTGATGACGGTTCTGGAAACCGCGATGCCCTCGTAGGTGTACACGAGGAATACGCGCGCGACCCGAGGTTCAACTTCATTGCGCTCCCAAAGAATGTCGGAAAGCGCAAGGCACAGATTGCGGCGGTTCGCCGATCGTGCGGAGATTTGGTGCTCAATGTAGATTCGGACACGATACTCGCGCCGGACGTCGTCACAAGGCTTGCGCTAAAGATGCAAGATCAAGCGATCGGCGCCGCCATGGGCCAGTTGGCGGCCAGCAATCGCAATGAAACTTGGCTGACGCGGTTGATTGACATGGAATACTGGCTCGCTTGCAACGAAGAGCGGGCAGCGCAGGCTCGGTTCGGTGCCGTCATGTGTTGCTGCGGTCCGTGTGCCATGTACCGGCGATCCGCGCTTGTTTCGCTGCTCGATCAGTACGAGACGCAGCGCTTTCGAGGGAAGCCGAGCGACTTCGGTGAGGACCGCCACCTTACGATCCTGATGCTGAAAGCAGGCTTTCGAACAGAGTATGTCCCGGAGGCCGTCGCGGCAACAGTCGTTCCCAGCAGCATGGGTCCATATCTGCGCCAACAGCTTCGCTGGGCCCGGAGCACGTTCCGTGACACGTTACTGGCGCTCCAACTGCTGCGCGGCCTTAATATTTATCTCACATTGGACGTGATTGGGCAGAATCTTGGCCCATTATTGCTCTCTTTGTCGCTCCTGGCTGGGCTCGCGCAATTCGTAACGACAGGTACTGTGCCTTGGACGGCATGCCTGACGATTGCGGCCATGACTATAGTTCGCTGCAGCGTGGCAGCGTTTCGTGCGCGCCAACTTCGATTTCTCGGTTTCTCGCTCCACACACTCATCAACATCTTTCTCTTGCTCCCGTTGAAAGCATACGCGCTGTGCACATTGAGCAATAGCGATTGGTTGTCGCGAAACTCTGCGGCCAAGGTGCCAACCGACGGCGCCATTCCAAAGCCCAACTTGGTGGGATCTGAAGCAGCTTACAGCGAACAGCAATAGTCACGTGATCGCAGGTGGAAGAGTGTTGAGCCAGGACCAGAAAGATCAAGTGTTGAGTCGGGAGTTGGACCCAGAGGATTTGCCGCGGATCGAGACTGGTCCGATCGAACGGGAGTTTCACGAGCAGACAAGCACGAAAAGCTCCGTCCCTGATTCTCTGTCGACCGTGGCAGTCGATTTCGCCGGCGTAACCAAGTCGTATGGAAACAAGGTCGTTGTCGACGAACTGTCGTTCACCGTTGCGTCGGGAGAGTGTTTCGGCCTTCTTGGACCAAACGGGGCGGGCAAAAGCACTATCGCGCGTATGCTCCTCGGCATGACATGCCCTGACGCGGGCACCATCACGGTGCTCGGCGTCCCGGTGCCGGCGCGCGCTCGGCTGGCGCGTAGGGGCATTGGCGTGGTCCCGCAATTCGACAATCTTGACCAGGAATTCACCGTACGCGAGAACCTGCTGGTGTTCGGGCGCTACTTCGGCATGAGCACACGCGAGAGCGAAGCGGTCATCCCGTCGCTTCTCGAGTTCGCTCGCCTCGAGCGCAAGGCGGATGCGCGCGTCTCGGAACTGTCCGGCGGCATGAAGCGATGCCTGACGATGGCGCGGGCGTTGATCAACGACCCGCAGCTCATAGTGATGGACGAGCCGACCACCGGCCTCGATCCGCACGCGCGCCACCTGATCTGGGAGCGGCTGCGCGCCCTGTTGGCACGCGGCAAGACAATTATCCTGACGACGCATTTCATGGAAGAGGCTGAGCGATTATGCGATCGGCTGTGCGTGCTCGAAAAGGGTCGCAACATTGCCGAAGGCCGCCCGCAGACGCTGATCGACGAGCATATCGGATGCCAGGTTATGGAGATTTACGGCGGCGATCCGCACGAGTTGCATTCGCTGGTCAAGCCACATTCTCAGCGCATCGAGATCAGCGGCGAAACCCTTTATTGCTATGCGCCTGACCCTGACCAGGTGCGCACGCAACTGCAGGGGCGAGCAGGTCTGCGTCTTCTTCTGCGTCCAGCCAATCTCGAGGATGTTTTCTTGCGGCTGACCGGGCGCGAGATGGAGGAGTGAACCATGATTGAAGGTTTTGCGGCGGCGCTGCCGGCCAATGCGTGGAACTGGGTTGCGGTGTGGCGCCGCAACTATCTGGCATGGAAGAAAGTCGCACTCGTGTCGCTTCTCGGTAACCTCGCCGATCCAATGATCTACCTTTTCGGACTCGGTACCGGCCTCGGCATAATGGTCGGCCACGTAGACGGTGCGTCTTATATCGCCTTTTTGGCGGCCGGCATGGTCGCGGTAAGTGCGATGACCGCCTCTACCCTCGAAACATTGTACGCGGCTTTCGCTCGCATGCATTCTCAACGCACATGGGAAGCCATGCTGTATACCCACGTTACCCTCGGCGACATCGTTCTGGGCGAACTGGCGTGGGCAGCCACCAAGGCGTTCCTGGCCGGTGCGGCAATTACCATTGTCACCGCGACGTTGGGCTATGCAGCCTGGCCGTCCGTCCTCTATGCGCTGCCAATCATTGCTCTCACAGGATGCGCATTTGCGAGCCTCGCGATGATCGTCACGGCACTTTCCCCCAGCTACGATTACTTCGTATTTTACCAGACGCTTGTCCTCACACCTATGCTGTTCCTGTCGGGTGCCGTTTTCCCATTGAATCAGCTGCCTGACGCCTTTCAGAAGATAGCGCGATGCATGCCGCTGTCACATTCAATCGACCTCATTCGTCCGGTTATGCTTGATCGCCCGATCGTCGGCATCGCCCTGCACATCGGTGTGCTCGGCCTTTACGCGCTGTTGCCATTCTTCCTCTCGTTGGTGCTGTTGCGCCGCCGACTGATGCGCTGACGCGAAGAGAAGGAGATAAACCATGCGCTGTGGACGCAAATAAAAACGACATCGCCAGCACGTGCCGCGAAGGGTTTTGGCTGGTGTCGATTCAATCTCACAACGCTATGGAACGCCCGGCGTCTCGAGCACAGGATCTTATGTTGATCCCGGCGGACCTCATAGAATTTCTTCGAGGCCGGTCATGTTTGGCTGGCGTTCGGGCGCGAACGATACAACGCCGCCTGTCTTCTGATCGAACGGTCTCGAGACAGGCCAATTTAGTATTCCTATACGACAAATGGAGAGCGAGATGCTGTGTCTAGGATTGAACGGCGGATTGGACAAAGTCTATGAAAACAGGTTTCAGATTCCAAACACATTCATGCACGATGGCGCTGCGGTGCTCGTCCGGGACGGACAGGTCATTGCGGCGGTAGAAGAGGAGCGCCTCAATCGGATCAAACATTCCAACAAGCTCCCAATTAGTGCGGCTCAATACTGTCTTTCAGCAGCTGGGGTTCAGCTCAGCGAAATCGATCGTGTGGCGTTCTACGCTACCGAAGCCTATAGCAACGCCATGCTCGAAAACATGCTTGCTTCCCAGCCGGACGCCTCCATTCCGTTGGATGCTAAACTATTGATGCAGAGACTGTTGGCGCAGGAGTTCGGTACCGAGCTCGACGCTTCGCGTATCTCATTCGTAAGTCATCATCAGGCGCACGCCGTGAGTGCTTTTGCAATGTCGGGCTTCGAGCAAAGTCTGATCTTCGCGATTGATGGCTCTGGTGATTTCCTGTCGGGCCTTGTGGCGGTAGGATCTGGTACTGAAATTACGCAACTGGCGACTTTCCCAGAGAACAATTCTCTCGGGCAATTTTATCTCGAGACGATCCGGTATCTCGGCTACGGCTTGTTCGATGAATACAAGGTAATGGGGCTTGCCCCCTACGGCGATCCCGTTCCCTATCGCGAGCTTTTCGAGCAATTCTATGAACTCTCTGCAAACGGCGAGTATCGCGTCCACCTTGACCGCATCGGTCCGACTTTGCTCCGCAGCATTCAGGTTCGGCAAAAGGGAATGCCATTCACTCAGCAGCATATGGATGTGAGTGCGTCGTTACAGGAAGCGCTCGAACGCATCGTGTTTCACATTCTTCGCCATTATCGTGAGGCCACCGGGATGACGCGGCTGTGCCTGGCTGGCGGAGTTGCGCACAATTGCTCCATGAACGGCAAGCTGCTCTATTCAGGACTTTTCGAAGACATCTTCGTGCAGCCCGCATCGCATGACGCTGGGTGCGCATTAGGCGCCGCGCTAATCGTGTCTAATGAGCTGGGCCGCCCAGCGCCGCGTACGCGATTGCAGGAGGTCTATTGGGGGCCGGAACTCGCGAGCGATCACGCTGTCGAAGAGGAACTAAAGGCATGGGCGGGGCACCTGGCGTTTGAACGCACTGAGGAGGTGGCGGATAGGGCAGCCGAGTGGATGGTCGGTGGCGCCGTGATCGGCTGGGTGCAAGGTCGTTCGGAGTTCGGGCCGCGAGCGCTCGGAAATCGCAGCATTCTTGCCGACCCCAGGCCCGCTTCAAACAAGGACCGGATCAACGCTATGGTCAAGAAGCGGGAAGGATATCGCCCGTTCGCCCCATCAGTGTTGGAGGAGGATGCGCGCGAATTTTTCGACCTCCCGGGCAGTGCGTGCGAATTTCCCTTCATGAATTTCGTAGTTCGTGTGCGCGATTCCAAGCGTGATTTGCTCGGCGCCATCACGCATGTCGACGGTACGGCTCGGCTGCAAACAGTATCGCGCAAGGCCAGTCCGGCCTACTGGGACGTCATCAATGCCTTCAAGCAGCGGACAGGCATCCCAATTCTGCTCAATACGTCCTTTAACAACAACGCAGAGCCGATCGTAGATTCAGTTGCAGATTCGATTGCCACGTTCCTGACAACAGAGCTGGATGGACTTGTGGTCGGGCCGTACCTCGTCAAAAAACGGGCCGCAACGCTGCAGGATTGGACTGCGCTCGCAGTTTCATTGCCGCCTTATGTATCCCTGCATAAAGTCCGCGCATACACGGCGCAGGATCGCCACGAGACCGTCTGCGAAATCCGAACGGATCACCGTGACTGTGCGCGTATTTCACATGACTTGTTCGATCTGCTGACGCGGATCGAAGGCGAAGCCGTGCTCGCGGATCTCCTCGACACAGTTACGCTGGATCAAGCCCAGCGCGAGGCTCTCACAGGAGAGCTGCGACGATTGTGGGAGCAGCGCCACGTTCGGATGCATCCCTCGCAAGCTGCTCGCGTCCACCAAAACTGATGCCAAAGCCTGGACGACCGATAACAGCTGCCGAAACACCGGTGTGTCCGAGCACCTTCATATGACACGCGGGCTGGTGGGATCCAGAGCAATTGGCCGAACACCCGGATCCTGATCCAGCGACAGCCATATTGCAGTCCGCAGGTCATCGACTGGTGCCGCGCCAACTACATCGACTTCATCCTCGGCCTGGCGCTCACCACGACCTTGCGCAAGGCATGTCGCGGATCTGGAGCCCAGCACGATGGCGCACTTCGAGCGTCGGCGAAGGGCGAGTCCGAAGGTCAAATTCGTTGACGGAGCCGGCACTTGGAGCCGCGTCGAGCGCGTCATCGCCCCGTGTCGAGGTCAGCGAATGAGGACGTGGCCAAGGCGAGCTGTTGGATTTTTACAGGCGCATTGGATGTCGAGGATAACACCGTTGATGTCGCGAGATCCAGAGGAAGGGATTTGGTCGGTAAGGCTCTGAAGCGACCAGTTTGGGTCAAAGCGATCCGTGGCGGCATAAAGCCAGGCAATAAGGCGCCGCAAACTCGGGTATCTGGCGGACGCGGGTCAGGCCGGCCGAGTGATTGATCAGACTGTCGGCATCGCTAAGGGTAAGCCGCGCACGACGGGCTAGCGCGAATGGTGGCGGCGATATCCGGATGGCCGGGACGAGTGATGCCGTCCATTGGTCTGCTACTGCAAAAAGCCCGATGTGGCGGCTTGGCTCTCACATGCCGAGCGTCTGAGTGCTTCCGGCAGGGCGAACAGCCTCGGCGAATATTTCCGCCGCTTCCTCGACCGTTTCAGCAGAACGGTCGGTCTGCTCCATTCGCTTGAGCACCCCGTTGTGCAACATCTCCAGCCGCGCGGCATGGTAGATAGCGCTGCGCTTCAGCCATCCGAGTTGAGTGGTTCGAGCAACGTCATGGTCCAGAATCCTCAATGCGCGCTTGGCGGTGCGATCTTCAGCAGCCGCCTTCTGGCTGCTTTCGCACTCGCCTGCTCGGCCCGTATGCGGCTGCAAAGGGCAAGACTGACGGCGAGTCCGATATTGTCGTCGAGCATCGTCTTCGCCTGCTTGAGAGAGAGTTCCGCTCGCTTCACTCGTTGCCTCGCGACCGCCTGTTCCAAAACTACAAGCTCGACCATTGTGCCTCATCCTTTGCCTTTGCGGTCCCTTCCATTAGAAAACCGTCACTTACCGGTTTCGTTCCGGTCGCCGCGAGGGGTGCATGACCTCTCTTCTTGATCCGCAACCGAAGCCTACGTCGCCGCGGTGGTGGCGGCCAACACAGCGGCTGCAAGCTATGGTACACCTGCTGGGGTACATCGGTCATGGGAGCTCAGCGATCCAAGTGCCGGACCCGATCGCGCCAGTAACTGCGGCAATTTCCCTGCCCATGGGGGACTAGACGGGACCGACTAGCCTGTTTACCAGTTGACAAGGTGCGTAGTTTACATACTTATGCACGGCATTCACACGGTCTCAGAACTGGCAGCTTTCCGTAGGGCGGCGCAGGCAGCCGGGATGTCCGATGAGGACATTGAGGACTTCGTCGACCACATTGCGGCCAATCCGGATGACGGCGAGGAAATCGTCGGACGGGTGGTTGCCGGAAGATCCGTTTTCGATTCGTGGCAATAACAAAGGTAAGAGCGGAGGCGTTCGCACGATCACATTCTACACAGGTTCGGACCTTCCGGTGTTCCTTATCACCGTGTTTGGGAAGAGCCAAAAGGTCAATCTTTCCAAGGCGGAACGTAATGCACAAAGGAAGATGACGGGGGCCATTGTGGAAGAATATGCGGCGCGTCCAGCCGCTAGCCGCAGGTGGAGAAAGAGCATGAGCAAGAAGGTATTCGATCAGATCGCGGAGGGCCTGCAGGAAGCGCTTGCCGTCGCACGCGGCGAGGCCGAGCCCTATAAGCTTCATGTGCCCGCCGAGATCGACGTCAAAGCAATCCGTACGAAGACTGGCCTTTCGCAGAAGGACTTCGCGTCCACGTTCGGCTTCGGCTTCGATCAATTGAAGCAGTGGGAACAGGGCCGTTCGCGGCCCGTACAGGCCATGCGCGCCTATCTACTGCTGATCAACTCGAGGCCTATCGAGATGGTCAAGGCGCTTCGCGATCTGCACAGCGAGATCGTTAGCGAACCGCCTGCGCGCAAGCTCGGCTGAAACAAAAACAACCCGCCTTCGGCGCGAGCCTTGGGCGGTTTTGGCAGCGCGACTAAGTCAGGAATATATTCCTCGGTTGCGGCGAAACCCTTCAACGGAGATCATTTGAAGGCTGAATGGGGTCGACGGTCATCGTGACGCCAATCCTGGAATAGGCATTCATCAAAGCCTATGTATAGTCCTTGTGAGGCTCCAGCATCAAAACGGACCGCAGTTCGCGACCTGTTCGGGGTAAGTGAGATTACACCCAACCGAATCATAGACTCCGCCTGGACTGGCGCGGTCCATAACAAGATGGGCTGTCCTTCCATTCGCCGCAACGCTTTCCAATCCGTAGGTCGAGTTCAGGAAGACGGATGGTTGAACGGCTGGTAAACCAGCCGGATCGTAGCAGTGATGGATCGCGCGGGTAGCGACCGAATTGGCCGTTCGCAGACTGTGCCAGTCGTGGATCGGTGGGCGCACTCGGCCATCGACTTTGGACGTGCTCTTGGCTTTCGGGAAGAGTAGCTGCAAACTGTTTCAGTTGGCAGGAAAGAAATGGTCCAGTCTCCAGGTCTCGGTGCTTCAACCCGCCCGCACGGCATGGGGGCGCGCCAGATCTACGAAGCGCTTCGCGAGCAGATACTCAGAGGCATCTACGAGACCGGCAGCCAACTGCCGTCCTCCCGTGGTCTTGCCGAGGAACTTGGAGTCTCGCGAACGACCGTCACCGTCGCCTACGAGCAGCTGGCCGCCGAAGGTTTCATCGAGGTCCGTCAAGGCGCGCGCCATCGTGTCGCATCCTCACTGCTCGGACATGAGCTAACCGCCAATCCCCGAAAACGGGTCGGCCCGGATCACTTGTCAAGCTATGGCGAACGGCTGCGTGGCAATCCGCGCTGGCCGGATTACCTGCCGAACACGCTGAAGGTCGATTTCCGATATGGCGTCCTGGCGCCCTCAGATTTCCCCACGTCGGTTTGGAAACGCGCGATGAACGCGGCGATGGCGCAGCGGCCGGCACGGCTCGCATATGACGATCCGTGCGGTTCGCGCCGGCTGCGCCAGGCGCTTCAGGGCTATCTCTGGCGCGCCCGTACTGTGCGCTGCGAACCCGAGCAGATCGTCATCGTCAATGGTTCGCAGCAGGGCCTCGATCTCTGCGCGCGCCTGCTGCTCGACCCAGGGGACAGCTTCGTCATCGAGGACCCCTGCTACAGGATGGCGCGCCAGGTCTTTGCCGGCACAGGTGCTACGCCCGTTCCCGTCGAGGTTGACGAGGACGGCATGCAGACGGAGCAACTGGCGGGGGTCGCGGCCCGGCTGGCCTATGCGACGCCCTCGCATCAGTTTCCGCTCGGCGGCGTCATGCCGATCACGCGGCGGCATCAGCTTCTGGAATGGGCGCGGGAGCAGGGCGCCTATGTCATCGAGGACGACTACGACAGCGAATATCGATACGATATCAGCCCCGTTCCCCCGCTGCACAGCCTCGAGGATCATGGGGCCGTCATCTACCTCGGCACCATCTCCAAGACGCTCTCGCCGATGCTGCGCATCGGCTATCTCGTCGTCCCGGCGGAATTGCAGCAGGTTTTCGAAACCGCCAAGCAGTTTGCCGACCGGCATTCTCCGGTGGCCGAGCAGGAGTCATTGGCCTCTCTGATCGAGAGCGGCGGCTATGAAAGCCATGTGCGCCGCGTGCGCCGCCTTAACGGCGAGCGCCGGGAGGTATTGCTGACCACCCTGAAACGGAGTTTTCTAGATAGGATCGCCGTCCAGGGGGCAGAGGCTGGACTGCACGTCGTCATATGGTTCAACGACCTGCCGCGATCGCGTGAAACGGCGTTGGTCGAAGCCGCACAATACGCGGGTCTGGGTCTGCACCCCATTTCGCCGCTTTATCATCGGCAGTCGGGAGCAGGCGAGGCCGATCGCGTCGGGCTTGTCATGGGCTATTCCGGCTTGAGCATCCGGCAGATCGAAAAAGGCGTCGAGATGCTGCGGGACGTCGTCGCTCAACTCTGAGACGCTGACGGTTTCCGCACGCGGGGTTAGGACACGTTCGCGGGTGCTCATCGTAAACAGTTCATCGTCGCAATAAATTGCGCAGCCGGGCCACGGCCGCGCTCATGGCCGGCTGACTAAGGTTGATGCTGGTTGCCGCCCCGTGAGATTGCGCTCGGTTCGGTGCGTCGAGCACGACGAGGAGGTTCAGAAGGCCTTTGTCTCATCATCCGCAACGTGGATGCTTGTCATCGAAACAATCGATTTTGCCGATTGGACAGGACGTCGCATAGGAAAAATTCAAGGATGCAGCCCTAAGGGGATTGTCGATGTATGCGTTGGCTCCGAGGAGCATTTTCTGGTGTGTGCCTCCTGGTCTGCGCCGAACGTCAAGCGAGCCGATCCGCTTTTCGACCGGGTTCGTCGGTGATCGGCGCAAGCTGCATCGCGTCGGCTCTTCGCGGCAAGCTCCCTCAGGTAGCGTAGGCGCCTACCGCAGGGATCAACAACAAGTTGAGGTTTGCGCTCTCAAATGCGGTGGGAGTTGTGCTGGGAAAATCAGTTGCAAGTAGCCGATCATTTTGAACCCTCCGACTTCTTCCGAAGGACCGATAGAAGGACTGAGCCTATAATGGAAAGCTATTCGAAGCCGATCGAAGTTGGGCTGGGGCTTCGGGCGATCGGCTACGACGCGCCGGGCGTGACGGTTCACTTGGGCCTGCTGCGCCGTCATCAGGGTCGGCGAGGTTGATCTCTTGGCGGGCGAACTCACATTGTACGCGGTGCGTCCGCATCTTGAGAAACTCGGAATCAGCCATTCATTCTGCGTTCTATATCCAGTGCTCTCGGCACGGTTCGGCGCGCGCTGTGGAACCAACTTAAGAGGTTCTGCAGAGACGGCTTGGCCACCATTGTGTCGGCGTCCGCGGACCGTCCCACTCAGAAGTGCTGTATCTCGACTGCTGCCTCGCGCGTGGAGGACGTGCTCATCGAGGTTGTGCCGCGGCAGATGAGGGAATGGCCCACCAGTACCACAATTGACCGGAAGGGTCCGGAGCTATGAGACATCTTGATGACAGATGGGAGGTGCGGAGTGAATGCGCTGACGGCACCGGCCGTCGCACTGTTTATCTGACGTTTGACGACGGTCCCAATCCATTTTTCACACCACAGATACTCGATGTGCTCGCGCAAAATCGGGTGCCAGCGACTTTCTTCGTCATTGGTGCCTACGCCGCAGAGCACCCGGATCTCATCCAGCGAATGATCGCAGAAGGGCATGAGGTAGGCAACCATACGATGTCTCATCCGGATCTGTCCAAATGCGGCTTGGGCGAAGTGCAACGTGAGGTTTTTGAGGCGAACCATGCGATCATGGCAGCATGCCCGCAGGCCTTGATCCGCTACATTCGCGCACCATACGGCGCCTGGAGCGAGGAAGTGTTCACTGCGTCAGAGATCGCCGGGCTGGCGGCCCTTCATTGGTCGATAGACCCAAAAGACTGGTCGCGCCCTGGCACCAACGCGATCGTCGATGCAGTGCTCGCCTCGGTGCGGCCCGGCGCTATCGTGCTCTTGCACGATGGTTGCCCTCCCGACGAGTCGAGACGGGGCAGTCAAGCCAGTCTGCGCAACCAGACCGTTATGGCGCTGTCCAATCTGATTCCGGCATTAGATGCCTGCGGATATGAAATTCGCTCGCTTCCAGAACATCACTGAAATGCGAGATCCTATGGACCTGCTTTCCCAGCCAGTACACCTTGTGGTCTCGCTTATGAACGCTTACAGGCCGTTTACGCTCTGCGGACAAGCACTTCGTGGACATCGGACGAACTGGTCGGTTCCGACCCGTTGGCTACGCGTACACGTTTGTTGTCACCTGCTACAATGAGGACCCGAGCACGCTCTCGGCATTGCCCGGCATCCCCGGTAGGCTCCCTCTTCGACGATTGTTTTAATACGGTTCACTTTGCGTTAGATCGAATTCATTGGGCTTGCCGGAGGCTTACATGCGCGATCCTCCGCCATCGCGGGCTGCGCCCACAAGATTTGGCAAACTAGCCGCCGTTCCCGTAATGCGGGATGCGCCCCACCGCTCGGCTGCGAAAGACCGCAGGCCGTCCCTCGACTCGCACACCCCGCTGTGGATCTGCTCCTTGATCGTCGCGATGATCGGGCGCGCGATGCCATCTTTCACCAACTGGACCACGTCGATAGCTTCTGACTGGCTGTTTCCAGCAGGCCAGATTGCCGGTACCTGACTGGTAACGAAAGGAGTTTCGCGATGTACATCCCTCCCGCTTTCCGCGACGACGACAAGGAGTGCCTGCGCGCGACCATCCGCGCGGCGCTGCTGGCGAACTTCGTTACAGTCACGGCGGAAGGGCCGCTCGCAACGCCACTGCCCCTCTTCCTTGACGAGAGCGAGGGCGAGCACGGCGTGATCTACGGGCACCTAGCGAAGGCCAATCCCCAGTGCCGTGTTCCGGCGCTGGGCGACGGCTTGGCCATCTTCATGGGGCCGGACGCTTACGTGACGCCGGCATGGTATGCGACCAAGCGGGAAACCGGGAAGGTCGTCCCGACCTGGAATTACATCGCCGTCCACGCCTATGGTCCGGTCGAGTTCTTCGAGCATGCGGGAAGACTGCTGGACGTCGTGAATCGTCTGACCGACCACCACGAGGGCGAGCGCGCCTCGCCTTGGGCGGTCTCGGACGCTCCGCCGGATTTTGTACAGGCGCAACTCCGCGGAATCGTTGGCTTGCGCATGCCGATCACGAGGCTGGAGGGCAAGCGCAAAGTGAGCCAGAACCGGAACCCGGCCGACCGCGCCGGCGTGGCCGCGGGCCTTGCGGCGAGCGAGCGGCCATCTGACCGCGAGATCGCCGCTCTCATCCCAAAATAATCATGAACTTCGTCGGAATCGAACCATGATGCCAGAACTGACCCCATTCGCCCTGTACCTCGCCGCAGCCTCCGTGCTCGCCATCACGCCCGGTCCGGGCATCTTCTACGTTGCCGCGCGCACGCTCGCCGGCGGTCGTTCGGAAGGTATCGCTTCCAGCTTCGGCACGGGGTTAGGGGGCATGATCCACGTCCTCGCCGCAAGCTTAGGCCTTTCCGCGATCGTGCTCGAGAGCTCGGGACTGTTCTCCGCAATAAAGCTGTTCGGCGCGATCTACCTCGTCTGGCTCGGCTTTCGCACCTTTCAAGCCGCCCGCCGCAAGGGAGTGACTGGCGGCGATGAGGGCGCCCCGGTGGGTTCAGTCGGACCCCGGCGGGCGTTTCGGGAAGGGGTGCTGGTCGAGGCTCTCAACCCGAAGACGGCAGCCTTTTTTCTAGCCTTCCTTCCGCGGTTCGTGAACCCGAGCGCAGGGCTCGTAGCTCTGCAATTCGTGGTGCTTGGCTCCGTGTCGATTGCGCTCAACACGCTCGCCGACATCGTGGTCGCCTTCGTGGCCAGCGGCATTCAAGACGGCGCGGCAGCGCGTCCCGGGTTGATCCGCCGCCTGAGGGAGGCGTCGGGCGGCGCGATGATCGCGCTGGGCGTCGGCCTCGCTCTGGCGAAGCACCCTGCTGCCTGAACTTTGAATCCGATCGGTTGGGCATCTCTCCGGGTTGGCGGGTGCGGAAGCAGATGGATGGCTGCGAGCCAGCTTCGGTCATTGCACCTATTCAGGCGATGTCTCAGCAGGCGCAGCACCACAGTGAGAGAAACGTGAGTTCGACTGCCTCGCCTTCCTCATGCAGCCGCCGCAGTGAACGGATTTCACCACGCTGATGAAGACTGGGAGCCATCTGACGCGCCTCAATTGACAACCTCAAATCTACGATCTGACCACCTGCAGCGCAATTGTCTCCGAAACGCTGCGCGGCCATATGTGCTCTCTGCACCATCATTTCGGCCCTCGCGAATCAACGCACGGTAGAAGCCAGTCAGCCGAGAATGACGGCGTTTCATAGAAGGAAAGCCAAGCCATGCGCCAAGCAGCGCCCCGCTTTGCACTCGACCACATGGCGACGCCCGGACTCGACGTCAGGGCACTTTTCGCTTTTGCCCGTGACCAGGGCCTGACCGATGTCCAGATCCGCAGCCAACCGTACAGCAATGCTGTTGCACGCGGCATGCCGGCGGCGGACGTCCGGGCTGCCGCCGCCGAAGCAGGCGTTGGGATCATTTCCATCAATGCCTTGCAGCGCTTCAACGAGTGGACTCACGCCCGCAAGACCGAGGCGAGCAAGCTCGCCGATTATGCGGCGGCCTGCGGCGCCAAGACGCTCATGCTAATGCCGGTCAACGACGGCTCCTGGCCCGCCAATGGCGAGCGCCGGGGCGATCTCCGCTTTGCCTTGAAGGCGCTCAAGCCGATCCTCCAGTC
>NZ_JBVVQT010000043.1:0-18399 GCF_055811595.1 Mesorhizobium sp. WSM4814
TCAAATCCTGTCCCCGCAACCAAATCCACAAAACGGCCCGCATCACGCGGGCCGTTTTGCGTTTGCAGCCTGGCGCGCACGCCTTCTCCGGCGCGGAAGCGATCAGGCGGTCGAGTTCAGGTCGCCAACGGAGCCGTTCGATTGCCGGAAGTGACGAAAGCGCCGCGATAGATGTTACCCATGGAACAATCATGCCTGCAGGCCGGGTCCGAAGGTTTGGTGGTAGATCGCCTCGATCCGCTCCGCCTCGTCATCCGTTAGAGCGGCGAATTCCCTTTCACGGGCGCGGTTCGAAAGGCGGCCGCCGTTCTGATGAAGCAAGCGAAAGAGCAGATCGGTTAGACGCTCGGGCATGTCGATGAAGGCATCGACCTGCTGCCGGAACTGATCGTAGCGGCGCAGGAAGGCGGTCTCGTCGGGAATATCCTTTTCTATCGTCCGCCGGACGCAGGCGTAGAGAAATTCGGCGTGGGGCGTCGCGTCGAAGAAGCGGTAGAAATCCCCAGTGTCGTTCAGGACGCGGACATTGAATTGCGGCGTCGGCTGCCATTCGATCAGCGGCAGCAGGCGCTGCGAATAACTCTCAAGCACGCCCCGGTACTCGTCGATTTTCTCCAGTATCGCGGCCGAAACAGGGGACACTACTCCTCGCGGGGTGAAGCCGCGCGCGGCAAGGACATGATGGATCAGGTAGCGGTGAATGCGGCCGTTTCCATCTTCGAACGGGTGGATGTAGACGAATCCGAATGCGAGGATCGCCGCAACGATGACCGCATCGAGGCTTTGGGCGGGGCCGCGGTCGAACGCGACCATGCCGTCGATCAACGAGTCCAGGTCCTCGGGCCGGGCGCTGATGTGATCGGGCAGCGGCATGCGGTTGTCGCGGTCATGCCCGCCGACGAAGCTGCCCTCCTGCCGGAAGCCGAGCTTCACGAAGCGGGCATCGCCGAGCACGATCCTTTGCAGGCGCAGCAGTTCATCGCGGTCAAGCGGCTGACGACCGGCCTCGCCGATGGCCCGGCCCCAGCGCTGGATGCGGTCCTGCGGCGGACGCTCGCCCTCTATCGCATAGCTTGATCGCGAGTCCTTGAGCAGAAGGAAAGCGGCCGTCCGAGCAAGCAGGTCGCGCGGCACGTTCGCGACGATCGCCTGCGCACGCCGAGGCAGGTCGAGGCCGATGAATTCTTCAAGGGCTTTGGTGCGGAACACGAGCGGGCAGAAATACGGCGTGCCGGGCAGGTTGTCCTTCACGCGGTAGCGCGGAGCGGTCTTGCCCTGCGCCGCCCATTGCAGTTCGGGGTCGACAACAGGAACATAGCGTCCGGCGGTCGCGTCGGGGAGATCGAGGCGCGTGTTCGTCAGCCACTCATAGAGAAACCAGATCCGGCGGGCGTAGCTGCCGGTCGGGCTTTTGCGAACAAGCGCTTCAATCGGTGCGGTTTCGGTCGCCAGAAACAGCCGCTTGAGGATTGCTAGGTCCAGTCCTTCGTATTTGAGAGCGAAGGTCAAGTGGCCTTCAAGGGTTGAATGCGGCGCATGCCGGGGCGTCATGATGCGCCAGCCGTCCCGCTCGGTGATGCGGTGATGCTCGCCGGTGGCGGAGAGAGTCCGCGGCAGAGGCACGGCAAGCCCATAGGCCCCGATCAGCGCGCTGTAGCCGGCAAGAGTCGCGGTTTCAGGAAGGCGCAGTTCCTGAAAAACGTTCACCGGCCCTGAAAATTGATGCTCCTGCGGAGCAGCCATGAAAACCGTCCCTCGCGTTCGAATTTTGGTACGGTCCACCAAAATCCCTGAAAAATGATTCTAACTTATGAAAAATGATGCGTCAAATGCGTATCTCGCGAAAAGTGATTCTGAGGGTAGCTGAAAAACTGCTTGAAAATACTTTTTGCTGCTGGTCGGGTTCGTCTATTCAGCCCGCGCCTCTACCGCAGGCTTTCCAACTCGCGGATGCGTTTGGCGCCGTCGGCCTCGAGCTGCCGGGTGACGGCGCCGATCAGCGTTTCGGCCACGACGAAAAGGGCCGCCGAAGAATCCCAGGCCGAGGGCACGGCGGTGCGCCCGGCGATGACATGCCGGGCAAAGCGGGCGATTGGCGACAGCCACTGGTCGGTGAACAGCACGATCTGCACGCCGCGCTGGTGTGCCGTCTCGGCGAAGCGGACCAGGCTGTCCTGGTAGCGCCTGATGTCGAAGATCACCAGCACGTCGCGCTTGCCCATGTCGATCAGCCGATCGCGCCAGACGCTTTCCTGTCCGGCGAGGTGAAAGACGTTGGGCTGGATGATGGCCAGGTGGGCGGCCATGTAGCGCGCCAGCGGATCGGTGAAGCGGCCGCCGATCAGGAAGGTTTTGCCGCGTCGGTCGGCAAGCTTTGCGACGATGTCGGCAAGCTGCTTGTCGGACAGGTGCCTGAACGTTTCGCGCATGTTGTCGAGCGTCGCCTCCAGCATCGGCGACACCGCGCCGCCGTTCGGCGATGGCGGGTTGAGAGTGCGCGATGCCGGCGACTGCAGTTGCGCCGCGAGTTCGTCCTGCAGCGCCGACTGGAATTCCGGGTAGTTCTGGAAGCCGAGGCGGGCGACGAAACGCAGGATCGTCGGCGAGGAGACGCCAGCGGCAGCTGAGAATTCGGCGACCGTCTTCAGGCCGATCAGCGGATAGCTGGCGATCAGCGTCTGCGCTGCGCGGCGCTCGCCCGCCGGCATCGTGCCGATGCGGTCCGAGATCAGTTCGGCAATGCTCGAAATCATCTTTTCCCCATGCCCGGCCGTTTTGCCGAAATCGCATTTGACCCGAAATCGCGTTTGACAAAGCCGGACAAACTGTATGAAATCATCCACAGGGACGCAATGAGGCAAAATACGTAACATACGATACAGCGCTCCCCGGGGACGACAGGATAATGGAGACAGCACGGCCCGCCAGCCTTGCATCGCCTGAAGCCGTAGGGGTGACGAACCCCGGCGGATCGAGCCCTTTCGTGCTGACCTGCGACCACGCCTCCAATTTCCTGCCGCCGGAATTCGGAACGCTCGGACTTGCTGCCAAAGAGCTTTCCCGCCACATCGCCTGGGATCCCGGCGCGTTGCCGGTGGCCCGCCGCATGGCCGCGGCGCTTGACGCGACGCTGGTCGAGACCCGCATTTCGCGGCTTGTCATCGACTGCAACCGCCCGCTCGACGCACCCGATCTGGTGCCGCCGGTCAGCGAGACCACAACCATTCCGGGCAATGCCGGCCTGTCGCAAAAGCAGCGCGCCGCGCGCATCGCCCTGTCCTGGCAACCTTTTCACGATGCGGTCGCTGACATCATCGACACAAGACTGGCGCGCGGGCTCGAGACGCGGCTGGTTTCAATCCATTCCTTCAACCCGGTCTACAACGGCAAGAGCCGGCCCTGGCACATCGGCGTCATCCATGACGAGGATCGTCGGCTGGCAGCGCCGCTCGTCGCCGCGCTGCAGCGGCTCGCCGGCGTCACAGTCGGCATCAACGAACCCTATTCGCCGGCCGACCGTGTCTATTTCACGCTGGAACGGCACGCGCGCCCGCGGGAGCTACTCTGCGCGATGATCGAAATCCGCAACGACGAAATATCCGACGAAGCCGGGCAGCGAAAATGGGCGGATCTGCTCGCGGGGATTTTTTCCGATCTCGAGCCGTCATCCGGATCCCAGGGATCTGGCCGGGGCGGGCTCGGCCATCCGGTGGAACCGGTCAACTGACAAGAAGAAGGGGACTTTCAAATGGCAGGCGGTAATACGAAGCAAGTTGGCAGCGTCGCATACGCGAAGCGCGACAAATCTTATTTCGAGGACCGGCAACTGGTGCGTCACGCCAATGTCTGGCATCTGTGGGCGCTCGGCGTCGGCGCCGTCATATCCGGGCATTTTTCGGGCTGGAATTTCGGATTCGGGACAGGCGGCTGGGGCGGCATGCTGGTGGCCGGCATCATCATCGCCATCATGTATGTCGGCCTCGTCTTCTCGATCGCCGAGATGAGCCCGGCTTTGCCGCACACCGGCGCTGCCTACTCCTTCGCCCGGACGGCGATGGGGCCGTGGGGCGGCTTCATCACCGGGCTTTGCGAAAACGTCGAGTATGTGGTGACGCCCGCCGTCATCGCCTTCTTCATCGGCTCCTATATGGGAGGCATCTGGTCGGTCGCCTTTCCCGACTCCAGCGTCTGGCCACCACTCTGGTGGCTGGTGACCTATGGGCTGTTCCTGGCGTTGAATATTTTCGGCGTCGCGCTGTCCTTCCGCGTCACCCTGATCGTCACGCTGCTGTCGCTGGCCGTGCTGATCGTGTTCTGGATCAGCGCCATCCCGAGCATGGACTTTTCGCGCTGGGCGCTGAACATCGGCGTCGGTCCGGACGGAGCGGCGATGGAGCTTCCCGAAGGCAATGGCTCGATGTTCCCGTTCGGCTTGTCGGGCGTGCTGGCAACGTTGCCTTTTGCGGTGTGGCTGTTCCTGGCGATCGAGCAGCTACCGTTGGCGGCGGAAGAATCGGTCGACCCGAAGCGCGACATGCCGCGCGGCATTATCGCCGGCATGCTGACGCTGATGGTCTCGGCCTTCATGATCGTGCTGCTCAACCCGTCGGTCGTCGGCGTTGGTTCGTTCAAGCTCGCGACTTCCGGCGAGCCTCTGCTTGACGGGTTCCGGGCGATTTATGGCGACTCGGGCGCAGTGCTGCTTGGCGTCATCGCGTTGATTGGATTGATCGCAAGCTTCCACACCATCATCTTCGCCATGGGCCGCCAGGTCTATTCGCTGAGCCGCGCCGGCTATTTCCCGTCGGCGCTGTCGGTGACCCACAAATCGTACAAGACGCCGTATGTGGCGATGTTTGCGGGCGCCATCGTCGGCTTCGGCATCATGCTGATCATGTGGTTCGCGCTTGGCGGCGCCACGGCCGGTTCGCTCATCGGCTCGGTGTTGCTGAATATGGCGGTGTTCGGCGCGATGTTCTCCTACATCCTGCAGGCGGTGTCCTTCATCCTGCTGCGCCAGAACCAGCCGAACATGGAACGTCCCTATCGCAGCCCGCTCGGCGTCCCGGGCGCCGTGCTGACGATCATCATCGGCGTGGTCACCCTGCTCTACCAGATTCAGGACGCGAACTTCACCAAGGGCGTGGTCTGGGTGGCGCTGTGGTTCGCCATCGCGATCGTCTATTTCGGGCTGGTCGGCCGTCACAAGCTGATCCTGTCGCCGGAAGAAGAGTTCGCGCTGGAGCACGCGCAGAAAGCCTAACTCTGCCTCGGACCTCAAGAAACACCCGGCCGCTTCCTGCGGCCGGGTCCAGAGTTGAACTCTCGAAGCGCCACAAAGGCGGCGGAGCTTGCAAGAATGGCCGGAAATTTCTCGTTCGATCAGTTGAAAAAGGCGGTCTCCAGCGGTGAGGTCGACACCGTGCTGGCGTGCATTGTCGACATGCAGGGGCGGCTGGCGGGAAAGCGGTTCCTGGCACAGTATTTCGTCGATTCCGCCCATGACGAGACGCATGGCTGCAACTATCTCCTGGCCGCCGACATCGATATGGAACCGGTGCCCGGCTACAGGGCGGCGAGCTGGTCGAAAGGCTATGGCGACTTCGTCATGAAGCCGGATCTGTCGACGCTGCGGCGCATTCCATGGCTGGAAAAGACGGCGCTGGTGATCTGCGACGTGCTCGACCACCACACCCATGACGACCTGCCGCATTCGCCGCGCGCCATCCTGAAGAAGCAGGTCAGGCGGCTGAGCGAACGCGGCTATCTCGGCTATTTCGCCTCCGAGCTCGAATTCTATCTGTTCAGCGAAACCTACGATTCCGCCCGCAAGAAGCACTGGCAGGGCCTCGACACAGCCTCGCCCTATATCGGCGACTACCAGATCGGCATCACCACCAAGGAAGAAGGCGTCATGCGCCGGCTGCGCAACGAGATGCAGGCGGCCGGCATTCCGATCGAGAACTCCAAGGGCGAGTGGGGTCCGGGCCAGGAAGAAATCAATGTCCGCTATGCCGAGGCGCTCGAGATGGCCGACCGCCACGTCATCCTGAAGAACGGCGCCAAGGAAATCGCCGAGTCCGAAGGCAAGGCGGTCTCGTTCATGGCCAAGTACAATTACGGGCTGGCCGGCAATTCCAGCCATATCCACAATTCGCTGTGGAGCGCCGACGGCGAGACGCCGCTTTTTTACGACAGAAAGGCCGAATGGACACTGTCGACGCTCGGCCAGCAATGGGCGGCGGGCCAGCTCAAATATGCCAGGGAATTCACCTGGTTCCTGGCGCCCTACGTCAACTCCTACAAGCGCTTCCAGGCCGGCACCTTCGCGCCGACTAAGATCATGTGGAGCGAGGACAACCGCACCGCCGGTTTCCGCCTGTGCGGCGAGGGCACCAAGGGCATCCGCATGGAATGCCGCATCGGCGGCGCCGACCTAAACCCCTATCTCGCCTTCGCCGCGCTGATCGCGGCCGGCCTTGCCGGCATCGATGAAAAGCTTGAACTGCAAAAACCCTTCGTCGGCGATGCCTATCAGGCCTCGCAGCTGCCGGAAATTCCGAAGACCTTGCGAGACGCCACCGAGACGCTGGCAAAATCGGAGATGCTGAAGCAGGCGCTCGGCGACGGCGTGCTCGAGCATTATGTTCATACGGCGCACTGGGAGCAGTTCGAATACGACCGCCGCATTACCGATTGGGAACTGCACAGGGGGTTCGAGCGTTATTAGAAAGATAGTAAGATACTGTTAATACCTTGACCGAAAATGCTGCTTGAGCTAGGTTGTGCGATGACCGAAGGAACCAAATACCATCCGCTTTTCGAGTATCTCCTGTTCTCGGGCCAGGGCCAGATGTCGATGAGCTTCGCAGAGATCGAGCAAGTTATCGGTGGCCGCTTGCCGCCGTCGGCACGACAGCGGGAGGAATGGTGGGCGAACAGCCCGAGCGGGCACAGCCAGGCGCGCGCTTGGTTGCGCGCAAACTACCGGGCATCTCGTGTCGATCTTGCGAACGAGCGGGTGGATTTCAAACTGGAGGGATGGCCCGAAGGTTATCGAAAGCCGAATATGGCTACCACAGACAAGACTCGTTCAGGAATGGCGGAACAAACGCAAGCCAGCTACGAACTTCCGCAGGGAAATACCGACCATCCTCTTTTCGGCATATGGACGGGCAAGGTCACGCTTCTCCAAGGACATGATTACACGAGGCCGGCCTTTGAGCCTGACGTGCTGCCGTGATGCACAGGCTGCTGCTCGACACTTGCGCGATCATATGGATAGCGTTGAACGAGCCAATCACGCCGGAAGCCAAGATTGCCATCAACAGCGCCGCGGCTGTTGACGAGAAGGTCCGGGTTTCCCCCATTTCGGCCTGGGAGTTGGGCCTGCTGAGCGCCAAGGGCCGGTTGGCGGCAGCAAAGTCGCCAGCAAGCATTTTTGGGGAAGTGATCGCCACGCCAGGCATCAAGGTCGAGGCTCTTTCGCCGGAATTGTTGATTGAATCGTCTTTCTTGCCTGGATCGTTCCACGGCGATCCGGCGGATAGGATATTGATCGCAACAGCGCGGGCGTTCGATTTGACGCTCGTGACGCGCGATCAGTCAATACTGGATTATGCAAGAGCCGGGCATGTTCGCGCCCTTGCCTGCTGACGCTTTGCCTTCGATATATGGAGACGCCCACTTGGAAACCGTAAAACTCAAATCCCCCGTCGATGGTTCGATCTATGCCGAACGGCCCATCGCCACGGACCAGGCGATCAATGCCGCGGTCGAGCGTGCCAAGGCGGCGCAGGAGAAATGGGCCGAGACGCCGATCGTCGAGCGCGGCAAGTACATGCTTGCCATGCTGGAAGCGCTGGTCGCCATGACCGACGAGATCGTGCCGGAGATCGCCTGGCAGATGGGCCGCCCGGTCCGCTATGGCGGCGAGTTCGGCGGCGTCAGGGAACGCACCAGCTACATGGTCGAGATTGCGGAAGCGGCACTCAGGCCGGTGATGGCCTCCAATCCCAAGGACGGGTTTCGCCGCTATGTGAAGAAGGTGCCGCTCGGCGTGGTCCTGGTGATCGCGCCGTGGAACTATCCCTATCTCACCGCCGTCAACACGATCGTGCCGGCGCTGATGGCGGGCAGCGCCGTCATCCTCAAGCATGCGGCGCAGACGCTGCTGGTCGGCGACCGTTTTCAACAGGCGTTCGACAAGGCAGGCCTGCCCAAGGGTCTGTTCCAGAACCTCGTCATGAACCATGCGCAGACCGAAAAACTGCTCGGCTCGGGCAAGATCGACCATGTCAATTTCACCGGCTCGGTCGCCGGCGGCCGCGCCATCGAAAAGGCCGCAGCGGGCACCTTCATGACGCTCGGCCTTGAACTCGGCGGCAAGGATCCGGCCTATGTCCTGGCCGACGCAAAGATCGACAATGCCGTCGCCAACCTGGTCGACGGCGCCTTCTACAATTCCGGCCAGTGCTGCTGCGGCATCGAGCGCGTCTATGTCCACGAGAAGGTCTATGACGAGTTCGTCGAAGGCTTCATCGCCGAAACCAGGAACTACGTCGTCGGCAACCCGCTCGACCAGGCGACGACGATGGGGCCGATGGCCCAGGCGCGCTTCGCCGACCTGATCCGCGAGCAAAAGGCCGAGGCGCTGCGCAAGGGCGCCAAAGCGCATATCAACATGAAGCTGGCCAATGACGAGCCGGGCTCGCCCTATCTGGCGCCGGAAGTGCTGACCGAGGTCGACCACCAGATGAGCGTCATGCGCGAGGAGAGCTTTGGGCCGATTGTCGGCATCATGAAGGTGCGCAACGACGAGGAGGCGATCGCGCTGATGAACGACAGCCCCTACGGGCTGACGGCCTCGATCTGGACGCGCGACACCGAGCATGCGGCGGCGATCGGTGATCGCATCGAGACCGGCACCGTGTTCATGAACCGCTGCGACTATCTCGACCCGGCGCTGGTCTGGACCGGCGTCAAGGACACCGGCAAGGGCGCCGCACTCTCGGCCATCGGCTACGACAATCTGACGAGGCCGAAATCATATCATCTGCGTGAAGCCATCTGATTTTTTCGAAAGACAAAAATGACAAAATTGATTTCCAAATGGAACTACCCGACAACCGTGCGCTTCGGCGCGGGGCGCATCAAGGAATTGCCTGATGTGCTTGAAGCCACCGGCATCAAGCGGCCGCTGTTCGTCACCGATCCTGGGCTGGCCAAACTTCCGGTCGTCGCTTCGACGTTGAAGATCCTCGACGACGCCAAGGTGCCCTATGGTGTGTTTTCCGAGGTCAAGCCGAACCCGGTGGACTCCAACCTGACCGCCGGCATTGCGGTGTTCAAGAAGGGCAAGCATGACGGCGTCATCGCCTTCGGCGGCGGCTCGGCGCTCGACCTCGGCAAGCTGATCGCCTTCCAGGCCGGCCAGACGCGGCCGGTCTGGGATTTCGAGGATATCGGCGACTGGTGGACGCGCGCCAACGCCGACGCGATCGCACCGATCATCGCCGTGCCGACCACGGCCGGCACCGGCTCGGAAGTCGGCCGCGCCGGCGTCATCACCAATGAAGCGACCCACACCAAGAAGGTGATCTTCCATCCGAAACTTTTGCCGGCCATCGTCATCGCCGATCCGGAACTGTCGGTCGGCATGCCCGGCTTCATCACCGCCGGCACCGGCATGGATGCGCTCGCTCATTGCCTCGAAGCCTATTGCGCGCCGGGCTATCATCCGATGGCCGACGGCATCGCCGTCGAAGGCGTGCGGCTCGTCTTCGAGAACCTGCCGAAAGCCTATGCCAACGGCAAGGATCTTGTCGCCCGCGCCCACATGATGAGCGCGGCCGCGATGGGTGCTGCCGCCTTCCAGAAAGGGCTGGGCGCCATCCACTCGCTGTCGCATCCGATCGGCGCGCTCTACGACACCCATCACGGCATGACCAACGCCGTGTTCATGCCTTACGTGCTGGCCTTCAACCGCGACGCCATCGAGGCGCGCATCGCCCGGCTCGCGGCTTATTGCGGCATCAACGGCGGCTTCGACGGTTTCGCCAAGGCCGTCATCAAGCTGCGCAAGGAATTGGAGGTGCCGCATGCGCTGCCGGGCCTGATCCAGGGGCTCGACATGGACAAGAAGCGCAAGGGCCTGATCGCCGACATGGCGGTGGTCGATCCGACCGCCGGCGGCAACCCTGTCAAGCTGACCAGGAAGGCGGCGCTGACGCTGCTCGAAAATGCCATTGCCGGCACCGCCTGACACAGTATTCGCGCCGGAAACTGATCCGGGAAATTGAGGGCAAAGAAAGGGGGAAAGATGAAAGGTAAGACGGAAACTCGTTAGCCGGAAAAATAGTTGCGAGGCGATTGCTACAGCCGGTTAAAAAGAGTTTACTTTTTCGTACTGCAGGGCATCGCTTTCACAAACCATTCATCGGGCTGTCACACGAAAACGATACCGCATCGCAGGCGTCCAACGGCGTCAGTTCAACGGAGAGAACACATGTTCAAATTCACGGGAAAAGTACTTTCCCTTACGGCCGTCGCCCTGATGGCGACCTCTGCCATCTCGTCGGCGCAGTCAATGGATGAACTGGTCGCCGCCGCCAAGGCGGAAGGCCAACTCACCACCATCGCGCTGCCGCACAGCTGGTGCGGCTATGGCGACGTCATCGCCGGCTTCAAGGCGAAATATCCGGAAATCACCGTCAACGAGCTCAATCCCGATGCCGGCTCCGGCGACGAGATCGAGGCGATCAAGGCCAACAAGGACAATAAGGGCCCACAGGCGCCTGATGTCATCGACGTCGGCCTGTCTTTTGGCCCGTCGGCCAAAGCAGACGGCCTGGTCCAACCCTACAAGGTGTCGACCTGGGATACGATCCCTGACAGCGCCAAGGATGCCGATGGCTATTGGTATGGCGACTACTACGGCGTGCTCGCCTTCGGCGTGAACAAGGCCGTCGTGCAGAACGCGCCACAGGACTGGGCTGACCTGATGAAGCCGGAGTATGCCAATTCGGTGGCGCTCGCCGGTGACCCGCGCTCGTCCAACAACGCGGTCATGTCGGTTTACGCTTCGGGCCTCGCGGCTGGCGGCACCGGCGGCCAGGATGCCGCCGCCAAGGGTCTGCAGTTCTTCAAGCAGCTCAACGATGCCGGCAACTTCGTGCCGGTCGACGGTGAAGCGGCAGCTGTCGCCCAGGGCACGACACCGATCGTGATGAACTGGGACTACAACCTGCTCGCCATGCGCGACAAGATGGCTGGCAATCCGGAAATTGAAATCGTCGTGCCAAAGGCAGCGGTCGTCGCTGGCGTCTACGTACAGGCGATCAGCGCCTATGCGCCGCATCCGAACGCCGCCAAGCTGTGGATGGAGTATCTCTACTCGGACGAGGGCCAGCTCGGCTGGCTGAAGGGCTACTGCCACCCGATCCGCTTCAACGACCTTGCCAAGAAGGGCGTGATCCCGAAGGAGATGCTGGACAAGCTGCCGGCCGCCGAGAACTACGAAAAGGCGATCTTCCCAACCCTGGAGGAGCAGAACGCCGCCAAGAAGGAAATCAGCACGAACTGGGATGCCATCGTTGGCGCCGTCGTGAAATAGTTCCATAGGGCGCCGGGCCGGTTCGCCGGCCGGCGCCCTATGCCAAGTTCGGGAAGTCCATGGCAGACTCCACACTATCCCAGACAGCCCGCGTCAGCCCTGGCGCGCCGGAGATCAGCCGCCTTCGGCTGCCACTGCATTGGTTGGGCGTAGCGCCGTTCTTCGTTTTCGCGCTGCTGTTTCTGATCTTGCCCACGGTAGGGCTGATCGCCGGCGCGTTCAAAAATGCAGCCGGCGACTATACGCTCGACAACATCATAGCGTTGTCGCAACCCAAGCTCGCAGCCGCCTATTGGGTCTCCATTCAGATCAGCTTTGTTTCTGCGGTGCTCGGCGCCCTGATTGGCCTTGCGATGGCCGTGGCAGTGATTCGCGGCGGCCTGCCGTCGTGGCTGCGCTCGGCGACCTTGACCTTCTCGGGCGTCGCCTCGAATTTCGCCGGCGTGCCGCTGGCATTCTCGTTCATCGCGACGCTGGGTCGGCTCGGCGTGGCGACGATCCTGTTGCGAGATATTTTCGGCATCAACATCTATTCGCTCGGCTTCAGTATTTTTTCGTTCTGGGGCCTGATCCTCACCTACCTCTATTTCCAGATTCCATTGATGATCGTCATCATCACGCCGGCGGTCGATGGGCTGAAGAAGGAATGGGGCGAAGCTGCAGCCACGCTCGGCGCAACCAATTGGCAATATTGGCGCATGGTGGTGATCCCGGTGTTATGGCCGAGTTTTCTCGGCACCACGGTCCTGCTTTTTGCCAACGCGTTCGGCGCGGTCGCAACGGCCTATGCACTGACCGGGCCGTCACTCAACATCGTGCCCATCCAGCTGTTCGCGCAGATTCGCGGCGACGTGCTTTACAATCCGAATCTAGGCTATGCCCTTGCATTCGGCATGATCGTCATCACCGGCCTGGCCAATCTCTTCTACATTTTGTTCCAACGGCGAGCCGAACGGTGGCTGAAATGAAGCAAGGCAGCCGTTTTTGGGCCTGGCTGGTTTTTGGCGTGGGAACCACCTATTTTATCCTGCCGCTGTTGGCGACCTTTGAATTCTCCTTGCGTAAGCGGCGAGGCGAATACTCGTTTGACGCCTACCGCTCGGTGTTCGGAGATCCAAATTTCCAGGCGACATTTACCTATTCCGTCGTGGTGGCGATCTTCACCATCCTTTTGGGCGTGCTCCTCGTCGTCCCGACGGCTTACTGGATACGGCTGCGGCTACCGCATCTGCGGCCGGTCGTAGAGTTCATCACCCTGCTGCCGCTGGTTATCCCCGCCATCGTCATCGTCTTCGGCTACATCAGGATGTTCGGTTCGAATTCGACGTTGCCTTTTCTGGCGACAGCACGCGGCGCCGATGCTCTGCTGGTCATCGGCTATGCAGTGCTGGCGCTGCCTTATATGTACCGGGCGGTGGATACCGGTCTCAGGACCATCGACGTCAGAACGCTCACCGAAGCCGCACAAATCCTCGGCGCCGGCTGGACCACCATCATCGCCCGCATCATCCTGCCGAACGTGCTGATCGCCGTGTTGTCCGGCGCGTTCCTGAGTTTTGCCATCGTCATCGGCGAGTTCACCATGGCGTCGCTGCTGAATCGCCCGGCGTTCGGCCCCTATCTGCAGAACATCGGCGCCAACAGCGCTTATGAGCCATCGGCACTGGCGCTCATTTCGTTCGCCATCACCTGGGGCTGCATGTCGCTGATCCAGATCCTGTCGCGTTTTGCGCCGCGATCGGCGAACCGGCCAAACTGATCGAAAAAGTACTGACCGAAAGAAAAGCCATGGCCGAGCCATTCCTCTCCATCCAGCAGGTTCGAAAAGCCTTCGGCGCCACCACCGTCGTCCAGGATTTCAACCTCGACGTCGAGCCGGGCGAATTCGTCTCCTTCCTCGGGCCGTCGGGCTGCGGCAAGACGACGGTGCTGCGTATGGTCGCCGGCTTCGAGGAGCCGAGCGCCGGCAAGATCGTCGTGGCCGGCAAGGATATCACCCGGCTCAAACCCAACCAGCGCAATGTCGGCATGGTGTTCCAGGCCTATGCGCTGTTTCCCAACCTGACCGTGGCGCAAAACATCGGCTTCGGGCTTAAGGTCGCGGGCATGCCAAAGGCCGATGCCGACAGGCGCGTTGCCGAGATGCTCGACCTCATCAAGCTGCCGCAGATGGGCGACCGCTATCCCTATCAGCTCTCCGGCGGCCAGCAGCAGCGTATCGCGCTGGCGCGGGCGATTGCGCCGAAGCCGAAGCTCCTGCTGCTCGACGAACCGCTGTCGGCGCTCGACGCCAAGGTGCGCGTGTCGCTGCGCGAGGAAATCCGCTCAATCCAGAAGAAGCTCGGCATCACCACCGTATTCGTCACCCACGACCAGGAAGAGGCGTTGTCGATTTCCGACCGCATCGCCGTCATGTATGGCGGCAAGGCCGAGCAGGTCGGCACGCCGTTCGAGATCTACAACCGGCCGGCAACCAAGTTCGTCGCCAATTTCGTCGGCACGCTGAACGTGCTCGAAGGCACCGTCACCGACGCTGCGTCGGGCAAGGTGCGCGTCAATTCGCAAGAGGTCTCGCTGCAGGGAAAGCTCAACGGCTCCAGGTCCGGCGACACGCTGTCGCTGGCGCTGCGGCCCGAGGCGATTTCGCTCGGCCGCCATCCCGACCGCGACTCCAGCCTTTCGGGCGAGATCACCGAAGTGCATTTCCTCGGCTCGGTCATCCGGGTCCGCGTCGGCATAGGCGGCAGCACGGTATCGCTCGACACGTTCAACAGCCCGGCCTCGCCGCCGCCCGCTGTCGGCGAGAAGGCCGAGATTTCCTTCTCGTCGGGCGACATGCTGGTGCTGCATTAGGGGCGGAGTGAATAGTGAATAGTGAATAGCAAGAAGGCGCTTTACGCGCCGAGATTTCTCTGCAAGCGACCATTCACCATTCACCATTCACCATTCACCATTCACCATTCACCATTCACCATTCACCAGCCAAAGCCGTCGCCGTTTTTGCAGTGCCAATCGCCCGGCTTCGCCGCTACGATGAGGCATGGCGCTTTTCGAGCTGACCCTTGTTCTTCTGCTGATCGCCGTCGCGCTGACCGCGCTGTCGCGGCGTCTGCAGATTCCCTATCCCTCGTTGCTGGCGTTGGCCGGCGCGGGCATCGGCTTCCTGCCGTTTGCGCCGACCATCGAGATCCATCCCGAACTGGCGCTCGCCCTGTTCATCGCGCCGGTGCTTCTTGACGCGGCCTACGACACGTCGCTGCGCGATCTCAATCGCTACAGACTGCCGCTCATCCTGCTGGCGCTTGGCGCCGTCGTTTTCACCACTGCGACCGTCGCGCTCGTCGGATGGACAATGGCAGGCCTGCCGATCGCTGCGGCTATTGCCCTTGGCGCGATCGTGGCGCCGCCCGATGCCGTGGCGGCGTCGGCCGTGCTTGGACAGTTCAAGGTGCCGCACCGCGTCACCGCGATCTTGCAAGGCGAAAGCCTGCTCAACGACGCCACGGCGCTCCTGATCTACCGCATGGCGGTTTCCGCAGCTGCCGGCTCTATCCTGCTGAGCAGCGCGGTTCCGATGATCTTGCTGTCGACGGTCGGCAGCCTCGCCGCGGGTTATGTGCTCGGCCGATTGTCTCTCGTCACCCTCAGCCGCATCAGAGATCCGGCAAGCGGCACGGTGGTGCAATTTGCCGGGACGTTCGGCGTCTGGATCCTGGCCGACAGGATCGGGCTCTCCGCCATCATAACGATCGTCGTCTATGCCATGACCATCGCACGTACCGCGCCGCGCCACATGCCGGCCAGAAATCGCGTCAGCTCCTACTCGGTCTGGGAGACGGCGGTGTTCGTGCTCAACGTGCTGGCCTTCGTCCTGATGGGACTTCAGGCACGGTCGATCGTCGGCCGGCTTGCCGAGCAGGGGCAGGTCGAAGCGTTCGTCTTCGCCGCAGCCGTGCTGGCTGTCGTCATCGTCTCGCGCCTCGTCTGGGTGTTGGGATGCGGTGCGATCATGAGGTGGCTTGCCAGCTTCGGTGACGCGGACCGGCAGGCCGAGGCGCCGTCATTTCGCGGCGGCGTGCTGATCGGCTGGTGCGGCATGCGCGGTCTGGTTACCCTTGCGGCAGCGTTTGCCTTGCCGGCTGACTTTCCCGGCCGCGACCCGATTGTGCTCGCCGCTTTCTCGGTCGTGCTCGGCACCCTGGTGCTGCAAGGCATTAGCCTGAAGCCGCTGCTGCGCTTGCTTCGTCTCGATCCGGACGAAACTGTCGACCGCGAGGTCGCGCAGGCACGCGTCGCCATCATGCAGGCAGCGCTGGAGGTGTTGAGCGGCAAGACATCGAATGCCGCGGCCGTGGTCCGCGAGCAATTTGCCGCGCAGCGCACGATCGCTGAAAATCCAGAGGACGCCCAGGCAGCGACCGAGTACGACAGGTTGCGCCTCTATGCCATCAAGAGCCAGCGTGACGCGCTGGAACAGCTGCGCATCGACGGGACGATCGGCGACGAGGCGTATCATCGTCTAGAGGAGGAAATCGACTGGTCGGAATTGGCCGCTTCTCCGCCGGGACGATTCCAGCCGTTGACGACTTAGAGCGGCGGACTTTCAAATCGAATCGTACCGCCGCTCTATCTCTTTGTTTGAGCATCCGGCTGCACATTGCAGCCGATCAGCCCAACGGCTATTGCTTTCAGGGAATTGAGCCGGATAAGCAATGAAGCTGGTCAGCTACAACATCCAATACGGGTTCGGCGGCGACGGCCGCTACGATCTCTCGCGCTGCGCCAAGATCGTCGCCGGCGCCGACATCATCGCCTTGCAGGAGGTGGAACGGCATTGGATACGCAGCAACGAAGACGACCAGCCTGAACTTCTTTCGCGATTGTTGCCCGAATACTATTGGGTTTATGGGCCGGCCTTCGACATGGACGCCAGCGAGCGGCGTGACGGCCGCATCGTCAACCGGCGGCGGCAATTCGGCACCATGCTCCTGTCCAAGCTGCCGATCGTCTGGTCGCGCCTGCACACGCTGCCGCTGCGCCGCACCGTGCGTCCGCTCAACACCCGCAACGCAGCGCTGGAATGCATGATCCACACCCCTGCCGGTCCGGTGCGGGTGCTGTCGCTGCATCTGGCGCATATCGCCGCCGAAGAGCGGCTGGAGCAGATCGACTATCTGCTCGCCGAGCATCGCCGCGCGCCGTCCGACGGCGGCCCGTGGAGCGGCGCCGACGATGAGCCCGTGCGCAACTGGAGCAATGGCCAGCCGGAGCCGGAAAACCCGCTGGCGGCGATCTGGATGGGCGATTTCAACATGGAGCCGGGCAGCGCCGAGTACCGGCGCATCGTTGGCAGCACGCCGTACCATCGCGGTGCTGCCTATCTCAACGGTTTTGTCGATGCCGCCGCCGTCGCCAGCGACCCGACGGCGGATTTCCATACCCATGTGAAGACCATCGACGGCAGGCTGGCAAAGCGACGGCTCGACCATTGCTTCGTCGGCGGGATGTTGGCGGGACGGGTCCGCTCGGCCAGCGCCGATATCGACGAAATCGCCTCGGACCATTTTCCGCTGCGGGTCGACATCGACCTGGAAACGCCGTTCGCGACGGGGGCCGAAGGCGCATGAGCCGCCGATGACCTTGTCCGTCTTCTTCGCGGTGCTTGCTGCCGCCGCCATGCACGCGATCTGGAACGCGCTGGTCAAGGTCCATCTCGACCGCTTTTTGTCGATCACGCTGATGACGCTCGGCATGGGCGCCGTGGCGCTTCTGGCGCTGCCTTTCGTCGAGGTGCCGAAAGCGGAAGCGTGGCCTTATATCATCGCCTCGGTGATCTTCCACATGGGCTACAGGACGTTCCTGATCGGCGCCTACAAGGCCGGCGATTTCGCCCAAACCTATCCACTGGCGCGCGGCACCGCACCGCTGCTGGCAGCACTTGGCGGCATCGTGGTCGTCGCCGAGGTGCCGGTGCCGCTCGCCATTGTCGGCATTGTTCTCTTGTCGGCCGGGACGCTGGTGCTGTCGTTTCGCGGCGGCGCGCATCTGGAAAGGCTGAACCTGCGCGCCGTCGGCTTTGCGCTGGGCACCTCGATCTTCATCGCCGGCTATACGCTGTCCGACGGCAGCGGCGCGCGGCTGGCCGCGACGGCGTCGAGTTATGCCGCATGGCTGTTCGTCTGCGATGCGCTGTGGGCGCTGGTGCTTTGCCTGATCTTCCGCGGACCAAAGGCGCTGCCGGTGCTGGCGCGAGACTGGAAGGCGGGCGTGTACACCGGCGTGCTCAGCGGCGCCGCCTACTGGATCGTGATGTGGGCGATGACCAAGGCGCCGATCGCCTCGGTCGCGGCGCTGCGCGAAACCTCGATCCTGTTCGCCATGATGATCTCGGTGTTTGCGCTCGGCGAGAAGATGACGGCGTGGCGCGGTGCCGCCGTGCTCAGCATCGTTGCCGGCGTCGTCGCGCTGAGGCTTGGATAGGCTAAAGCGCGTCGCGTTCGACCGACCTCACGCGACGCGCTTTGGATTGTTGTTTTATGCATGTCGTTAACGCAAAACCGCTGCACACCCTCGGGTCAGTGCCCGAGGGCATGCTTTTGCGCGACATGCATTAAGCGCCTATCTCGAGGTCGAACACCATCAGCCCGTCGGTTCCGCCTTCAAGCGCCGCGACCAGCCGAGCGCCGGCTCGGCTGTGAGCCTCATGCACTAGAGCGCGATGATTTTAGGTTGGGACATAGCCGGCCTCGGTGAAGTAGTTGGCGCATTCCTTTGATGTGACGGTG
>NZ_JBVVQT010000044.1:0-18249 GCF_055811595.1 Mesorhizobium sp. WSM4814
GCTCGACCAATATCGAGCGTCGGGTCGTGCCATGATGACCGTCCCGCCGCCCAGATTGACCTTAGGGTAGCGCAATCGTGCGACAATTCGTAGGGGCTTCGCAGATGAAGCGGCAACGGCCTGTTTGCAAGCGTCGACCGGATGCCTGCGCGACCGCGAAATCAGGCAGCAGACGCGGCCGAATTGCGAGCGGCAATGGGCGACCGGTGAATCCCGCACTCCATCTTCGACAGCCCGCTCCAGCGGCCCGCGCGCGGATTGTCCGCGCTGCCGCACGCGACCGTGCACGGCGCGCAGCCGATCGAGAGGTAGCCTTTTTCGAGGAGCGGATGCCGGGGAAGATTATAGCGATCGAGATAGGCCTCGATCTGTTGGCGGGTGAAGCGGGCAAGCGGATCGACCTTTAGCGTCCGTCAGTTTCCTCGAGCGTCGGAACATCCGCGCGAAGCCCGCCATGATATCGCTTGCGACCGGAAATCCAGGCCTTGAAGCCAGTCAGCGTATTTTCGAGCGGCAGAACCTTGCGGATCTGGCAGCACCGGTCAGGATCGCGGCGGTGCAGCGATCCAGCGACGTCGAGCGCCCGCAAGATATCCGTTTGAGGCGTGACAACGCGCAGATCGGTGAGGCCGAGCAGAGCCGTCAGCTGCGCGCGATAGGCGATCGTTTCCGAAAACAGCTTTCCGGTGTCGAGCGTGATAACGGGGAGCGAACGGTCGATCGAGGCCGCCATGTGCAGCAGCACCGCGGATTCCGCGCCAAACGACGACACAAGCGCTATGTTTCCGCAAAACACCTCGCTGACGAGCGGCGCCAGCAGGTCGGGTCCGTCGAGATGGTTCAGCTCTGCGATGACGGCTTCATACATGGCGGTTCGGCCGATCAAAAACGGTGTTGGCGTGACGAAGCCGCATCATAGCTTCGCCACGAAATCGAGGAGCGCCTGGCGGTCGGTCTCGTCCAGGTCGAAGAAGCGGTCGCGCACGATCTGCGCCGTGCCACCATGGGCCAAGACGGCATCGCGCAGCGTTGTCGCGCGGCCGTCGTGCAGGTAGCGATGGCGCAGGCGGATGCCGACGAGTGGTGCGGTCCGCCATTCGGCGCCAATGGCGTCGCCCTGGACGATCTTGTCGTCGAGCGCCGGCCCCATGTCGTGCAGCAAAAGGTCGGAGTACAGCTCAACTTCGCCGTTGCTGCCCTCCAGCGCCGGCACGTGGCATTTGGCGCAGCCTATCGAGGCGAAAAGCCGTCCGCCATGGCTGCCAAGCATCGCGCCTTGGCTCGATGAGGGTGATGCGGCCCGGAAGGTCGCCGAGAACGGGATCAGCGCAGCATAGGCCAGGGCCGCCGACAGAGCCACCCCGACGAAACCGACGCCGATCAGGCGCCAGGCGCCGCCGGCCTCTCCGAGCCGGCCGTCCCGGGTGGTGATGCCGAGCGCGATCATCACCATCAGGAACAGGAACTGGTCGACATCGAGGATGACACGGCGCAGTTGCGGATTGAGGGTCATCTCCGAATTGAGCATCACCACGCCGATGAACGCGACGATGAACCACGGGAACGGGATAGGTGCGGCCTCTTGCGCCTTGTGACGGCTACGAAACACCAGGCTGGCGGCCAGCAGAAGCGGGACGAGCATCAGGACTTTGCTGAGCTTGACCAGCGTTGCGGTGTTCAGCGCGTCGTCGGAAATGGCGAAGGAGGCGCCGTAGACCTGCGCCAGCTCGAAAATGCTCGCCCCGACGAACACGCCATAGAGGCGGTCATCGAGATGCTGCAGCCAACCGCCCAGGAACATGACCGGATAGGCGAGCAACGCCACGGTGCCGCTCAGCGTGATCAAGGCGATAGCGATGCCGGCGCTCTGGTCGCGCGCCCGCATCAGCGCGGCCATCGAGAGGATCGCCGCGGCGCCGCAGACGGCGCTGCCGACCGCAACCAGCAGCGCGATCTCGGCGTCGAGCCTGAACAGCTTGCGCGCAATGGCGTAGAGCAGCGTCAGCACCAGGATCAACTCGATGGCCGCCACTGCGAGCGGCATGAACCCCAGATCCAGGAACAGCCGCGTCGTGATACGGAAGCCGACCAGCACCACGGCGAGTCGCAGCAGATAGCGCTTGGTGAAGTCGAGCCCCGGGCGCAAGGCGTCGGGACAGGCGAAGCTGCTGCCGATCAGCAGCCCGAAGAGCATGGCGACCAGGACCGGGTTGCGCGACAGCGGCTCGCCCAGTCCGCCGGCGATCCAGCCGGCCGCAAGGGCGAGTGCCGCGGCAACGATGACGCCAGGCAAGACCGGGCGCATTTTTTCCGGCGCATGGGAGAGCGTCAGGGCGAGGCTCATGGCTTTGCCCCATCGGGCAGGCGGAGCGCTCGCAGATAGGAGGCGACCGCGTCGATCTGTGCGGAATCGTCTTCGATCGGCTGCGCGCCCGCCTCGCGGCTGGCAGTCGCGCTGGTGACGCCGAGTTCGTTTGCGAAAGCGTTCGCCACCATATCTTCGAGGGTGGCGATATCAGCCTTCCAGCCGTATCGGCCGACCCGCGATGCGCCTTGGGAGTCGACGACATGATGGGCGCGGCCTTTGATGCCGTCGCCCTTGCTGACCGCCTGCGCTTCGATGACGCTGTCGGGTATCTCGTCGATCCTGGCGATCTCGTAGAGAGCCAGCGGCATGCGCAGCGAGATCACATTGGCCTGGCGCGGCATCGCCGCCGGCACGTTCGCGTTGCCGGCGCCCCCGTCGAGTGTATAGCGCCTGGCGACCGGACTGTTGGGATGATCGATCGGAACCGTGCGGCCAGAGCCCGGATCCATATGGGCTATTCTGCGCGCAAAGTGGCCTTCATCGACGCTCGCGCCGCCAGGGCCGGGATGGCAGGCCACGCAGGACGTTGCATTGAACAATGGGCCGACGCCCATCCGCGGCGTGAAATCGGTCTGGAACGACTTTTTTCCGCGCGCCGCAAGATTGGCGTCGGCGGCAGCGCTCTGTGTCTCCTGCGTCGCTGCCGCCGCGCCGTGCTCATCGAAGGTCCCAACCTCGACGAGCGCCCCTTCGTGGCCCGGAAATCCCGGAACCTCGCCGCCAATCGTTATCCAGATATGCTGTGCGTCCGCCGACGTCGCCATCGCGCGAAGGCGATCGGCTCCCAAAGGACCGAGCCCTGGAACCTCGATCGTCGCGCGTGCGAGAAGCTGGCCGTCCTGGCTCACGCGCAGCAGTGAACCGTCGCCGCGGTTGGCGACAAACAGATCGGACCCGCCGGCGAGTGTCGTATGGCTCGAAAACTGCGGATTGGCGATCTCGGGGATGGCGGCGGCGACATCGACCGGACGGTCGAATTCCGGCAGCAAGATCGTGCGGGTCCTGGCGACGGTGAAATGCCGCCGGTCGTCCTCCAGGTCAAGCAGCACCAGCCGGTCACGACCCGGATCGGCGATGTAGAGAGCGCGGTCCGGGTTCCACTTGAAGGCGAGGCCGGTGACGCCGGGATCGTCGCTGATGCCCAGGCCGGTGCTGACCGTGCCCTGGCCGGTGCTGACCGTGCCCGGCCCGGCCAAGCCGTCGACACCATCCTGGACGTGGATTTGAACCACGCCGCCATCCGCGGTGACCGCGGCGAACACGGCAAAGCCGCTGCCGTCGGGCGAGGGGCCGAGAAACGCCGTTCCGAGCGCCCCCGTCTGCATTCCGCCCGATGTCAGCTGGCCGCTTGCCTGATAATTCAGCAGCTTGCCAAGCCAGCCGCTGGGCTGTGCTTTCGGTGCCTGCTCGCGATCGGTATGCCGGCCGGCGAACACGCCGCCGGCCTCGCGACTTGGCGCGTTGGCGAGCGGCGCACCGTCGGGGTCGACGACGGTGACGCTGCCCTCGCCAGCCAATCCGTTCGGCGCGTTAGCGATCCAGGGTCTTCCAAAGGCGTTGTTGATCGAAATGTATCGCGGTCCGGATGCGGCTGCGAGGCGCGCGGTTCGAGCTCCGGCATTGTATCGCCGGTTGAGAAACCGTTCGCTCTGCGCCGTGTAGAGCTGCACCCTCGCATCTCCGCCGTTGCCGGTGAGCTCTTGCGGAACGACAATGGTGCCACGAGAGCGCGGATCGATGGACAGGATCGCCCCGACCTCAAGCGCTGGATCGTCGGCTGGTGCGCCGAAATTGCTGCCCACGGCGACGAGAACCCTGAGCGGATCGAGCATCCGCCCTTCGCGCGTCGCCATAAGAAATTCCGGATTTCCCGGTATCGGCCCGCCGACATGAAAGCGCCCCACCTCGCGCACGCCGGCCACGTCGGGCAGCCCGACGGCAACGATTCGAGCGTTCAGGCGCCAATCGGGAGTCTGATCTCCCGCGAACGCCCAGCTTGGCAACAGGCTGAGAACTATCGCCGCGGCCTTCGACAGCGTCCGGCGGGCCTGATAAGTTCCGACGGAATCTGTTGGGGCAACTGCACGGCCTGCTCGCATCGCGAAGTCTCCAGCGGTAGCAAGCGCGCGCTGACGCCTGCCAAATCACAGTGCAATTTTAGAGCACGCGCACATACGGATCGCTTACGGCATTCGGCGTGCTGGCTCGCCGAGCATGCCGCTATGATTTGAGGTCAGCTGCCGGCGCGAACGGCCGGTCGTTCAATCGGCCGGAACGCTTTCCACTCGCTCCGCCGGCCTAGCAACGAAGCTGCGCCAACCGCCATAGGCCGAAATGTCGATCGCTCGTGACAACCCGGCTGTTTCGACCAGGAAGCCCTTGGCCGATGTCCCGTCATCGAGCTCGATCGTGCCGATGCCGAGCGGCGGCGGGATCGCGGCCACGAAGCGTCCGAACGCGTCTGGTGAAAGCCGCCAAACCTCGATATCGATCGACGTCCCGTTGCCATCGGCAACACGCACGAGCCCCGGCTTCGGCACGGATTGGCCGGCGAGTGCGTAGAGCTTATAGGAAGCAACCGTCCTGGCGGCCCTGCTCAATCGCGCGCCAAGCGCGCAGAGTTGGCCGTTGAGCGGCATTCCCGACAAATGCGCGCCGACAACCACGAGCTCGATCAGGTCGTCAGTAGGGTCGAAGCTTTTGGCCGTGAAGACAGGCATCGCCCAGCCTGTCGCGCCAAGGCCGAAACCGCTCGCCGCATGCAACTCGCTGGCCAGCGTCGCCGTCAGTGCATCCTTGCCGGCAGCGGCAAGCAAGGTAACGCTCATCGGCAGATCGTCGTCGCGCTTGCCGGTCGGCACGGCGATGCCGCACATGTCGAGCAGATTGACGAAGTTGGTGTAGGTGCCGAGCCGGCTGTTGGTGACGATCGGATCGGCCAAAACAGTTTCCAGCGAATAGTGCGTCGGCGCCGTCGGCACGCAGAAAAGGTCGACCGAGGCGATGACAGGCGCGAGCCTAGCCTTGTGGGCCTGCAGCGCATAGAGGCCTTTGAAAGCATCCGCCGCGGAAAGTTTTCGTGCGCCGCCGATGATTGTGCGCGTCACCGGGTGCATGGCTGCCTCGCTCACGTCCATGAAATCCGCGATCGCCGCATAGCGCTCGGCCACCCAGGCGCCTTCGTAGAGCAGGTTGGCGGTAGCGTAGAAATCGCCGAAGGGAATTTCGATCAGTCGGCAGCCGAGCTGTTCCAGCGTCCGCAGCGCCGTTTCGAATCCCGCTTGCATGGCCGCGTCGCCAGAAAATTCCCGGTCCGCTTTTGCGGGAACCCCGACGGTCAGCACGGGTGGACACGGACCAAGCGGCGGCGCCGCGATAGCGCGCGAATAAGGATCGACGTCATCTTTGGCCGCCGCCGCCCTGAAGACGCTGTAGGCGTCATCGACGGTGAGCGCGAAGACGGAGACGCAGTCGAGCGTGCGGCAGGCCGGCACCACGCCGGTGGCCGACAGCGCGCCGACGGTCGGCTTCAGCCCGACGATGTTGTTGAGGCCGGCGGGAATGCGGCCGGATCCTGCGGTATCGGTGCCGAGCGCGAAAGAAACAATGCCGTGCGCCGTCGCCACGGCCGAGCCGCACGAGGAACCGCCCGGCACCAGTTTCGGATCGATCGCGTTTCGGGGGACCGGATAAGGTGTGCGCACGCCGACGAGGCCGGTGGCGAATTGGTCGAGATTGGTCTTTCCGAGGACCAGCGCCCCGGCCGCCCTCAGACGCGCGACGACGGTGGCGTCTTTCGCCGGCAAGTAGGCATATTCGGCGCAGCCGGCCGTGGTCGGCATGCCGGCAACATCGATGTTGTCCTTGACCGCGAACGGCACGCCCCACAGCGGCTTTGCCACGGGATCGAACCCGCCGAGTGCGTCGGCTTCGGCGAACAGGTCCGCCTTGCTCGCCAGATGGATGAAGATGCCGGGATCGTCCGCTTTCGCTATGCGCTGAAACACGGTTTCAATAATGGTAGCGGCCGACATGCCGGAGGCATAAGCCGCGTGCAGGCTGCCGATATCGAAGCGGATGTCGCTCATTTGGCCTCGTCCAGAATGATCACCGGCAGATTCCACTGGATCAGCACGACGCAGCCGTCTTTCGTCCACACCGAATGCTCGGTCCCGACCGGGTTCAGGATCACGCTTCCGGGAAGATAGTCGCCAGTCTCGTCGCTCTGGGTGCCTTCCAGCACCACGATGGTTTCCAGCCCGACATGGCGATGGCGCGGCACGCCGGCGCCGGGCTGATAGTTCAGGATCGCGACGGAGGGTTCGGCCGGTCCGCCCTTGAGCAGCCAATGCACCGTGATGCCGTCGCGAAAATGCTCGAATGCCAGATCTCGCCAGCCCCCATGGATGAGAGCCGGGTATGTGATGTTAGGCATCGGCAATTCCTTTGAGCACCTGGTCTGTCATCGCCGTCCAGCCGACGATCGCGCCCTGCGCCCTGATCATGGCCAGTGCGGCCGCCTTGAAATCCGGAAAATAGCTTTCCGTCGCATCCTCCGCCAGCAGGCATTCGTAGCCGCGGTCGTTGGCCTCGCGCATCGTCGTCTGCACGCAGACTTCCGTCGTGACGCCGGCGAAGACGAGCTGCTGCACGCCGAGCCGCTTGAGGTCCTCGCCGAAGCTGGTAGCGTAGAACGCGCCCTTGCCGGGTTTTTCGATGACGATTTCGCCAGGCAGCGGGGCTACCTCGTGGAGGATCGCCGTTCCCGGCTCGCCGACGACCAGCACGCGGCCCATCGGACCGACATCGCCGATTCGGATCGACGGATTGCCGCGATTTCGCTTGGCCGGCGGCAGGTCCGAAAGGTCTGACCTGTGGCACTCCATCGTGTGGATCACCGGCAGGCCGGCGGCGCGAAATCCCTGGATCAGTCTCTTCACCGTTGGCACGATCGCCGCCACCCGGCCGACGTCGTTGCCGAGGCTGGCGCCGAAGCCGCCCGGCTCGGCGAAATCGCGCTGCATGTCGATGACGACCAGCGCCATCGCCTCAGGCTTGAAGGCAAACGGAAACGGCAGCGCGTCGATCTCTGCCATCAGTGATGTCCGGCCATGTACTCGCCGATCGTCTGGACGCTCGCCTGGGCGATCGGCGTTTCGTAGACCAGCGCGCCGTCGGACATGACGAAGATGCGGTCCGAGAGCTCCAGCAATTCGTCGAGGTCCTCGGACATCAAGAGCACGGCGGCACCAGCGTTGCGTGCCCGCATGATACGGGCGCGGATTTCGGCGACGGCAGAGAAGTCGAGGCCGAAGCAGGGATTCGACACGATGAGAAGATCGACCTCGCCGGTTAGTTCGCGGGCGAGCACCGCACGCTGCACATTGCCTCCGGAGAGCGACGAAATCGGCGAGGCGAGCGAGGCCGTCTTGACCTTGAACTGCTCGACCAAGCGCGTCGCATAGTCCCTGATGGCGCTCATCCTGATCCAGCTTATCGGCTTGCCGGCCTCGTTCAGGTCGAAGGTCCGGAATGCCATGTTTTCCGCCACCGTCATCCTCGGCGCACAGGCATTGCGCAACGGTTCCTCCGGGATGAAGCGAACATTGAGCGTGCGGGCCTCGGCGCGGCTGGCGCCGTAGGGCGATCCCTTCACCAGAACGTCGCCGGCATCACGCGTACGCTGTCCGGCAAGGACTTCTAGAAGCTCCTTCTGGCCGTTGCCGGAAATGCCGGCGACACCGACAATCTCGCCGGACTTCACATCGAGCTCGCCGATATTGATGGTTTTCAGGCCGGTGCGGTCGGGCGCCTTCAGCGCCTTCACCGTCAGGATTTGCCTGGCGCCGACCGGCACTGGAGCGCGGCTGTCGAGCGCGGCGATCGGCTGGTCACCGATCATCATCGCCGCCATCTGCTTGTGAGACAGTTCCGATACTTTCCCCGTTCCTGTCAGTCTGCCCTTGCGCAACACAGTGATGTCGTCGGCAAACGCCGTCACCTCGTGGAACTTGTGCGAGATCATCAGCACGGTGAGGTCGCCCGCCTTGGTCATGCCGCCCACGAGGCCCAGCACTTCCTGCGCCTCGCCGGGGGTTAGCACCGACGTCGGCTCATCCAGCACCAGAAAACTGCGGCCGAGATAAAGCTGCTTGATGATTTCGAGCTTCTGTTTCTCGCCGGCGGCGAGTTCGGCCACCTTGACGTCGAGCGGCAGCTTGAATGGCATCCGCTCCATGAATTGGGCAAGTGCGGCGCGTTCCTTGCGCCAGTCGATAATCCCCGGGACCTTTTCGCGGGAAATGACCAGGTTCTCCGCACCTGTCAGCGACGGGACGAGGGTAAAATGTTGATAGACCATGCCGAGGCCGAGCGCCGAGGCGTCCTTCGGACTGGCGATCCCGACCTCGCGGCCGTCGACCAGAATTTCGCCGGCGGTCGGGTGATTAAAGCCCATGATGCATTTGACCAGCGTCGACTTGCCCGCGCCGTTTTCGCCAAGCAGCGCATGAAACGATCCCGCCGGCACCTTGATCGAGACGTCGTCCAGCGCGGTGAAGGCGCCGAAACGCATGCGCATGCCGATCGTCTCGACGCCAACCGCTCTTTTGCCGCGATCACTCATGATCGAACCTCATGGCAACTGGGCGACGAAGGACGCCGAATTGGACACCGCGCCGAACACGCCACCTTGCATCTTGATCATCTTGATCGCAGCGAGATGATTGCCGTAGTCGGTCGCCCCGCAGCAATCCTCCAGCATCACGCATTCGAAGCCGCGGTCGTTGGCTTCTCGCATCGTCGTGTGCACGCAGACGTCGGTGGTGATGCCGGTCAGCACGATGTTTTCGATGCCGCGCCGGTTGAGGATCAGTTCCAGGTCGGTGGCGCAGAACGAGCCCTTTCCCGGCTTGTCGATGATCGGCTCGCCTTCGGCCGGATAGAGGTCGGGGATGATGTCCCAGCCCGGCTCGCCGCGCACCAGGATGCGCCCGCAAGGTCCGGGGTCGCCAATGCCGGCATTGATGCGGCGCGAGCGCCAGCGCTTGTTGGCCGGCAGGTCGGCGAGATCGGGCCGGTGGCCCTCTCGCGTATGAATGATGGTGTAGCCCTTCGCCCGCATGGCAGACAGCACTGATCTGATCGGTTCGATCGGCGCCCGCACCAGCGAGAGATCGTAGCCCATATGATCGACATAGCCGCCCGGCCCACAGAAATCGGTCTGCATGTCGATGATGATCAGCGCCGTGTTGTCGGGCCGAAGCTCGCCATTGTAGGGCCATGGATAGGGATCGGCATCGATGTAGCGCTGCGTGACCTCGGCTCTGGCGTTCATTGAGAAAAACTCCAGTCTGGAAACGTCATTTGGTGATCGACAGTTCGCCCGGTGCGCCGGCCAGCGAACGGCTCGGCGACGAGGTGGCGATCATGATGACGAGGGTGAGAATGTAGGGTGCGGCGTAGAACAGATAGTAGCCTTGCGTGACGCCGACCGATTGCAGCGCCGGCCCCAGCGCGCCGGCCCCGCCGAACAGCAGCGCGGCGGCAAAGCAGCCGAGCGGGTTCCAGCGCGCGAAGATCACCAGCGCCACCGCCATCAGCCCCTGGCCCGACGAGATGCCTTCGGTCCAGCTGCCGGGATAGTAGAGCGACAGATAAGCGCCGCCGATGCCGGCCAGCGCGCCGCCGATACCGGTGGCGATGAGGCGCACCGTATTCGGGTTGAAGCCCATGGCGCGCGCGGCATCGGAACTGTCGCCGACCACGCGCAGGATCAGGCCGGCCCGGGTGTTGCGGAAAGCCCACCACAGGAATACGGCAAGTGCTGCGCCGATCAGGAACAGCACATTGATGTTGAGCGCCGCCTGCACCTGCGGAACGTCGGACCAGCCGCCAAACGGGATGGCCGGCAGGTCGGGCGCCGAGGGCTGGATGAACGGTTTGCCGAAGAAGAAGGCGAGACCCGAGCCGAACAGCATCAGCGCAATGCCGATGGCGATGTCGTTAACGCCACGGAATCTGCAGATCCAGCCGTGGAACAGGCCGAAACAAAGACCGGCGGCTGCGGCGGCCAGCAGGCCGAGCCATGGTGAGCCGGTCATCACCGCGACGGCATAGGCGGTCATCGCGCCGAACACCAGTGTGCCTTCGAGACCGAGATTGATGCGGCCCGAACGCTCGGTGATGGCTTCGCCCAGCGACACGAAGATGAAGGGCGTCGACACCCGGATGGCGCCGCCGAGCATGGCGAGCGGAACGCCCCAGAGGCCGATCTCGGTTGCGCCCATCAGGCAGTTCCCTTCAGGAGATCGGGCCTCTTCAAGAGATCACCCCTCTGCCAGAGGTCGGGATTGAAGGCCTTGAAGCGGCCGTAGAAGGTTTCGCTGAACAGGATGACGACGAAGAGCATGCCCTGCAGCACCAGCACGGTGGCGTCGGGCAGGTCCATGCGGCGCTGGATCAGCCCGCCGGAGGCGTCGATGCCGCCAAGCAGGAAGGCGACCGGGATGATGGCGAGCGGATTGTGGCGGGCGAGGAAGGCGACCAGGATACCGGTATACCCATAGCCGGCGGCGAGCGAGCCGTTGGCGCTGCCTTGCACGGCGGCGACTTCGAGCATGCCGGCAAGGCCGGCAAAGCCGCCGGCCAGCGCGGTGAAACCGACAATCAGCGGTCCAACGGCAAGTCCCTGCACCTGGGCTGCCCTGACATTGCCGCCAGCGATGCGGGCGGCGAACCCCCAGCGGGTCTTTTCGATCAGCAGCCAGGACAGAATGCAGGCGATGATGCCGACGACCAGGCCCCAATGCACGTCCATGCCGGGAATGTTGCCGATGCGGTAGGCCTCAGCCAACGGCTCGGTCGACGGTTTGTTGAGCGAGGCGGGATCGCGCAGCGGTCCTTCCACCAGATGGTTCATCAGGGCGATGGCGATATAGGCCATCAAAAGGCTCGATATGGTTTCGTTGACGGCACGGTAGTGGCGTAGCGCGCCGACGGCACCGATCCAGATGCCGCCGGCGGCCAGGCCCGCCACGCCCATGGCAAGAATAACGAAAAAGGCGGGGGCGCCGCTGGCGGCCACGCCCATGGCAGCCGCGGCAACGCCGCCCAGCACGATCGCGCCTTCGCCGCCGATGACGACAAGGCCGAGCCGGGCCGGCAGCGCCACGCAGAGCGCCGCAAGCAGCAAGGGTGCGGCCCGCGACAGCGAGTTCTGGACCGAGAACCACGAGCCGAAGCCGCCGCGCCACATCGTTTCATAGAGCTGCGCCGGCGATTTGCCGACCAGCGCGATGAACAGGCTGAACAGGGCCATGCCGACAATCAGGGCCGCGAGCGGGATGACGAGGGCTTCCGCCCGCCGGGCGATCCATTCGAGCGCCGTCGGATAGCTTTTGGCGCCGAGCATCACTGGCACGCTCGCGCTGCTCACGGTGTCTGCCATGGCCCACGTCTCCGATCCATGCTCAAGCGGTCGAGCCGACGACACCCTCGACGAGATAGTCCATGCTTTCCAGTTCGATCGCGGCTTCGACGAAGGTCTGGCCCTCGGTTGCGACGACGTCGCCCTTGTTGTTCTTCAACGGCCCCTTGATTACGGAAAAGCCGCCCTTCATCATTTCGGCGAGCGTGCCGTCGAACTGTGCGCGCGCCGCCTCGCTGACGGCGGGGCCGAGCGGGCTCATCTTGACGAAGCCGTCGGCCAGTCCGCCGCGCGTGAAATTGGGCAGCGGCTTGCCGGCCACGAGGTCGTCGACGAACATCTTGTAGACCTTCGCCCAGTTCCATTCCGCGCCGGTCAGGTATTTTTCGGGTGCCAGCGGGCTCTGATTGGCATGGTAGCCGCAGATGAAGGCGCCGCGCCCCGCCGCCGTTTCGACCACCACTTTCGGGCTGTCGACATGGCAGGTGATGACGTCGGCACCCTGATCGACCAGTGCATTGGTGGCCTCCGCCTCCTTGACCGCCAGCGACCATTCGCCGGTGAAGATCACCTGGCAGGTGATTGCCGGGTCGACCGAGCGTGCGCCGAGCAGGAAGGAGTTGATGTTGAGCAGGACCTGCGGAATCGGCTTTGCCGCGACGAAGCCGATCTTCTTGGTCTTGGTGGCGTGGCCGGCGGCGACGCCGTTGAGATACTGGCCCATGCCGATATAGCCGAAATAGGAACCGGCATCCATCGGATGCTTGTCCTTGTTCCACATGCCGCCGCAATGGCGGAACTGCACGTCGGGGAATTTCGCGCACATGGCCAGCATGTGCGGATCGAAATAGCCGAAGGAGGTCGGGAAGATCAGCGAGGCGCCGTCGAGGTTGATCATCGATTCCATCGACTTTTGGACATCGACCGTTTCGGGGACGTTCTCCTCCTCGACCACGGAGATGCCCTCGATGGCCTTCAATGTGGCGGCACCCTCGGCATGCGCCTGGTTGTAGCCGTAGTCGTCCTTCGGTCCGACATAGATGAAGCCGACAGTGACGGCAGCGGCGAATGCCCTGCTGATCGGGAATGACGCCGAGGCCAGGCCGAGCGCCGCTCCGGCGGCGGAGGTCTTGAGCAGCTCGCGGCGGCTAAGCATGAATCTCTCGGTCATGTGAATGCTCCCTGTTGAACCCTTTCCGGGTCGATTTAATTCCCTTCTCGTAAAAGTGCATGCAATCGCTGTGCCAGTTCAAAATCTGGATTTTATCCAATTAAATCAGTTGGCATGCCGATTTGCCGTGCCCAAGCGAAAGGCAATTGCATGCACTTTTTGCCTTTCAATTAGCCAGTTTGACATCTAGATTAAAATAGAGGCATAGAGGACACGCGCCCGAGTCGAAACTTCCGGCGGGCCACCTGCCGCACGCCGCGAAAAAGACTGACGGAGGAGAATTGTCGGGGAAGCGCAGCTTGATCAGGTCGGGCACGACCGTCGATCAGATGGTGAGGGCGATCGGTGACCGGATCGTCACCGGCTTCCTGCGCCCCGGCGAAAAACTCGACGAGGCTTCGCTCGCTGCCCGTTTCGATGTGTCGCGCACCCCCGTCAGGGAAGCGCTTGGCCGGCTGAGCGCCATGGGGTTGGTCGAAAGGCGGCCCAACCGCGGCGCCACCGTCGCCGTGGTGACGCAGGAGCATCTTGCCTCGATGTTCGAGAGCATGGCCGAGCTTGAAGCGATCTGCGCGCGGTTCTCGGCCGAGCGCATGACCGCCGGCGAACGCCGCGCGCTCGAAACCGAGCACCAGGCATCGGCGCGCCTCGTGCAATTGGGTGCGGAGGAGGACTACGAGTATTTCAACACCGAGTTCCACACTCGGCTCTATCGCGGCGCGCACAGCAAGCACATCTATGAACTGACCGTCATGACACGCAGCCGGCTGGCGCCGTTCCGGCGCGCGCAATTCATGCTGCCGGGCCGCCTGGCCAAATCCTGGCAGGAGCATGACGTCATCGTTACCGCAATCATGCGCGGTGACGGCGCCGCCGCAGGGCAAGCAGCCAAGGATCACGTCTCCATCGTCAGCGAGGCGAGCGCCGTCTTTGCCGCGGTCGACCCGATGAAACCGGCGGATTCGATCGGGATGTCTTCCTAGTCGACAAAACCTGACGCGTGGTACCCGAAACGGAATACCGTTTTGACCCCGAGGCGACCTATGTCTTGCGTGTAGCGAATGGCCGCTTCGCGCCTGATGTCGGTCGTTTGGGCTGGCTTCAACAGATCCTGAAGCGGACACGCCAACGATAAAGCCAAGATGCAGGAGATGCTCTCGTTGCCTGCTGCGGCTGGCGTTGAAAGCGGCCGGCTTCCCATCGGCGCGTTGCGGACGAGGGTGATGACGCTTCGCTCCACGCGTCCTAACCTTCAACCTTCTGCCAGACGGAGACATGTTTATCGCTGACCTGCGTGAACAGCTCCTTTTTCCAGCCGCCCCAACGCTCTTTGAGCCTTAAACCAGCCAGTCGCGCCATAAGGTCGAATTCAGCTGGCCAGGCATAACGAAACGGTACTGAGAATCGCTCATAGCTTCCGTCATGGAGCCAGATGTGATGGGACGAGAAATTCTGGTTCACCACGTCGTGCTCGTCGACGCCCCAATGCGTTTCGCCGTGGTCGAACGCCAGGATCGTCTCGCCGACCGGCAGCCGCTGAAGCGGTGGCACGCCGACCTCAATCAGGAAGTGTCCACCAGGTTCGAGATGCGCGGCTGCGTTCCGGAAGCAGGCGAGCTGAGCGTCCTGCGATGTCAGGTTGTTTATCGTATTGAAAACCAGGTAGACGAGTGAGAACCGTCTCGCGACATCCGTCGTTACCATATCGCCGATCGCTACCGATATCTCCGCGCCTCCTTCTTTAGCGCAAAGGCGAGACACCATCGGCCTCGAAAGCTCGATGCCCTCCACCTGCACCCCTTTCCGCGCGAGAGGAAGTGCGATACGTCCGGTTCCGATCGCGAATTCCAAGGCGCGCCCGCCTCCTGCGAGCTCGGCCAGGAGATCAACGGCCGGCTCGATCACCTCTGGCGCAGAGATGCCTTTATCATCATCGTAGGTCGCAGCGATCTTCTCGTCGAAAAGCCCGTCATCATGCATTCTGTCTGCCTCTCTGGTAACGCTTGTTTCAAGACCGACGGCGCTATCGCGTTGACCGCGGCTTCGTGGACATCGCATTAATTCGTGAGCCGTCGCGAAAGGGATCAGCGAGGGCTTCCACCCATCCGCTCGGGGCATGGGATTCCCCGCAGGCAAGCGCATCCATGGCAGCGGCCGGTGATCTATTTCGTCGCTCGCTGGCTGCGACGGTGCCAGTCCAAGCGAACTTGCGAATATCGCGACGCGCTATACCTATGTCCGCCAGATCACGATCCGATAGTCGGTGTAGTGCGTGTTCGGTCTCGCTCCGTTGCCACCAGCCCACAACGACGGAGGCTCCGAACCTCAAAGCTGGTAGCTTCGTCAGAAGGCCGCGGGTAAGGCGCTCCGGGATTTCGGCTATTTGGAATTCCAGTGTCATGACCTTCGTCCAAGTTGTGCTGAGTTAATGCCAACCTAGTGAATTGCCGTCAGACGTGTTATCGGCAGTCTGACAAATTATGTCTCTGAGCCGCCATGATTGCCCGCGACAACCTGATCAACGTTCATTTGCCGGAAGACGGGTTCGGAGATTATCCGCATACCGCTGTCGCTCAGGGCGGAGCAGAGCCCGCCGGGCGGACCTACGCTTTTCATACGCACCACCGGGCGCAGCTTTTCCAGATCGTGCGGGGTTCGCTGAGGCTGGAGACCGAGCGGGGTTACTTCATCATCCCGCCCGAACGCGCCGTGTTCGTGCCGTCCGGGGTCCTCCACGAGGTGACCTACCTGCAGGAGACGGAGCGCAGCTATCTCTTTTTCCGCCCCGACGCCGTGGCCAGCCTGTCACCGGAAGTCTCCGTGATCGGTACGACGCGGCTCCTGCGCGAGCTAATCCTGGCGTTTCTGGAAATACCTCGCGCGGATGCGGGCAGCCTCCGCGCCGAACGACTTGTGGCAGTCATTCTCGACCAGCTCCAGACGAGTCCGGTCGCACCGTTGTCTCTCCCGTTGCCGGCATCCGAACGCCTCCGGGACATCGCCGCAGACATGCGGAATGAGCCGGGCGCAGATTGGCCCCTCGATGAGCTTGCGTCACGTGCGGCCATGTCCCCACGTAGCTTCCAGCGTCACTTCCAATCTGAGACAGGGATGAGTTTCCGCGCCTGGCGACAGCAGGCGAAACTGCTGAAATCGGTGGAGTGGCTCGCCGGTGGCCGAAGCGTCGGCGACATCGCTTTTGCACTCGGCTACTCAGGCCCCAGCGCCTTCATCGCGGTTTTTCGGGCGGCCTTCGGTGCCTCTCCCGGAAAATACTTCCAAGACACGCCTCTGAAGCTGTGATTCACCGGATGCCCGGCGCGGCTTTCCGCGTAAGTCTGCCTTCTTGGCCTCGCTCTCCAGAACCTGCCAGTCTCCTTCCGGCTCCCGAGCGGTAGTGCCCCGCGCCGTTTCTCCTTCGGCCAATCAAGGCCGAGGAGAACTCACATGGGCCATTCTCAATTCGATGATGCTAGCCGTGAACGAGCAGCTTGGAATGCTGGAAAGAAGGTGGGAACCAAGCGTCCGCTCCCGCAGAAACAGATTTGGGCCGTCCGCTTCTTTCTCTATCGCGAGCGCCGCATTCGTGACCGTGCCCTGTTCGATCTTGCGATCGACAGCAAGCTTCGCGGTTGCGACCTGGTCAAGATCAGGATTCGCGATGTGGTCGCCGGACCGGAGATTAGGACTCGCGCGATCGTAGTTCAGCAAAAGACGGGGCGGCCGGTGCAGTTCGAGATCACTAGCGATGTGAGAGCAAGCCTGCTGGCCTGGTTCGAACGGCGTGGCGGCACGATCGAGGACTATGCTTTCCCGAGCCGGATAGATCACGCATACCACATGAGCACAAGGCAGTACGCCCGCCCTGGTCGACGAGTGGGTGACTGCGATAGGTCTGCGTCCAGAGGAGTATGGCACTCACTCGCTCCGTCACACGAAGGCATCAATGATCTACAAGGCGACGGGCAATATACGCGCCATCCAGATCTTGCTCGGTCACTCCAAGATTGAGAACACTGTCCGGTATCTTGGTGTCGACGTGGAGGACGCGCTGCTCCTGGCTGAGCGAACCGAAATCTGACGTTGAGCGGCCATCCGACCCAGCGCGGATGGCCGCTTCAACGCGCGGGATACGTTGCTTGCCTTGTCCGTGGTTGGTGGAAAGCTGACCGGCCGGTTTCGGACCAGTTGGGGAAATTGCCGCCCCTTCGGTTGTCGCTAAATGCCCTTGCCTTCAAAAGCACGATTTTCTTGTATCTGGCGGCACTCGACCTATCTTTCTGTCCTTACGCGCGCTTGACGTTGGCTCCCACGACTTGCCTGATGTCATCGACTTGGGCGGTTGTCAGTATCCGCTTCGGCAGCATGTTGAACACGCGCGGCCCCTGATAGAGGAGGATCACCTTGTCGTCCTCTGCCCATTTTAAGTAGTCGCCCCAGGCAATATTCCAGTCACCCTGCTGCGCGATGCTCCTGAAGCCTTCAGCCGACCATGAAACCATCATCGGGTGCTGGAGGGTTTTCTGGGCGGCGTAGGCCTTGCGGGCAAAAATGGCCGCGCCGACGAAATATTGGAAGAACGGCAACGCAATCACGACCGCGAAGCCGATATAGACAACCGGCGCAAAAGGCGCATCGTGCATCTGCAATGCCGGTACGAAGAAAATGCCGAGCAGCAGCGTTGCGAAGCCCAACCAGGAAATGAGCGGCCAGCGTGAGGTCGCGTATTTCAGTATGAACAGCTTGTTGGCCGCGACATAGTCATCGGCGGTCAAGGTAAGGGTGACACTGCGGTTCAGATCGTTCATGGCCTACCAGTAAGTGGGCGGTTCTGGATCGGGACGGAATAACACCCTGAGCGCTTATGCAAAATAGCCGAAGGTCCTCAGACTGCCCGTCCGACCCCGCGACAGTTCTACACTACTGCGCCAGCGCCGGCACCGGGATCGTGCATTTCTGGTCCTTCTGCGCCTGCGCTGCCGCACCAGTTTTCTCGACGCGCCGAACCTGCAAGTTATCGTCCAGAAAATTGACAGTCGTTGCACTGATTTCGCTACTTTCAGCCGTCTCGTCCGAAACGTTGCGGCCTCTCCTAAACGATGTCCGGTTTGCAGCAACGCAATCAACGCAATGAGCGTCTGGGTTGGGGTCGGTTGCTGAAAGGCAGCAATCGCGCAGCGGCAGCCAAGAGCTGACGGTCCGGTGGCGTGAAGAGTTTCGGGCGCCGGCAGGCGTACGAAAGTCCCCGAGGAAGGAACCCGCGGGCCACAGGCGATGGCTATG
>NZ_JBVVQT010000045.1:0-17665 GCF_055811595.1 Mesorhizobium sp. WSM4814
TTTAGCGCTCGGTGGGGGTGCCCAACGCCCCGGTTTTTGTGCACCCCGGCCCCCGCACGATGGTAAAGATAATTCAGGCCCCTGACCCCGCGGGGCGGCCACCCCCGCCGCTGCTAACGGCGCGGCGCGCGACTATGCGATGGGCAGTGTCAAAATGCGAACAATCAGCAGACTTTTCGATTCCCGCGACCAGGCAGCGCGTGCCGTTGCCGCGCTTCAGGCGGCAGGAGTTTCTCAAGAACAGATCAGCGTCATCGGACCTTACGACGACGAAATCAGGGCTGTCCTGCGTGGTCCGGGGGGTGCTGCGCTTGGCGCGGCCGCTGGTCTGTTAATCGGCCTGGGTGCTTTTGAGGCCACGGGCATTGATCCTGTCCGAGCGGTGGCTGGCCTAACTCTTGTCGGTGGGGCCTGCGGCGGCCTTGCTGGTGGGCTTCTCCAGGCATCTGCCGATGTTGCCAAACAGCCGGGTGAGCCGATCGTTGAACAAGGCGTCATTTTTGTGATGGCGCAGGTCGATGAAAATCAGGCCGATACCGCACTGGCAGTGCTGGAAAATCCTGTTCGCGTAACGCAACTCGTGGCCACAGCCGGCTGAGATGTGTCGGGTTGGTTCGCGCCTGACTCCTTCCCGGCTTATCGCGCACGAATCGCATTCAGATCGGGGTTTCCCGCTGAGCCGTCAGTTTTCCCTCTGACGGTTCGCGAGGCGGGAAGCGTCTGCTCGACCAGATTGACGTAGTAGCCCAGCACGGTCGGCACGATCTCGTCATTGAAGACGTAGCGGTCGCCGTGCAGGCCCTCGCCGGGCCCGACATCGCCGACGCCGACCCACGCGTAGCAGCCGCCTGCCGCGCGGATCATGAAGGCGAAATCCTCGCAGCCGAGGCTCGGGCTGAACTCGGTCGAGACGTTCTCGCTGCCGACGGTGGCGGCGGCTGCCGCGATGGCGCGGGCCGTGGCGTCAGCCGTGTTGATGAGCGGCGGATAACCCTTCTTGTAGTCGAGCGTGGCCTTGAGCGCATGGGCTGCGGCAATGCCGTGGGCGATCTCGCCGATCAGCTTCTCGCAATGATCGGAATGACCGGGCTCGAAAAACCGGCAGGTGCCTTGCAGCCAGACCCTGCCCGGCACGATGTTGCCGACATTGCCGCCGTGGATCTGGGTGAGGCTGACGACCAGCGCGGTTTGCGGATCGACCGAGCGGCTGACGATACGCTGGACGGCCTGGACGAAGGCGCCCGCGGCCAGGATCGGGTCGTCGCCGAGCTGCGGCATGGCCGCATGCGCGCCAAAACCCTCGAAGGTCAGCTCGAAATTGTCGACGGCCGCCATCTGTGCTCCAGCGCGAGCCGCGATCGTCCCCTGCTCCAAGCCCGGCCAGTTGTGGACGGCATGGATCGCCTCGACCGGGAAACGCTCGAACAGGCCGTCTTCGATCATGCGCAGGCTGCCGCCTTCGTTTTCTTCGGCTGGCTGGAAGACGAAGTAGACGGTGCCGTCGAAGGCGCGGGATTGACTGAGCAGGCTGGCCGCGCCGAGCAGCATGGCGGTGTGGCCGTCATGGCCGCAGGCGTGCATCACGCCCTCGTTCCTGGACGCATAGGGCAAGCCGGTCCTCTCCACGATGGGAAGCGCGTCCAGCTCAGCGCGAAGACCGATGGCGCGTGTGCCCGTGCCGCTGCGCAGGACGCCGACGACCCCGGTGCCGCCGATCCCCTCATGCACCTCGTCGAGGCCGAAGGCGCGCAGTTTTTCGGCAATGAAACGTGCCGTTTCATATTCCTTGAATCCGAGTTCGGGATTGCAATGGATGTGGTGCCGCCAGGCTATGACCTCTGGAGTCAGAGCGGCGATCGGGTCATTATGCAGCATGATGCTCTCCTTCCAAGCCGCAAAGGGCGGTTTGGATCACGATTAGAAGGTCGCACAACAGGCGTCTTGAACCAGATTGACCGCAGCAGGGACAAAAGCCGTGGACGCGACAGAGACCAGAAAATACTGGCGCCACCCCAGCTTCCCTGAACTTGGCCTGTTCAAGGCGCGCTTCACGCAGCATCGCTACGAACTGCACACGCACCCAACCTATGTGATCGCGCTGATCACGGCTGGCTGCGAACGCATCCGCATCGGGCGCCACAAAATAGTCGCTCCGGCAGGCACCATTGCTGTCGTCAATCCCGAGGAGTGGCATGACGGGGAACAAGGTGCGGATGAAGGCTGGGCCTACCGGACGTTTTATCCCCCGGTGCCGCTGATGGCGGGCCTCGCCCACGAGTTGGGCAGGGCTGACACTCCGGTCTTCTCACGTCGGAATATCGAAGACAGCGATCTCGCCGCAGCGTTGATGGCAGCGCACCAGAGCTCGACCTCACCGGACGCGACGCAAGCCGAGACGTCGCTGCTCGTCGCCTTGAGACATCTCATCGTTCGGCATGGCGATTGCAGCGGGCGGGTAGAGGAGATCGAAGGCTCGGGATCGCGACGGAGGTTCTCGCTCTACGAGGAGCTTGTCGAAAGCGACCTTGGCTCGCAGCTCGACCTGCAGCGGCTTGCCGACGCCGCGTCCGTCACCCGGTTTCAGGTCATCCGGGATTTCAAGAAGGCGATTGGCCTGACGCCTGCAGCCTATATCCGCGACCGGAGACTGCGTCACGCCAGCTCATTGATCGAACAGGGGCTCGGCCTCGCAGAGGCCGCCATTGCGGCAGGTTTCGCCGACCAGAGCCATCTTTCCCGTGCGTTCCGGACCATGCATGGCATGCCGCCAGGCATGTTCAGGAGAGGCAAAGCTCCCGAACCAAAACGAGTTCACATCGACATGAAATGATCGGGCAGTGGCCGGACCACCAATGTCGGCGCCGATTCCCGACGCACGCTTGCGTTGTCATTTCGCCGCCGCCTCCACCCGGTTCGCAGCGGCGGCCAGTACGGCGCGGTCGCCCTCCTCGTACAAGCGATGGATCGAGATGGCGCTGACGCGCCAGCCTTCGGGCGTCCGCACCAGCCGGTGCAGATAGCTGGCGCCGACCGTCCAGAACCGCGTGTCGATCCAGTGGCTGGCGCGAACATGGCTGCGCGCGACCGCGTCGTTGCCCGCGCCTTCGACAACGATGTTGGTGATGACGTGCTGGGTGGCGTCGAAGCCCGGCAGCAGGCCTTGCCACTGAGCAATCAGCGCGTCGCGGTCGCTGGTCGCGGCTTCGCCACCGAAAAGGCTGGTATAGTCGGTCGTGACGCGGGTCGTGAAATAGGATTTTACCCGATCCCATTCGCGCAAATCGGCATAGAGGCCGATCCCCGCCACCGCCTCGGCGATGGCGGTCTTGTCTTCGCTCTTCAGCGCAGCCGTGGACTGCATGGTGCTCAAGGCGGGCAGAGCGGCAAGCGTCGCGGCAAGAACTGCCGAGGCCAAAACAAACCGGCGGGTGACGGGGCTCATTGTCCCGCCTCCCCTGCACCGCCCAGCGTGGCGCGGAAATGCGCCTCAACGGCGTCGCTCGCTGTCTTCACCGGCGCAGCGCGGTCGTAGAAGTCGAACTGGGTGACGTTGTCGAGCCACAGCTGCTGCTTCGGCCCGGTCAGCCGCCCGTAAAATTTGCGCGCTCCCTGCGGGATGGCAGCCGCCTCGCTGTGCACCATCAGCAAGGGCTGATGCAGGCGCCGGGCAGCCTGGATCGCATCGAATGTCAGCCAGCCGCGCCAGAAGGCCGGATCGGCCTCGTTGCGCCAGGCCGGGATCATGCCGCGACCAGCCTCTGTATAGTAAGGCATCTTGAACATGATCGCCCGCTTGTCGGTCAGGCTGGCGGCGGGCAGGAATGCCTGTTTGCCGGTGCGGCGATAGGCGGCCTCGGCCGCATCGCCCACGGCTTCAAGCCTGGCAATGCCGTTCTTGCCGCCATAGGTCTGCTCGACCACCTCGGCATCGTGCAGCCAGGGCGCGACCAAAGCGACCGACTTGATCGCGGCATTTTTGGCGGCGGCAGTGACCATGTAGCCAGAGCTGGCGCAAATGCCGAGCCCGCCGATGCGGTCCTTGCTGATCTCGGGCCGGGCCGCGAGATAGGCGACCGCCGCCTCGATGTCGGCGACCTTGGCGCTGGGGTCCTCATACTGGCGGCGGGCGCCGCCGCTCTCGCCCCAACCGCGAAAATCGAAGGTCAATGCGACGAAGCCGCGGTCGGCCAGCTTGCGGGCATAGCGGGCCGGCATCTGTTCCTTCACCGTCATCCAGGCGCCGGTCACGACCAGCGCGGGCCGAGGTTTCGCGTCCAGATCCTCGGGCAGATAGAGATCGCCGACGATCTGCTCACCGTGCGAGGCGAAAGCAACGCGCTCGACGCGCGATGCGGCGAAGGCGCTTGAGCCGAGGGCGGCGGCGGTTGCCGTGGCCAGCGTCAGGATTTTCAACATCGTAAATCTCCTTTGGCCTGGAGCGAAAGCGCGGCGCGACGGATTAAGGCCGCCGTCTCAGCGGTCATCCGCCAGTCGGCCGGGCAGTGGCTTCAGCTTGTAGTGCGTCCAGTAGAAGGTGTCCGACTGGTACATGTCGGTCAAGAAATTCTGCGCCTCGGTGATCTTGCCGTCCTTGATGCGAAACATCAGGGCGAAAAGCTGGTCGATCTCGGGACCCGAGCCGACGTTGGACCAGCCGCGATGGATGTCGACGACGAGATCGCCCTGCGCCTGGAAGAAGATCGGCTCAGCCCTGAATTTGCCGTCGGCCAGGCCACGGAAGAAGGCGACCACTTCCTCCGGCCCGCGCTTGTCGCCGGCTAGCGGATGGTGGCCGGGAATGCGCCACACGATGTCGGCCGCCAGGAAGGGCCGAACCGCCTCCGGGTTCCCGGTCGCATAGGCTGCGTAATAGTCCTTGATCAACTGGATGTTGCGGTCTTCCTGCGGGCCGCCGTTGGCGGGGGCGGCGGACACCGCCAGGAGAGCGCCGGCGGCGAGCGAAGCGAGCCTGGTCATCGGTCCTGTCTCCTTCCCTTTCGGGCCGTCGCGACAGCGAAGCCCGTTCGTCGGGCCAACATGACGCTTTTGGTTCACCGGAAAAACCCGTAGAGTCCGACAAGGCTATTTGGAATATCCTCACAATGCGACTCGACCAGTTCAGCGGCATCGTCGCCTTCGTGAAGGTCGCGGAGGCAAAAAGCTTCACCCGCGCCGCCGCCGAACTCGGCGTCGCCCCGGCCTCGCTCAGCGAGGCGGTCAAGGGCCTCGAGGAGCGTCTCGGGGTGCGGCTCCTCAACCGCACGACCCGCAGCGTTGGCCTGACCGAAGCCGGCGCCCACTATTTCGACCACGTGCGCCCAGCGGCTGAGGAGATCCGGGCGGCCGGCGCGGCACTGCGCGAGACCCGCGACCGCACCGCCGGCACGCTGCGCCTGAGCCTGCCGTGGATCGCCGCGCCGCTGCTGATCGAGCCGCTGATGGGACCGTTCATGGATGCCTACCCGGAGGTGCGGCTTAGCCTGATCTTCGACGACAATTTCGTCGATATCGCCGCGCAGGGCTTCGATGCCGGCCTGCGGATCGGCGAGCTTCTCGAGAAGGATATGATCGGCGCGCGTCTGGGCGGGCCGCTGCAGACGGTGGTGTTGGGCAGCCCCGACTACCTGGCGCGTAACGGCACGCCAAAACGACCCGCCGACCTCGCTGCCCACCGGTGCATCGCCTTCGCCTTCACCCGCACCCGCGCCATCTCGCCCTGGGAGTTCGTTGTCGCTGGACGCCAGGTCGAGTTCACACCCGACGCACGTCTGGTCGTGAACACACTGCCGCTCTGCATAACCGCCGCCGCGCAAGGGCTTGGCCTGGCCTTTGTCGTCGAAGGCCTCGCTGCGCCGCTTCTCGCCTCAGGCGCGCTGGTCAAGGTGCTGGAGCCTTTCTGTCCCACCTACGAACCGCTCCACCTCTATTATCCCAGCCGTCGCCTCGTCCCGCCAAAGCTGCGGGCGTTCATCGATTTCGTCCGCGCCAACGCCCACAATTTGTGGATCTGATGCGCCGCCGCGAAACCAGCCATGACGCATATCGGCGAGCCGGTCCGGCTCACCCCAGGCGCTGACCATCTGCCGGGTGGCGGCGTTGAGGCGGTTGAAGGCGTTGATTGGCCGCATTGCAAACCGCAACAACCCGTCGCGTTGAGCCAAGAGTTCCGGCTTTCGCGGCACGGAGCCCGATGCTAAGGGCTGCAAATCTTGAATCAGCAACGGATCGCCCTGTGACCGACACCGAACGCCCTCGCCTGCCGCTGATCGAAATCTGCGTCGAAGGCATCGATGGCCTGCTCGCCGCGCAAGCCGCCGGTGCCGACCGGGTCGAGCTCTGCGCCAGCCTCGTCGAGGGCGGCATCACACCGAGTTTTGGCATGGTGCGCGCCGCCGTCGAACTGGCGACGATCCCATTCCACGTCATCGTGCGGCCGCGCGGCGGCGATTTTCTCTACAGTGACGCCGAGTACCGTTCGATGCTCGCCGATATCAGCGCGCTGCGCGAGCTTGGCGTGGCCGGTGTCGTCGTCGGCTGCCTGAATGCCGACGGTACCATCGACGAAAAGCGGATGAGCGAATTGGTGCAGGCGGCAGGGCAGTTGAACGTCACCTGCCACCGTGCCTTCGACATGACACGCGATCCGACTGATGCGCTGGAAGCGCTGATCCGCAGCAAGGTCGGCCGCGTGCTGACCAGCGGCCAGCGCGACACCGCTTTGGAGGGCGTGGCCCTGCTGGCGGCCCTCGTCCGGCAGGCGGGGAAGCGCATCATCATCCTCGGCTGCGGCGGGCTCGACCCGAACAACATCGCCGAGGTGCGGGAAAGAACCGGACTGACCGAAATGCATTTCGCCGCACTCAAGGACGTGCCGAGCGCCATGCGCTACCGCAATCCGCGGGTTGGCATGGGCGGCACCGACCTCGACCGCGAGTACCGCAACACGGTGACCGACGCGGCGCTGGTGGCGGCGGCGATTGCGGCGGCGAAAGCATGATCGCGAAGGGAGAAAACAAACGGGCACGCCTGCCGATCGACCGGGTTTCGCCGCAGGACGAGCCCGCCATCCTCGCCCTCAACAACGCGCACGCGGCCGAGTTGTCGTGGCTTGAGCCAGGACGCCTGTCCTTCCTGCTCGGCGAGGCGTTCTATGCGCGCCGCATCGGCGCGCTCGAAGCCTTCATCATGACCTTCGACCAGGACGCCCGCTACGACAGCCCGAACTTCCTGTGGTTCCGCGAGCGCTATCCTCGCTTCGTCTATGTCGACCGTGTCGTCGTTGCGCAAGAAGCGCGTGGCCGCGGCCATGCCCGGCGGCTCTATGAGGATCTGTTCGACCATGTCTCGCGTGCCGGCCAGACCATCGTCACCTGCGAGGTGAATGCCGAACCGCCCAACCCGGCTTCAGATGCCTTTCACGCAGCGCTCGGCTTCGTCGAGGTCGGCGACGCGGTGATCCACGGCGGCAAGAAGGCGGTGCGCTACTATACCAGGCAGGTAGGGGAGTAGGGGAGTAGGGGAGTAGGAACAGGGTAAATTGGCTGGGTCAGCGAGCACCTTAAACATACTGCCATACTGCCATACTGCCATACTCCCCTACTCCCCTCCTTCAGCCGTTGGCGGCGGCCACTGCGCGCTTGGCCATCACCACGATCAGATTGGCGCGATAATCGGCCGAGGCGTGGATGTCGCTCATCAAATCATTCGCCGGCACTTTCACTCCGTTGAGGGCGGCGGCGTCGAAATTCGTGGCAAGCGCCGCCTCGATTTCCTTCGAACGAAAGACGCCGCTGTCGCCGGCCCCGGTGACGGCAACGCGGACTCCGTCCGCGCCGTTGGCCACGAACACACCGACGATCGCATAGCGCGATGCCGGATTGCGGAACTTTTCATAGGCCGCCTTGGCCGGCGCGGTGAAGGTCACCGCGGTGACGATCTCGCCGTCCTCCAGCGCCGTCTCGAACAGGCCTGTGAAGAATGCGTCGGCGGCGATCTCGCGCTTGTTGGTGACGATGGTGGCGTCGAGGGCCAGAAGTGCCGCCGGATAATCGGCGGCGGGGTCGTTGTTGGCGATCGAGCCGCCGATTGTGCCCTTGTAGCGCACCGCCGGATCGCCGATCCGGGACGCCATATGGGCGAGCGCCGGACACGCCTTGTTCAGCTTCTCGTCGCTGGCGACATCGTGATGCGTGGTGGCGGCGCCGATGGTGACGGTCTTGCCCGACACCTTGACGCCTTGCAATTCCTTGATTCGCGACAGGTCGACAAGGTCGGAAGGCGCGGCAAGCCGCGTCTTCATCGCCGGGATCAGCGTCATGCCGCCCGACAACAGCTTTGCATCGCCGCTCTTGAGCAGCTTGGCGGCATCGGCAACCGAGGCGACGCGGTGATAGTTGACTGGGTACATGGGATTCTCCCGTGCGAGATAGTGAATAGTGAGTAGTAAGTGGTGAATGGTGAATGGTGAATGGGAAGAGCTTCCGGCGAAATCTTACTATTCACTATTCACTCTTTTCAGTGTTTCGTTGTCGCCCGGATCGCTGCCCAGACCGTGGACGGCGATGCCGGCATGGCGATATCGGTGATGCCGATGGCGTCGGTGATGGCATTGATCACGGCCGGCGGCGAGCCGATGGCGCCGGCCTCGCCGCAGCCCTTGATGCCGAGCGGATTGCCCGGGCATGGCGTGTTCGAGGTCGAGACCTTGAACGACGGCAGGTCGTCGGCGCGCGGCATGGTGTAGTCCATATAACTCGCCGTCAAAAGCTGCCCGCTGGCATCGTAGCGCGTACCCTCCAGCAAGGCCTGGCCGATTCCCTGGGCGACGCCGCCATGCACCTGGCCTTCGACGATCATCGGGTTGATGATGTTGCCGAAATCGTCGGCCGCGACGAACTGGACGACCTCGGTCACGCCGGTCTCGGGATCGATCTCGACCTCGCAGACATAGCAGCCGGCCGGGAAGGTGAAGTTCGACGGATCGTAGAATGAGGTCTCTTTCAGCCCCGGCTCCATGCCGCCAGGCAGGTTGTGGGCGGTGTAGGCAGCAAGCGCCATCTGAAACCACGGCACTTGTTTGTCGGTGCCGGCGACCTTCAGGGCGCCATTTTCGATGACGATGTCGCCCTCGTCGGCCTCGAGCAGATGGGCGGCGATCTTCTTGGCCTTGGCCTCGACCTTGTCGAGCGCCTTGGCGACAGCCGACATGCCGACGGCGCCCGAGCGCGAGCCGTAGGTGCCCATGCCCATCTGCACCTTGTCGGTATCGCCGTGGACGATCGAGACGCTGTCGATCGGCACGCCGAAGCGCTGGTTGACCAATTGCGCGAAGGTCGTCTCATGGCCCTGGCCGTGGCTGTGCGAGCCGGTCAGCACCTCGATGGTTCCAGCGGCGTTGACGCGCACCTCGGCACTTTCCCAAAGGCCGACACCCGCTCCAAGACTGCCGACTGCCGCCGACGGCGCCAGTCCGCAGGCCTCGATATAGCAGCTCATGCCGATGCCGCGCAGCTTGCCTCTGTTGGCGGCGTCGGCCTTGCGCTGGGCAAAACCGGCATAATCGGCAGCGGCCATCGCCGCGTCCAGCGAAGCGGCATAATCGCCGGCATCATAGTTCATGATGACCGGTGTCTGGTGCGGGAACGCGGTGATGAAGTTCTTTCGGCGAAGTTCCGCCGGAGACACGCCCAGCTCGCGTGCGGCGGTCTCCATGGTGCGTTCGAGCAGATAGGTGGCCTCCGGCCGCCCTGCCCCGCGATAGGCGTCGACCGGTGCGGTGTTGGTGTAGACGGCGCGCACATTGGCGTGGATCGCCGGAATGTCGTACTGGCCCGACAACAGCGTCGCGTAGAGATAGGTCGGCACGCAGGACGAGAACAGCGACATGTAGGCGCCGAGATTGGCGATGGTGTCGACCTTCAGCCCGGTGATCCTGTTGTCCTTGTCGAAGGCCATTTCGACCGTCGAGACATGGTCGCGGCCATGGGCGTCGGTGAGAAAGCTCTCGGTGCGGTCGGCCACCCATTTGACCGGCACGCCGGTCTTCTTCGAGGCCCACAGGCAGATGATTTCTTCCGGATAGATGTATATCTTCGAACCGAAGCCGCCGCCGACATCCGGCGCGATGACGCGCAGCTTATTTTCCGGCGCGACATTGTAGAAGGCGCTCATCACCAGGCGCGCGAGATGCGGGTTCTGCGAGGTCGTCCAGCAGGTATAGTGGTCCTCGGCCTTGTCGTAGTGACCAAGCGCTGCGCGCGGCTCCATCGCATTGGGCACCAGCCGGTTGTTGACTATCTTCATGCGGGTGATGTGGGCAGCCGCCTTGATCGCCGCGTTGGTCGCCGCGCTGTCGCCGAGCTCCCAGTCGAAAATCAGATTGCCGTCGGCTTCCGGATGGATCTGTGGCGCACTCCTTTCGAGCGCCTTCGGAGCGTCGACGACCGCCTTCAGTTCCTCGTAGCTGATGTCGACCGCCTCGGCAGCGTCGCGCGCCTGGCCCTTGGTTTCGGCAACCACGACGACCACCGCGTCGCCGACATAACGGACCCTGTCGAAGGCCAGCGGCGACCACGCCCCAATCTTCATCGGCGAGCCGTCCTTGGAATGGATCATCCAGCCGCAGATGAGATTGCCGATGCCGTCGGCCTTGAGCTCCTTGCCGGTCAGCACGCCGATGACACCCGGCATGGCCTGGGCTTTTTTGACATCGATCTTCTTGATCTCAGCATGCGCGTGCGGACTGCGCACGAAGGCCGCATGCTTCATGCCGGGAACCACCATGTCGTCGACATAGCGCCCGGCGCCGGTAATGAACCGCTTGTCTTCCTTGCGCGCTACACGAGCGCCAACACCTTCAATGCCCATCGCAGAAATTCCTCCCGAAAAAGGAGGGGAATAGGGGAGTAAGGCAGTAGGGCAGTAGGGATTTGAGCCGACTTCCCCTACTGCCTACTGCCCTACTCCCTTACTGCCCTCATGCAGCTTGCCTGGCCTTGCCCTTCGAAGACATCGTCTCCGACGCGGCGAGGATCGCCTTCACGATGTTGTGGTAGCCGGTGCAGCGGCAGATATTGCCTTCGAGCTCGGCCCGCACCGTGGCCTCGTCGAGGCCTTCGGGATGGCGGTTGACCATGTCGGTCGCCGCCATGATCATGCCGGGCGTGCAGAAACCGCATTGCAGGCCGTGATGCTCCTTGAACGCCGCCTGCATCGGATGCAGGTCGGCGCCGTCCGCCAGACCTTCGATGGTCACAACGTTCGACCCGGAGGCTTGCACCGCAAGCATCGTGCAGGATTTTACCGCCTTGCCGTCGACATGGATCACACAGGCGCCGCATTGCGAGGTGTCGCAGCCGACATGCGTCCCGGTCAGGCCGAGATTCTCCCTCAAGAAATGAACCAGAAGCGTACGGTCTTCGGCAGTGCCGCTGACCCGCTTTCCGTTCACCGTCAATGATATCTCCGACATGAAACCTCCCTGGGTGCTACCTTGGTTGTTTTTGGCGTCGGTGGTGCCCGAGCCCTCCATCTGTCCGCTATTCTTATACCGCAAAGAGCACGGGAAATAGTGCCGCGGAATGCCGAGATTGCGAGAATGCAGTTCGGCCGAAAATCCGCCTATTGTACTTTCGGTCACGCAAAGACAGGCAAACGGCCGAGCGAAGCGAAACCATGGTCGCCTGGCGATGCCGCCTTGCGGCCATCAGCGGCAATGGTGCTGGCCAGGCCGATTTCAGCCGATGCCGTGCTTTCTGAGAACCTCCTGCTCGTCGCCTGACACCCAGCCGAATATTTTAGGCTCTCCGGCCAGTTTATGCACGAGGTAGTGGACGTCGAAATCGATCGTGACGTCGGTTTGGCCTTTGCGCGCAAAGATCGACGTCCAGGCGACGTGGGCAACGCAATGATGCTCGTCTATCGGCGAAATGCGAACATCGCGTATTCGCATCTCCTTGGTGCCGATCGCTCGATAGCGAGCATAGCCTTGTTCCATAGCCTGCTTGAGCTGGTCGTCGTTCTTCCCGACCATGACGCCGGCAGGCGACGCCGCAATGAAGGCGGAAGCATAGACCGACGTGACTTCGTCCATGTCGGCATCACCGGCGAGGGATTTCCGGAAAAGCCGCTCGTAGCGTTCGAATAGCTTCCTGACCTGGGCGTCCATGGATAACTCCCTTCCGCTGTGGTCTTGGATCTGACGTTTCTGAGCGCCGATGCTGTCAAAAACAGCAGAAAATTCAATTCCGTCATGTTGGCTCATTGCCAAAGTAGCACTTGAAGACAACAATGGTTTCGACGCCGGCGCGACAGGAGCACAAAAAAACAGCCGCGCACAAAAAGAGCGTCGGAGGAAATAGAGGAGGAAGCCGCTGGCCAGTTCACGGACGCGCTATGCATGCGGCCTATCGGTTCTCACCACCGACGAACCCGACGCGGATGCGTTCGCGCGGGCGGTGGCAGTGGAAGCCGCGGCCATCGACGCTGGATTTGCCCTGCTGTTTTTCTCGCAAAGCCTGCTTGAGGCAGTTGCCCTTTCGGAAGCGCTGAACAACCACGCGCCGGCACTCCGCTATGCCGGCTGCTCGACGGCCGGCGAGATTACGCCCAAAGGCCTGGAGGACGGCCAGGTCATGGCCATGCTGCTTCCCTCCGCATCTTTTTCGGCAGCCAGCACCATGGTCGAAAATCTGTCGTCATCGAGCATGGACGGGATCACCGGCGAAGTCGAGGCGCTGAGGCGTTCGTTACGCGGCCGCGTCGGGCACGAGCGAGCCGACACCACTTTCGCGCTCTGCCTGATCGACGGGCTGTCCTATGCCGAGGAAGCGGTCACCTCCGCCATCCATTGGGGGCTCGACGATATTCCACTGATCGGCGGGTCGGCCGGCGATGATTTGAAGTTCGAGACGACGCGGCTGATCTCGAACGGCAAGGTTGCCTGCGACTGCGCCATCATCGTGCTGATCACCACGGAAATTCCTTTCCACGTGTTCAAGACCGACAATTTCGTCCCCACCGACGAGAAGCTGGTGGTGACCGCGTCCGATCCCGATCACCGCACCGTGCGCGAATTCAACGCCACCAATGCCGCCGAGGAATATGCCGCCTCGGTCGGCGTCATCCCGCAGATGCTGACGCCGCTGAGTTTCGCTTCGCACCCGGTGGTGGTGAAAGTCGGCGGCGAATTTTACTGCCGCTCGATCCAGAAGATGCACGCGGACGGCTCGCTGTCGTTCTTCTGCGCCATCGACGATGGCGTCGTCCTGTCCATCGCCCGACCCAAGAACATGGTTGAATCGACGCGTGCCGCCTTCAGGGATGTCGAGGAAAGGCTTGGCGGCATCGACATGATCCTCGCTTTTGACTGCGTGCTGCGCAGGCTCGATGCGCGCAACCGCCAGGTCTTTCGGGAGATTTCGGAACTCTACAAGGTCAACAACGTCATCGGCTTCGGCACCTATGGCGAGCAGTACCGGTCGATGCATCTGAACCAGACGTTCACCGGCATCGCCTTCGGAGAGCGGCAGGCGGCGGAGTAGGAGGTTTCATGCCGCTCAGGGACATCAACGACCTGGAGAAGCTGAAGAAGATCAACGCAGCCCTTGTCAGCCGCGTCGAGCGCTCGATGGACCAGCAAGGCAACGCGTTCTCGCTGTTCCAGACCGCGATTTCGCTCGAGAATCGAGTGCGTACGCGCACCGAGGAACTGCACTCGACTCTGCGTAGATTGGAACAATCCAACATCGATTTGAGCGCGGCCAAGGAAAACGCCGAACTGGCGAACCTGTCCAAGACAAGGTTCCTGGCAGCCGCCAGTCACGACGTGTTGCAACCGCTGAACGCCGCGCATCTCTCCGTCTCGGCGCTGGCCGAAGTGCAGACCAGCGACGAAGGCAAAAAACTGGTCCGGCAGGTCGAGCGCTCGCTGGAGACGATGGAGGATCTGCTCCGCACCCTGCTCGACATCTCCAAGCTCGATGCCGGCGTCGTGCAGCCCGATATCGGCGACGTCAGCCTGGAGGTGCTGTTTTCGTCGCTGCGCTCGGATTTCCTGCCGGTCGCCGAATTGAAGGGCCTGACGCTAAAATTCCGGCCGGTCAACGCCGTCGTGCGCTCGGACCGCACCTTGCTGCGCCGCATCCTGCAGAACATCCTTTCCAACGCGCTGCGCTACACCCGCTCCGGCGGCGTGCTGGTCGGCACCAGGCATCGCGGCGACACGATCCGCATCGATGTCGCCGATACCGGCTGCGGTATCCCCGACGACCAGCGCGAGGCGGTGTTCGAGGAGTTCCACCGCGGCACGTTCCCGACCGATGCCGGGCTAGCCGGCGGTGGGCTGGGACTGGGCCTGGCCATCGTGCGCCGCATCGCCGCCGCACTCGGCCATCCCGTGACGTTTTCGTCGAAAGTCGGGCACGGCACGATTTTCCACATCGACGTTCCGGTCGGGATCGGCGCCAGCGTCGATGCCATTGCCAGCAGCGCCGACATGGAGCGGCCGCGCGGCTACGGTCTGTTCGGCACAAAGGTGCTGCTGGTCGAGAACGACGTCGAGGTGCTGCAGGCGATGACATCCCTGCTCGAGCGCTGGCAATGTCTGGTGCGCCCCGCCACCTCGACCGATGCCGCGCTCGAGATGCTCGGCGATACGGACTGGGTGCCGGACATCGTCATCGCCGACCAGCATCTCGACGGCGGCGACCTCGGCACCACGACCATCGCCGAGGTCCGCGATTATCTCAGCCGCGCCGTGCCGGCGCTGATCGTCACCGCCGACGGTTCGGAGACCGTCGCCAAAGCCGCCCGCGCCGCCGGCATCGAGCTGATGCGCAAGCCGCTGAAACCGGCGCAGCTGCGCGCCCTGCTGGCGCATCTCTTGGCTTGATCCCAAAGACATTGGCAGAAGACCGCGAGCGACAGGAAAATGGTGCACTGTCACCGTAATTTCTCGTCCTTGGACGGAAAAGGTAAGTTCTCGGTGACGGTTTATTCACCCTAACGGGCACGCCTAAAACCCCGCCTGGCCGCGAAACAGCTCGGCACTGTCGAGCTTCGAAACCTCGATGACGGCTTGCGTGCGGCTGTAGACGTTGAGCTTGCGCAGGATCTCCGAGACATGCGCCTTGACGGTGGTTTCGCCGACCTGCAGCTCGTAGGCGATCTGCTTGTTGAGCAAGCCCTGGCGCAGCATCTGCAGCACCCGCAATTGCTGCGGCGTCAGTTTGGCAAGGCGCTGCACCATCTCGGCGCGGTCGGTGCTGTCGGCGTCCGGCGGCTGGCCCTCATAGGTTTCGGGCACGTAGATCGCACCTTCCATCACCGAGCGGATGGCGGCGGCCAGATCGCTCTTGCGCGCCGATTTCGGGATGAAGCCGGCCGCGCCATAGGACAGCGCCTCGGAAATGATCTTGGGCTCCTCATGCCCCGAAACGATGACCACCGGCAGGCGCGGATAGCGGGTCCGAAGCTGCAGCAGTCCGTCGAAGCCATGCACGTCGGGCATGCTGAGGTCGAGCAGCGCCAGATCGAACGGCTTGGCGTCCGCCAGGAGCTCGAACGCCTCGGTGATCGAGCGCGCCTCGACGGTGTCGACGTCCGGATAGGCCATCTGCACGGCGCTGTGCAGCGCCTCGCGAAACAGCGGGTGGTCGTCGATGATCAGAAACCGGGCGCGATCGTTGACTGCGGTCATGGCGTTCGTTTCAGTTCAGGGCAGGATAGAATAGCCCAGCGACCATGGCCAGATTATTGGCAAATAGTACATCGCCATCGCTGGCCGAAGGGCGGAGATGGCAATTTCCGGACGACCATACCTTGCCCGGTCGTCCAAATCGGCCGAATGTGCAGGAATGAGCGACCTCGTCCTGCATAACTACTACCGCTCCTCCACCTCCTACCGGGTGCGGATCGCACTGGAGATGAAGGGCCTGACCTACCAATATGTGCCGCATCATCTGCGCCACGGCGAGCATCTCGAGCCAGCCTATCTCTCGGTCAATCCGCAAGGACTGGTGCCGGCGCTGATCCTGGGCGATGGCACGCTGCTGACGCAATCGCTGGCGATCATTGAATTTCTCGACGAGACCAGGCCCGAACCGCCGCTTTTGCCGCAGGACGCGCCTGGCCGGGCCCGCGTCAGGATGCTGGCGCAGATGATCGCCTGCGACATCCATCCGGTGAACAACCTGCGCGTGCTGACGTCGCTGCGCACGCTGTTCGGCGCCGGCGACGAGGACGTCGCCAACTGGTTCCGGCACTGGGTGAACGAAGGTTTCCAGCCGCTTGAAAAGATTCTTGTTTCATCGCCTGAAACAAAAACGTTCTGCCATGGAGACGCGCCGGGGCTGGCCGACATCTGCCTGGCCGCGCAGGTCACCAGCAACGCCCGTTTCGGCGTCGACATAGCGCCCTACCCGACGGTCACACGCATCCACGCCGCCTGCATGGCGCTGCCGGCCTTCCAAAAGGCCGCGCCGGAGAACCAGATCGATGCCGAATAGCAGCGCTATCCAGTTATGAGGAATTGACGATGAAAGCCGTTGTCTTTGAAAAATTCGGCGAGGTGCCGACGATCCAGATTGTTGCCGATCCGGAGCCGGCACTGGGCGGCGTTGTCATCAAGGTCGAGGCGACCGGGCTCTGCCGCAGCGACTGGCATGGCTGGATAGGCCACGACGACGGCATTCGTCTGCCGCATGTGCCGGGCCACGAGCTTGCCGGCGTCGTGGTGGCCGCCGGCAGCCAGGTGACCCGCTGGAAGACCGGCGAGCGCGTCACCGTGCCGTTCGCCGTCGGCTGCGGCCGTTGCTTCGAATGCAGCTCCGGCAACCATCAGGTCTGCGAGCACCAGACCCAGCCCGGCTTCACCGGCTGGGGCTCGTTCGCCGAATATGTCGCCATCGACCATGCCGACACCAATCTGGTCCGCTTGCCGGACGAGATGGAATTCGCCACCGCCGCCAGCCTTGGCTGCCGCTTCGTCACCTCGTTCCGCGCCATTGTCGACCAGGGCCGGGTGACGCCAGGCGAATGGGTGGCCGTGCATGGCTGCGGCGGCGTCGGCCTGTCGGCGATCATGATCGCCAGCGCCATGGGCGCCAACGTGATCGCCATCGACCTGACCGACGAGAAGCTGGACTTCGCCAAAAAAATCGGCGCGGTGGCGACGATCAATGCCGCCAGGACGCCGAACGTGGTCAAGGCGGTCAAGCAGATCACCAATGGCGGCGCGCACATGTCGATGGACGCGCTCGGCCATCCGACGACCTCATTCAACTCGATCGCGAACCTGCGCCGGCGCGGCCGCCATGTCCAGGTCGGGCTGATGCTCGGCGATCACGCCAGGCCGCAGATCCCGATGGACAAGGTGATCGCCTTCGAGCTCGAAATCCGCGGCAGCCACGGCATGCAAGCCTACCGCTACCAGGCGATGATGGAGATGATCCGCACCGGCAAGCTGAAACCCGAATTGCTGGTCGGCAAGCGGATCAGCCTCGATGAGGCGCCCGCGGCCTTGATGGCGATGGGCGGCTTCGAAGGCATCGGCATCGGCGTGGTGACGAAGTTCTAGCCGTGCGGCTCCCCCTTCTCCCCTTGTGAGGGCTTTGCACGGGGGCCGAAGTTTGGCGCAGATGGCGCATGGGGCGTTTTTTGAAACGCA
>NZ_JBVVQT010000046.1:0-16600 GCF_055811595.1 Mesorhizobium sp. WSM4814
CATGGCATCGGCGGACGCGAGGCCCGGCAGCGCATTGCCGCGCTGCTCGATATCGTCGACATGCCGGGCCGTCAGCAGGCCCACGGGCGCCCGCGTTGCGGGGGCCCGTGGCGGCGCCGCGGCGGGGCCCCGGGGCGGCGCCCCCCGCCGCGTACCCCGCACCAGACCCTTAAGGACAAAACGGGCGGGCCCGCGGCCCGATAGCTAAAGCCACCAACGGCTGGGGCGGCGGGGTGACCGGCCGCACCAATTTTTGTTTGAGCATCGGATTATTCGCAAAACCGGTTCCCACTTCTTGGGTCCGATGCTCTCGAGCAGCAGGAGACGATCATGTCGCGCATTGGAATCCACTCTTTCGTCTGGTCGGCGAGCTCGGCGCAAGACGACCTCGAACGGACGCTGGCCAACACCAGGGAGGCGGGCTTCGACCTGATCGAATTCTCCTATCTTGACCCTGCCAATGTCGATGTTGGCGGGCTGGCCAAGCGCATCGCCGAGCTCGATCTCGGCGTGGCGATCAGCATCGGGCTGCCGCCCGACGGCGACATTTCAAGCGCCGACAAGGCGATTGCCGCGCGCGGCGTCGAAGTCCTCAATGACACGATCGCGCTCACCCGGGATCTCGGCGGCCGGAAGGTCGCCGGCATCCTCAGCACCAGCCATGGATTGCAGACTGAGGCGCCGACGCGCGATCAATGGAACCGCAGTGCCGCCACGCTTGCCAAGGTCGCGGAGACCGCCAAGGCCGCCGGCGTCACCCTCAACCTCGAAATCGTCAACCGCTTCGAGAGCAATCTGCTCAACACCGCGGCGCAAGGGTTGGCCTTCATCGAGGACACCGGTTCCGACAACATTTTTCTGCATCTCGATACGTTCCATATGAACATCGAGGAGGCGGATGTCGGGTTGGCCATCCGCCACGCCGCCAAAAAGATCGGCTATGTCCATATCGGCGAGAGCCATCGCGGCTTCCTCGGCACCGGCAACATCGACTTTGCCGCGATCTTCGATGCGCTGACCGCAATCGGCTATGGCGACGACCTCAGCTTCGAATCCTTCTCGTCGGAGATCGTCGACGAGAACCTGTCGAAGAAAACCGCCATCTGGCGCAATCTGTGGGCCGACAATATGGAGCTGGCCCGGCATGCGCGCCGCTTCATCGCCATCGGGCTGGAGACGGCGCGGCGCAAGGCCGAGCTTGTTGCGTCAAGCCATCGGCCTTAGGGTTTACCCGACATCGATCGATCGGGAACGATCGAGGCGTGGCGCTACTCAGCCTCCTGCGGTCTGCGCCGCGATGCAGCGCTCGAGCATGATGCGGTCGGCCGCGAGAATCTCGGCAATCAGCGCACCACGTTCCTTGGCACTGACGAATTCCAGGCGGCGCAGACCGAGGGGATCGATCCTGTTTCGCAGGATGGCGAGCGTAGCATCCGAAGGGAGCGGGACCTTCCGGCAGTCGGCATCGAATGTCACCGGAAAGCCGGTGGCATCACGGATCTGCTGCTGCGTGATATCAGGCATGGTTTCGATGACGATCAATTCCCGGGTCGATCGGTCGAGTCGAAACACACAAAGATCGGTGAACACCAGCGCCTCACCGGTCCGATAGCCCATCGGCTCGCGTTCATTCTGGGTGAGCAGGCCGCGCGCCGAACTGGCGATCTCGACGTCGTCTACCAGCGACTGCACCGAATGGCGGGGAATGTAGAGCAAATAGTCGCGATGCATGTTGGCGACGTCGGCCATGCCGCCCTGCCCTGGCAGCCGGATGAGGCCGCCGTCGCGCTTGCGCAGCGTAATGGTGTTGACACGGCCGCGTCGATCGACCTGCGCGGCGCCGACGATCTCATGCGTCACCGCACCGGCCTGATAGTAGGTCGAATAGGTGTCGTCGCCACCGGCATGCGCCACCGCCGTCTCGCAATCGAGGCTTTCGATCAGCGACAGGATCATTGGGCTAGGCGCGATATCGAGATGGCCGCAACTCATCGTCGCGATGATCATGTCCGGCGCGTGCGTCGCCTTTGCCAGCCGGTAGGCGACGTTGGCCAGCGGCGACACCGCGCCGGCGCTGGCAAAGCTCTCATTGTCGAGTTCGGCGGCGATGCGGGCGGCGATGATCTCGTCGATGGACGCCTTCTTTTCGCCGTGCACAAGCGCGGGCATTGCGAGGGCCGTTTCAGCTCGGACTTTCGCAGCTTTTTGAACCGGCTCCGGCACGCCTTCGGAAGGCAGGCGCAGCGTGTCCGCCAAAGGCGTTTCCCTGGTCGCGAACGCTCCCGACAACGCTTGATAATCGGTCACATAGAACGGCAGGCACGAGGCCGGATAGGCGCCGCCCGGCGCCAGCGCTATGGCCGAGACCTGATTGCGGGTGAGAATGCTCTGGCGCCCATCATGCCGCAGCGCGCCGACCGGGACGATTTCATCGACCGTGACCAGCACCTGCCGCGCCGCGCCGGCCATGGCGAAGTCGAGCGCCCTTGGCCCGATGATCTGGACATTGCCGCTCTCATCGGCGCGCTGGGCGTGGACGACGAACGTATCGAGCCGCAGCGGCGGGATGAACCCGGTCTCGGTGCTGGCAATGGGATCGGGCGCAGAGATCGCGCAAGGCACGCGCGCCAGCATGTCCGAGCCCAACGGAAGCTGGAACGGCATCGACGGCAGGTTTTGCTGCGCCGCCCGCAGCGCCTGGATCATCGCCAGCGCCGTCCAATCGCGAACCGGCACGGCATCCGTCTCGGCAGCCGCGCGGAACCGCGGCGGAAGGCCGAAAATATCCAGGCTGGAAAAGCAGAGGTCGATTTCCGCTACCGCATCCGCTTCGAGAAGCAGTTCGAGCGGCAGCCCGCCGGCCCAGCAGACGTAGCGCAAATCCTTGACGCCCGAGCCGGCGATGGCGCGCAGCAAGGCGATCGGCAGCCGGGCGAAATGGTGGCCACCGACGCCAAAGACGTCGCCGCCTCCGACCATCGCGGCCAGCCCCTCGACATCGGTGAAGCGGGGCCGGTTTGATTTGACCAGGGATATCATCGCGCAGCCTTCGCCCGCGCAGCGCTTTTCTCGGCAAAGGCCTTAACCCGCTGCCGGCCGGTCTCGCTGCGATAAAGCCTGCCCAGAATGTCGCGCTCCATGGCAAGACCGTCAGCCAGGACGCCAGACACCGCATGCGCCGTCAGCACTTTCAGTCCTTCGATTGCGGCAGCCGGTTCGGCGGCGATCATTTCGGCCAGTTCCAGCGCCCGCGGCATCAGCCTTTCGGCGTCGACGACCTCGTTGACCAGTCCGGCCTCGATCAATTCGGAAGCCGGCACGATGGCTCCGGTCATCAGCAGGAGATTGGCGCGGTTGCGGCCGAGTTTCTGGACGCTGCGCTGTGTGCCGCCGCCGCCGGGGATCAGCCCGAGCTTGATCTCCGGCAGGCCGAATTTCGCGAACTGGCTGGCGACCACGATGTCGCAACACAGCACCAGCTCCATGCCGCCGCCCAGCGCGAAGCCGTTGACCGCGGCGATCACCGGCTTGCGGTTGTTCTCGATCGCCGCATACAGGCGCGCGCCGGCGGCCTGGAAGGCGTCGAACTCGGCAGCCGTCTGGCCGGCATATTCCTTGATGTCGGCGCCGGCCATGAAGCCGCGCCCCTCGCCGGTCACCACGATCGCACTGACGCCGTCATCCTGCGATAGCGCCTCGAAGGCGCCGGTGATCTCGCCTTGCATCAACCGGTTCATGGCATTGAGCTGGTCGGCGCGCCTGAAAGTGACGACGGCGACGCGGCCCGAGGTATCGACCGTGAGTGTCTGGTAGGCGGGCATTGTCAGGCAGCGTCCACGGTCATGTCGCCGGACGCCTCCAGCGCGGCGATCTCATCCTTGGAGACGCCGAACTCGGCCAGGATTTCGCGACCATGCTGGCCGACCAATGGCGCCGGCCGTTCGATGGTTGCCGGCGTCTCGCTCATCGTGACTGCAGGTGCCACCACCCTGACCTTGCCGCCGCGCGGATGATCGTAGCTGGTGATCATGCCCATGTGCTTGACCTGCGGATCGTCGGCCGCGCGTCTTATGTCCTTCACCTCGGCGCACCAGATGTCGACTGCGAGCAGCCGCCCCAGCAGATCCTGCGTCGCAAACTTCCTGGTCTCGGCGTTGACCCTTTCGAACACCTCGTCGCGCTTGTCGAACAGGGTTTTCAGATCGTCGTAGACGGCAAGCTGCGGCGCTTCCAATGTCTCATACAGCGTCCTGAACGGGCTCATGGCGATCGACAAATAGCCGCCGTCCTTTGTTTCGTAGATGCCGAACGGCGCCTGCATGCCGGGATGGCCGATACCGGAATTCGGGCGCACGAAATCTTCGCCGAGATTGAGCACGGCGACATATTCCTGGTTGAGATGCGCGAGCAGGCCGGCCAGCAGATTGACCTCGATCTTCTGGCCCTTGCCGGTTTTCTCGCGATAGTAGAGCGCCGACAATATGCCGTAGACCATGTTCATCGCGCCGATCTGGTCGGCGAGACCAGCACCCGCCGGAACGGGAGCCTGGTCGCCGCGGCCGGTGTTGGAAATCAGCCCCGACAGCCCCTGGATCAGCATGTCCTGGCCGGGACGCTCAACATAGGGACCCTCCTCGCCATAGCCGGAGCCCGAGCAATAGATGATGCCGGGATTGATGGCCTTGAAGTCCTCGTAGCCGTAGCCAAGCTTGGCCAGTACGCCGGGGCGAAAATTCTGCACCACGACGTCGGCCGCCTTCGCCATCTCCATGATGATCGCATGCACCTTGCGGCTCTTCAAATTGAGCGCGATGGAGCGCTTGTTGCGGTTCCAGGCGAGGAAGTTCGGGCTCTCGGAACCGCCGACCCATTTGGCGAAGAAGGTCATGCTGCGGAACATGTCGCCGGCGCCGGCGCGCTCGATCTTGATGACGTCGGCGCCCATGTCGCCGAGCAGCTGGGTTGCGAACGGCCCCTGCAGCAGATGGCTGAAATCAAGAATGCGGACGCCTTCGAGGGCTTTGTTCATATCATTTCTCGTTTCGTGTCTTCAAAGCAGATCGGGAACATAGCGTGGCGCGGCGGTGAGCCCGCCGTCGACGCGCAGGTCGGTACCGGTGGTGAAGCCGGCAGCGTCAGAGGCGAGATAGACGGCGGCTTCGGCCACTTCGGAAGGCTCGCCGATGCGGCCGAGCGGATGCATCTTCACCCAGGCCTTGGCGAGATTGCCGCCGGTCTCCCTGACCAGCCTGTCGTTCATCGGCGTGTTGATGGTGCCTGGCGAGATCGAGTTGACGCGGATGTTGAGCGGGCCGAATTCGACCGCCATCTGGCGTGTCATCGCCATCACCGCGCCCTTGGCGCCGGCATAGGCGGTCCAGCCGTCGAGCCCGACATGCCCTTGTGCGGAGGCCATGTTGATGATCGAGCCCGATTTCTGCGCGATCATGTGCGGCAACGCGTATTTGCAGCCGCGGAAGACGCTGGTCAGGTTGACCGCGATCAGGCGGTGCCACTGCTCTTCGGTCATCTCGTGGACCGGCATGCCGCCGATGGCGATGGCGGCGTTGTTGACCATGACGTCGAGATGGCCGGTCTTGCCGACGGCCGTGGCGATGACATTGGCGATGTCGGCCTCCTTCGACACGTCGCAATGCAAATAGTCGGCATCGTGGCCGGCCGCGCGCAGTTCCGCCGCGAAATGTTCACCCCTCTCGTCGGCAATGTCGCTCAGGAAGACATGCGCACCCTCCCTTGCCATCGCCTCTGCAATCGCATGGCCGATGCCGTCGGCGGCGCCCGTTATGACGGCGGTTTTCCCCTTGAGACGATCCATGTCAGCCTCCAATGATGCGCCGGCGCTTCGCTTCGTCGAAAGCGACCGCGGCGATGATGATCATGCCGGTGATGACCAGCTGCCATTCGGTCGGCAGGCCGAGGCCGCGCAGTCCGTTGGACAGGAACTGCAGGATCAGCACGCCGAGCGCCATGCCGGTCAGGCTGCCGATGCCGCCGGCAAGACTCACCCCGCCGAGCACGGTGGCGGCAACGACCTGGAACTCGAAATTCAGTCCCGCCGTGTGCTGCGCCGAGCCGACGCGGGCCGCCAGGATGATGCCGGCAACCGTCGCCAGCAGCGCGCTGATGACGAAGCAGATGAACTTGACGCGGCGCACATCATAGCCGGCGAGGCGTGCCACTTCCGGATTGCCGCCGACGGCATAGATCTGCCGTCCAAACGGCCGGTGCTGCATCATGTAGGCGAAGGCGACGAGCAGGACGATCGCAATCACCGCCGAATAGGGTACGACATTGAACAGGCGGCCATCCGACAGCGCGATGAAGCTGTCGAGAGCGGCATCGTCGGGGATCGCGCGCTGGCCGGTATAAAGATACACGCCACCGCGCATGATGAACATTGTGCCGAGCGTCACGATCAGCGAGTTGATGCCGGCATAGGCGGTGAGATAGCCATTCACCACACCGATGATCAGCCCGAACAGCAGCGCGCCGCTGATGCCGAGCGCAAGCGAGTTGGTGTCGTTCATGATGATGATCAGCGGCAGGGCGATGGTCGCCAGCAGTGACCCGAACGAAATGTCGACCTCGCCGGAGATGAAGACGATGGCGCAGCCGATGCCGGCGGTGAGCGCCAGCGAAGCCTGGCCGAGCACATTGGTGATGTTGCGCACGGAGAAGAAATTCTCGGCGGTAAAGGAAAAGAACGCGATCACCAGGATGAGGCAGAGGAGCAGCGCCAGCTCCTGCCGCGCCAAGAGTCGCGCCAGCATGGACGGCCCGGCTTTCATCGTATCGGTGCTTGCAAGGCTCATCGCTTGCTCCCTTCGAAGGCGTCGGCCGAATGACAGGGAATGCTGCCGCGAGGCGACATGGTCTTATCCGATCGCTGCATTGAGGATTTTCTCCTGCGTGGCGTCGTCGCGGGACATGATCGCGGTGAGCCGGCCTTCGCACATCACCGCGACGCGGTCGGCAAGTCCCAGCAGCTCGGGCATTTCCGACGTCATCATGACGACCGCCAGGCCTTCGCCGGCGAGCCGGTCGATGAGCGCGAAGATCTCCGACTTGGCGCCGACATCTATACCACGGGTCGGCTCGTCGACGACGATCACCTTGAGGCCCCGCATCAGCCAGCGCGAGATCAGCACCTTCTGCTGATTGCCGCCGGACAGGTTCTTCACCTGCTGGAACAAGCTGGGCGTCCTGATGCGGAAACGGTCGACATAGTCTTGAACCGCCTTGCGTTCCCTGGCCTTGTCGATGAAGCCCATGCTGGCGAAGGCGCCGAGCGAGGCGAGGCTGGCATTCTGGTAAACCGGCAAATCGCCCATCAGCCCTTCGCTCTTGCGGTCCTCGGTGAGCAGGCCGATGCCGAGCCGGACGCCGGTGTGCGTGTCATGCGGCATCAAGCGATGACCGTCGACGGAAATCGTGCCGGAGGTGACCGGATCGAAGCCGACGATCGCCTTGGCGAGCTCGGTTCGCCCGGCCCCCATCAAGCCGAAGAAGCCGAGGACTTCGCCGGCATGCGCTTCGAAGGACACGCCCTTCAGCTTCTTCGCCGTGCTGAGCCCTTGCACGGAAAGGGCGACCTTGCTGCCCGGCGCGCCGCGCTTGCGGGGAAACAGGCTTTCAATGCGCCGGCCGATCATGTCCTGGATCAGCGTGTCGTTGGTGTGATCACCGATTGGCCTGGTCGAGACGTGCCGGCCGTCGCGCAGAACAGTGACCGTGTCGGCGATCTCGAAAACCTCGTCGAGCTTGTGGCTGACATAGAGCACCGCAATGCCGAGTGCGGCCAGCCGACGGATGACGGTGAACAGCAGCGAAATCTCATTCGGTGTCAGCGACGACGTCGGCTCGTCCATCACCACGACGCGGGCTTCGTGGGCGAGCGCGCGGGCGATCTCGACCATCTGCTGCTGGCTGACCGGCAGCGATCCCGTCCGCGCCGCCGGATCGACGTTAAAACCGATGCGGTTGAACAGCGCGGCGGAATCCGCGCGGATCTTTCGCCAGTCGATCGAGCCGCCCTTTCCGGTCGGATAGCCTTCGAGGAAGATATTCTCGGCGACGGTGAACTCGGAGATCAGCGCGATCTCCTGGAAGACGACCTTGATGCCCTCTTTCAGGCTGTCGCGCGGGGACTTGATGTCGAGCTCGCGGCCGCGCATGCGGATGATGCCGGCATCCTTGCCGTAGACCCCGGCCATGATCTTGATGAGCGTTGACTTGCCGGCACCGTTCTCGCCCATCAAGGCGTGGATCTTGCCGGGCTCCAGCGTGAGGTCGACGTTGTCCAGCGCCACCACGCCCGGAAAGCGCTTGCCGATGCCGCGCATCTCGAGCGCCGGCACGCCTGTGTCGACGGCCGCGCCTTCGCTGGAGTGAAGGAAATCAACCGACATTGGCTCTGTTCCGGATGATGTCGAGATAGGTCGCCAGAATGATCACCACGCCGGGCACCACCATCTGCAGATCCTGGTTCCAGCCGAGAATGATGATGCCGTTGTCGATGACCTTCAGCACCAGAACGCCGAGCAGCGTGCCGAACAGCGTGCCGCGCCCGCCGAGCAGGCTGGTGCCGCCGAGGATGACGGCGGCGATAACCGTCAGCTCGAAGCCACGTCCGGCGGTTGGCTGGCCCGCATTCATCAGCGACGACAGGATCATGCCGGCAACCCCGACGCACAGGCCGGTGACGACGAAGGCAAACAGTTTCAGGCGTTCCGAGCGCACTCCGGAAAGTCGAACCGCTCGCTCATTGGCGCCGACCGCATAGAGGTAACGGCCAAGCGTGGTGAAGCGCAGCGTCACGGCTGCAATGGCGAAGATGACTACCGCGATGACGACGGGCAACGGGATCGCGCCGATATAGCCGGCACCCAGATCAGTGAAGGAGATAAGCCGATGGTGGTTCTGCACGGCCTCGCGGGTGAACAGATAGACGCCGCCCTGCAGCATCATCATCGTGCCGATGGTGGCGATCAGCGAGTTCACCTTGAGCCTGGTGACAACCAGTCCATTGAACAGGCCGACCCCACCGGCAAAGGCGAGTGCTGCCAACATGCCGAGTGCGAGATTGTGCGTCGAATTCAGCACTGCCATGCCGATACAGCCGACAAAGGCGAGCGACGCCCCGACCGAGAGATCGACTTCGGCGGTGATGATCAGCATGGTCATGCCCGAGGCAACGATCAGCACCAGCGCGCATTGGCGCAGGATGGCAATGATATTGGCCTCGGAATAGAACTGTGGCGCCACCATCGAGATGGCGATGCAGAGCATGGCCAGAATCACGCCTAACACGAGCTGGCTGCTGCCCAATAGCTGGCCGACGATGAAACGCCTTGGCGCGGAAGATTGCGTAAGCTCGCTCATTTTCCATTCATTCCGGGCGGCGTCGGCGCCGCCGCCATATGGAAACCTGCAGGCCCGAAACCGGGCGGTTAACCTGTTTGCCGTCGGCATCCGATCCCTGCCCTTCCCGCCGTGCGGGAAGGGCACCCGAAATTCTTACTTCTTCAGATCGGCGGAGGTTTTCATGCACTTTTCCGGCGGCTGGAGCGCATTGACGGCGTCCCATTTGATCGTCCGGACAGTGCCGTCATAATCGTAGTACTTCTTCCAGTCGTCGCCTTTCATAGGCGCGGTCGGGCTGACGATGTGCTCGGGCACCTCTTCGCCGTTGAACAGCTTCACTGCGGCATCGATAGCGGTGTAGCCTTCCTTTTCCGGGAACATCGCGGCTTCGATACGGTAGGATGGCTCGTTCTGTATGGCATTGATGAAGGCAAGGCCTTCGCCACCCGTGCCGACTGTCAACAAATTGTCCTGCGACTTGCCGGCCGCTTTCCAGGCCTGCAGGCCGCCCAGCGAAGAGGAATCGTTGATGCCATAGATGATGTTGATGTCGGCATTCTTGGCCAGTGCCGCCGAGGACACTTCGAGCGCGCGGTCGGGATTGCCGCCGCCGTCGAGGTCGTGGACCATGACCGCGTCGGGGATGATGGTCTTGAGGCCATCCATGAAGCCTTGCGAGCGCAGGACGGTCGCCGACAGGAGCGGCAGGCCGACATTCATCACCTGGGCTTTGCCGCCGAGCTTTTCCTTGGCGTATTTGCCTGCTTCGACGCCGGCCGTGTATCCGGTATCATAGTCGCAGATCGCGACCATCGTCGTCATGCCCTTGACCGGATTGCCTTCCAGAACGACCGGGACGTCATTGGACTTCGCCTGGCGCAGCAGCGGCACGACGCCCTCCTCATTGACGGGCGTGACGATCAGCACGTCGACGCCCTTGGCCATGAAGTCTTCCGCGGCAGAAACCTGCTTGGCGATATCGAGATTGGCGTCCTGCACCTCAAGCTCGATGCCGAGTTCCTTGGCACGGGCCTGCATGCCCCTGATGACGTTCTGATACCACTCATGGGTGGCGTAGTTGGTGACGTAGCCGATGCGCTTCGGCATGTTTTCGGCCTGCGCGGCAGCGGCGCTCAGAGCCAGCACGGCCGCCGAAGCAAACAGGATTGACTTGGACCAGTTCATCTTCTTCTCCCTATTTATCGTCTTGTTAGTTGCTGAACGGATAGTCCCGCCGTTCCGGGTCCGCACGTGAGGAGGCGATGGCTTCACCCGCGCCTAACGCCGCCGATATCGTCTCGGCGGCCGCCTTCGCCCGTTCGAAGACGGTCTCGCGATCGAAGCGCGCGGCTTTCTGCGGCAGGAATGGTATGGTCAGCGCGGCAATGACCGCACCGGTGTGATCGCGCACCGGCATCGAGACATTGGTGCAGGCCTCGACGGCCAGCGAGGCGCGCATCTCGTAGCCGAGCCCTGCGACTTCGTTCAGCCGCGCTTCGATTTCGGCCCGCGTGCCCTGCCCTTCGCCGGCAGCGACGATCCGCTCGACGATGCGGTCACGCTCGGCGCGGTTCGAATGCGCGAGCAGCACCGCGCCGGAGCTCGTTTCAAGGATCGGGAAATGTGAGCCGAGCGCGACCGAGTAGCGCATCGGCAAAGGCGAATCGATCTGCAGCACCACCAGCGCGCTCTCGCCTTCGCGAACGACCAGATGACAGCTTTGATCGGTATTGGCCGAGAGCTCGCGCATCACCGGCAGCGCGCATTCGACCAGCCGGTTTACCGGCGGATGCATATGCGCCAGCTCGAACAGCTTTAGCGAAAGCCGGAAGCGATCGGATTGCGTCCGGAAGATGTAGCCGCGCTTCTCCAGCAGAAGCAGGATGCGGTATATCTCGTGGATGGAGCGTCCCAGGCCGGCAGCGATTTCGGTCTGGGTCAGCGGCTCGGCGCTGGACGCCATGAACTCCAAGACATCGAGCGCCTTTTCCACTGCCGGCACCCGATATCCGTTGCGGCTGCTTTCGCCTTCATCGACGATCTGGGCTATGTCGGCGGCCATTATGCGACGCTCCGTTCCGGCTGGGTTTGCCTGGTCTCGCGGTAAAGGCGGTTCAGCCGGTCCGCGAGCTCCGTCGCGGGCATGTCGCCGGCGATGGCAGCGGCCGCATGCGGCGCGCATTCGCGGAAAAAGGCGATGAAGCCTGGATGTGTCGGGCGCAGGTAGGACGCTTCGATCGTCGCCAGCGTCGAACTGAAGAAATTGCCAGAAAAATCGTTGACGTCGGCGTCCTTCCAAGCCGCCAGCGATCCCGGCTGTCCGCCTGCTTTCACGTAGTCGCCGCGCTGGTAGCCGGGCGAGCACAGAAAAAGCGCGTAGTCGATGGCGGCCTGTTTGTGTTTCGACTGGGCGCTGACCCCGATGCCGGCACCACCGAGCAAGGCGCCGGCGGATCGCGGGGTCGGCACGTCGGCGCAACGCAGATACGGCCGGTCGGCTTTCGAGGCATAGTTCACATAGCCGAAGGCGAACGGCACATAGACCACATCGTCATGCGCGATCATGTGGTCATAGCAGCGGATCGGATTCCATTTCGACGAATTCGGATGCGACAGCTCGGCAAGCTGGCGCAACTGCGCGACAGCCTGCTCGACCTTCTCCCTTGCAATGAACTCCTCGCCGTTTTCCTGCGGATGGCCGAGCGTCAAGAGCAGGCACATGGCGTCGGTCGACACGAACGGCAGGCCAAGCCACTTGCCGTCCTTGCGCGCGCGCCGGCCAAGTTCCAGCACCTCTTCCTGGGTAGTGGGCACTGTTGCGTAGCGCTCCAGGAGATCCGGGCGATATGAAGCGATCTGGCAGGCGGCATCGATCGGCAGTGCCCACTGACGGCCGTTTCTTGCGTAGGATCGCCAGGACGCGCCGACCGAGTCGCGCTCGAACAAGCTGCGCTGTTCCGCCGAGAGATAGCCGTCGAACGGCACCATCAGTTCGCCGTCGGCAATGTCGCCGATGAAGGGATGGTCGAATACGATCAGATCATAGGCGCCGAGCACCGGACCAAGCACGCCCTCGCCGAATTCGTAGAGGCTGCGGCGGTCCCATTCGATTTCCAGAGCGGGATTGTTGGCGCAATACGTCTCGATGCTGGCGTCGAGCGGTCCCCAGCAGCGTCGATGATCCCACGCCAGACCGCGCAGCCTTGTCATTCCTGCAAAAACCTCCCTGAACCGGGCGAGAGCCATATCCGGGATTACTAGCAGGTATTTTCACCTGGGCAAGATATTTTCACATAAGAAAACTGTTTAGGCTTCCGGTTGCGATCCTCAGGCCAGCTCAAAACGTTCCACGGCGCGCATGATGCCACGCAGCTCGGCCAGGCCTTTCAGGCGGCCGATCAAAGAATAGCCGGGGTTGATCCTGGTCTTGCCGATATCGTCGGCGAGCAGATGGCCATGATCGGGTCGCATGGGAATCCGCCAATCAGCGCGACCTTCCCTTCGGCGGCGCGTCTCTTCCTGCATCAAAGCGAGGATGACATGCGCCATGTCGGTGCCGCCCTCCAGATGCTCGGCTTCATGGAAGGAGCCGTCATCCTCGATGGTTACATTGCGCAGATGGACGAAATGGATCCGGTCGGCGAACTCCTTGATCATGCCGACAATGTCGTTGTCTGCGCGCGTACCGTAGGAACCGGTGCAGAATGTCAGGCCGTTGGCCGGGCTGTCGACGGCGTTGAGGATGAAACGCGCGTCCTCGGCGGTCGAAACGATCCGTGGCAGGCCATAGAGCGAGAATGGCGGGTCGTCGGGATGGATGCACATGCGCACCCCCTCATGCTCGGCCACCGGAATGATCTCGCGCAAAAACCAGGCCAGATTGTCGCGCAGCTCCTTCGGCCCGATCGAGTCATATTCCGCCAATGCCTCGCGAAAACTATCACGGTCGTAGCTGCGCTCGGTTGCCGGCAGGCCGGCAATGAGATTGCGCTCGATCCTGTCGATCTGCTCTTCGCTCAATTCCTTCAGTCGCGATTCCGCTTCCGCGATACGTGCCGCGCTGTAGCCGAATTCGGCATTCCTGCGCTTCAGGACGAACAGGTCGTAGGCGGCAAAATCGATCGCATCGAACCGCAGTGCGTAGCCCGTCGTTGGAAGCCGATAGGCAAGGTCGGTGCGGGTCCAGTCGACCACCGGCATGAAGTTATAGCAGATCGTCGCAATGCCAGCCTTGGCGAGCGCACGGATCGTGTCCTTGTACCAGCCGACATAGCGAAGCCGTTCCGCCGAGCCGATCTTGATCGAATTGTGGACGGGAATGCTCTCCACAACCGACCAGGTCAGCCCTTCGGCCTCGATGACCCGCTTGCGCTCCAAAATGTCCGTCAAAGGCCAGGCGCGGCCGTCATAGATATTATGCAGGGCGGATACGACGCCCGTGGCTCCGGCCTGCTTGACATGATCGAGCGTCACCGGGTCGTCAGGGCCATACCAGCGCCAGCATTGTTCCATCGAGGCTTTTCCTTTGCGATAAAACGGAACCGTATTGTTGGGCCACAATGGAAGTCAAATTAAAGGAGTTTGCGCCATGAAGGATTTCGACGGCAAGATTGCTCTGGTGACGGGGACGACCGGGATCGGCCTGGCAACCGCCAGACGTCTTGCGGCGGGCGGGGCGGCGATCATCGCCTGCGGCATCGACCGCGCGGCCAACACGGCGATGAGAGCGGAACTGGGCAGCTCCGGCGCCGAGGCGCTGGTCGTGGCCGTCGACGTCTCCGTGCCGGATCAGGTCCGCGACGCGGTCGCAGCCGGTGTTGAACGGTTCGGCGGCCTCGATATCATCGTCAATTCCGCGGCGGTCCATCCGTATGGCACCGCTGTTAGCACCGATTTCGACATCTGGAACCGGGCGATGTCCGTCAATGTCGGCTCGATCTACCTGACCGCGCATTTCGGTATTCCGGAAATGATCAGGCGAGGCGGCGGCGCCATCGTCAACGTGGCTTCGGTGCAAGGTTTCGCCTGCCAGCAGAACGTCGCCGCCTATGCCACGACCAAGGGCGCCATCCACACATTGACGCGCGCTCTGGCGCTCGACCACGCGCGCTCCGGCATTCGCGTCAATTCCGTCAGCCCGGGCTCGATCCGCACCCCGATCCTGGAAAAGGCGGCGCGCGGCGAAAACGGCACCGACGCCGATGTCGAGGCCGCCTACAAGCGCTTCGGCGAAGCGCACCCCATCGGGCGCATCGGCGAGCCGGAGGAAGTGGCGGAACTCATCGCCTTTCTGTGTTCGTCGAAAGCCGGGTTCTGCACCGGGGCGGACTACAGGATCGATGGCGGCCTGACTGCCGGCATCGGCGTGAAGTAGAACGGGAAGATCGGTCTCGGCTTTACGGGAGACGTTGTCATCGGACGATTTTCGGTCAGCCGCCACACGAAGCACCGACGGGGCGAACCAATAGCGCATAACATGCGCGAGCGCGAATACTGCCCTTGCAGCCGGTTCAACCGTCTGATTCCCTTGGTTACGCTGGGCTGTCCTGATTCGCGCACTGTCAAAAATCTTTGCAGCGCGCCGGGAACAAGCCTTCCACCGACCGCTGCGCTTGCGCATTCAAGGGGAGAGACGGCAAATGAACACTGCAACGAGGCCGACAATCTCGGAGATGAGGCCCAAAATATCCGTCATCGGGGTTGGCGGCGGTGGCGGCAACGCCATCAACAACATGATCGCCGAAGGCTTGCAGGGCACCGAGTTCATCGTTGCCAACACCGATGCCCAGGCGCTCACCATGTCGAAGGCAACGCGGCTGATCCAATTGGGAGCGCACGTCACGGAAGGCCTTGGTGCAGGATCCCTGCCCGAGGTCGGCCATGCCGCGGCCGTGGAATCTATCGACGAAATCATGGACCATCTTGCGGGAACGCATATGTGTTTCGTGACCGCAGGCATGGGAGGCGGAACTGGAACCGGTGCAGCACCGGTCATAGCGCAGGCCGCGCGCAACGCAGGAATACTGACCGTGGCCGTCGTCACCAAGCCGTTCGTCTTCGAAGGAAACCGCCGAATGCATGCCGCCAATGAGGGCATCGAGCGGCTGCGCGAAAGCGCCGATACCGTCATCGTCATACCGAACCAGAACCTCTTCAGGATCGCCGATGCCAAGACGACGTTCGCGGACGCTTTCGCCATGGCGGACCGCGTACTATATGCCGGCGTCGGCTGCATCACCGATCTCATCGTCAAGGAAGGCCTGATCAATCTCGACTTTGCCGATGTGAAGTCGGTGATGCGCGATATGGGTCGCGCGATGATGGGGACCGGCGAAGCCACCGGCGAGGACCGCGCCAGGAAGGCAGCCGAAGCGGCGATCGCAAACCCGCTTCTCGACGAAGCGTCGATGATGGGCGCCAAGGGCGTCCTTGTCTCGATATCGGGCGGCACTGACATGACGCTGTTCGAGGTCGACGAAGCCGCCACGCGCATCCGCGAGGAGGTCGACGCCGATGCCGACATCATCGTCGGCGCCATTTTCGACAAGGCGCTCGCAGGAAAATTCAGGGTGTCGGTGGTTGCGACGGGATTGCGGCGGGGGCTTGAGATTCCGCTGACGGTGGGGTTGGAAAACCGTGTGAATTGAGCGACGCTCTTATGGCAGCACCACGGCAGGTTTCGACTGAAGGTCCGACGCACCGGACACCGCCGCCAGACGGTAATCGGGCGGAACGCCCAACCCTAATTGTTGCGGGATAAGCCTGCCGAGCAGGTTGTCGGTTTTGCCTGCGCGACTCTTGCTGTCGAATTGGAACGCCAGCCAGCGCTCATGGCGCCGGCCGCGTGAACAGGGTGCGGAACAATTCCTCAGCCCGTCGCGAGCCCTCATCTGTCAGAACCACCGACTTCGCCTTGTTTGCCGGATTGGCGATCAGTCCCTTCTGGTGCAAGCGATCCAGAGCATCCCAATCCAATCCCTTCCAGGCGCGCCTCTCTTCATGTAGCGTTAGCCAAAGCAGCCCGAGAACGGCATTGTCGATCTTGTCGGTGTCCATCTCCATGCCAAGCAGTTTAACACGGGAAAACGGCGCCTGCCGAGACCCACACCGTCGGGTAACTCGATGAGGATCAAACTGGCCGCGCCAGGCTGCAAACGCAAAACGGCCCGCGTGATGCGGGCCGTTTTGTGGATTTGGTTGCGGGGACAGGATTTGA
>NZ_JBVVQT010000047.1:0-16573 GCF_055811595.1 Mesorhizobium sp. WSM4814
TAGCCATCGCCTGTGGCCCGCGGGTTCCTTCCTCGGGGACTTTCGTACGCCTGCCGGCGCCCGAAACTCTTCACGAAACCTGCCCTTCCGCTTTCGGGACGAAGTTACAGACAAGCGGCCATTCCGCTGATCGACCCAATGCGGACGTTCGCTCTCCGAGAACGAATTCACGCCCATGACCCTAGGCAGACGCCTTACCGCCGGCCGGCCAACGTCCGCTCTGGACGTGGAAGCTGACGTCGCGTTGCTCCCGCCCGAGACATAAGGCGGGAGACCGCAATTTGTTGCATCAAGCCGGCAGCGGCTCGTGGAAACGGCACCAGCCATTTGGGCTGATTGCACCGGCAACGGTCTCGCACCCGTTTGGCTCTCGGAAGTGAGTACACCCACCGCAGCGTCGGCCACGATTTGGGGTGTCCTGGTACAGCGCCAGCGCCTTGGTTGTCTTTCCGGCTGCCACGGTCCAGTCATACAGGCTGAAAGGCCGCCGGCGCTGGCAATCGCCGCACCGGTCACAGAGACTTTCAGGAAATTGCGGCGAGACAGCGCTCGGCTTGAAGCTGCCGATCCGTGGTTCACATCATCATCTTTACTCATGGTCTTTCTCCAAGAGCAGCCCTCGTCGCAGTTGGCTCAGGTGCTCTTGAGCGTGCCGTTCATCCCTTCCGGATAGAAGCCGCCCTTGCTCACTCCGTCCTTGTCGGTGAGGTAGACGATCCGGAGCACCTCCTGCGGCGTTCTGGTGAACGCGATCGCATCGGGCGTCGACGGAACGATGTTGGCTTTTCCGTCCACCTGGATTCCCTGGTCCTTGTCTTCCGATCCGTCGATCTTGTCGCGGGCGTCGGAAACGGCGTTGGCGACCTTCCAGGCTTCCTCTCCCTTCCGGTATAGCGTCGATCGCGCCATGCCCATGTGGTAGGCCTCGACCGCCAGGATGCCTGCGGCGGCGGCGAGGAAGTCCTTGTTTTTCAGAACTGTCGTCGCCCCGGCATATGCGGTGACGCCGACATCCTCGAACAACATCCCGCCGAGAACGAAGTTCGTTTCGTTGCCGAAGGGGTCAAAGTCCGACCCGAGGCCCGCCGCTTCCGCGACGGCCTTGAAACCGGCATCGAAATCGATCGCCGGCCGGTCAACAGCGTCCGTTCCAAGCGTCTTGCGGTAGAAGCGGACGTGCGCGAGTTCATTTTCGGCGACTTCCTGCATGAATTCGCCGATGGCCGGCGTCTCGAAGGAGACTTGCTTGCCGCCAACGACGTCGCCGGGTTTCGAACCAACATCGGCTGCGTCGATGCCCATTCCGGTGGTGCCGCGGAGGTAGTATTCAGCCTCCATATATTCGAGGTTGAGCGCAAAGCGGAAAATGTCCTCGTCCGATATGTCCTGTGCCAATACCGGAGAAGACCGTGCGATTCCGCCGAGTGCCGCTCCGGCACCGAGTACGACAAGTCCCTGAAGCGACTGACGCCGGGATAGGTGAAGTGCGCCCTGCATGGCGGTCTCCTATGTTTGTTGATTCAACGCCGCTGTCAGCACCGCGGCGCCGAGTGCATTTGCCTGATGATTAGATGGTCCGGGCCGCCAAAATATTCCCGCGTCCCGCTACAACATCCCCGCGAAAGGAGCCGGCGTAATCTCGGCGTGAACGGCGTCTACGTGCGCTCAGTCGCCGTGTTCAACGGATGAGTATCCTTTCGAACCAGGCGGATTGCGAGCCGGTCAAAGACTGATTGCGCGAGGCGGTCACAACGGACGCCAGCGAAGAGAAACGTATCCGTGAACACGGTGGCGAGCTTGTCCCGCAGCGCCTCGCGGAGCAGCCGGCGTGCGCGATAAAGACGGGTGCTCACCGTCTGAGGTCGCAATGCCAAGAGAAAAGCAGTTTCCTCAATGCTCATTTCCTCGACGTCTCGCATGACAAAGACGATGCGAAAGGGCTCTGGCAAGCCACCGACGGCTCGCTCCAGGAGGTTGCGGATTTCAGCGAGAGCGGCCGCCTCTTCGGGATCAGGCTTGTGGGCGCTGAACGGAGCGACCATGCCCTCGATGGCTTTCACGTCGACGGTGGGCCGCCTTTTCCGGCGGCGTCCCAGCGCCTCGTTCAGCGCGATCCGGGTGAGCCAGGTCGACAGCTGCGCCTCCGCGCGGAATTCGGCCAGATGGGTGAAGGCGTGGATATAGGTCTCCTGAAGTACGTCCTCGGCCTCGGTGTCGTCGTTCAGGACGGCGCGGGCGACCCGGTAAAGCCGCTGATTGTGACGCTTGATGATTAACCAGAATGCGGCGGGGTCACGCTGTCGCGCGTGTTCAACCAGCCCCGCGTCGTCAAGGTCCTCGATCCTCACTGCCTCGGTGGATCCGGTCGGCTTCATCATAGGCGCTCCAGATGCATCAGCCTGCCGCGATGCGGGCGGGGTGGCTCCGCGCGGCGTGGCCTGAGGAAGTTCACCTCAAATTGCTCTTCGGAAACAGCACGCGATCGGGTTTTGCATTCATTCGCGCCAGCATTTCCTTGATCAAGCGTGTTTTGGTGCGCCCCGCTTCCTTCGGCGGCACGAGGTAACGCACGATGGCCTCGAGCCAGGTGTTTTCACTGACGCGAAAATGAACCGCGGGATGCTCCCTCACTTCGAGTTCGTCCACCGGCGTTTGCGACAGGATGTGCTTATAGACCTTCACCTTCTGGCTCATGATGTCGCCGATCTGCTCGTCGACGACCTCTCTCATGGTTTTCGCTACGAATTCCAGATCGCTTTCATAAGCGAGCTGAAACTTGATTTCGTTCCAGACATAGGGAAACAGCGGCCAGGAATAGTTGAAGACCGGCGTGTCAAACACGGTGGAGTTCGGAAACTTGATGACGCGTCCGCTCGGATGATCGGTCCAAAGATGTTCGCCGCCAAATTCCCATAATGTCGTGTCGAGATAGCTGACATCAATGACATCGCCATGGGCATCGCCGATGCGAATGCGGTCGCCAACGCGATAAGGCGCCCTGGCCAAAATATAAATCCACGCGATGAAACTGGAGATCGGCATTTGCAGCGCAAAGCCGAGAATCAGTGAAATCAGGCCGAGTGAAACAACCGCAGTGTACCAGTTCACAAATAAGACTGAAATGGCCACGAAGACGATGGCGACGACGACGACTAATCGAAAAATACGTTGCAAGTTGAAGCGCGAAACACGATTGGGAATTCGGCCAATGAGAAAGACTTCGATAACATTGGCAACGGTCAGCATAACGAAAATGAGAAGGCCGCCCCTGACGTAGTTCAGCACGCGAACGCGCAAAGGCGCGTCAAGCCATTCTAAGCGCCAATTGATCAGGACTTGGATGCCAAAAAGCAGCAAGGCAGCGGCAGCGAAACCAACCGTCCACCAGACGTCTTCCTTGCGTAGGCTGAAGCGGAATTTTTCCTCGGGCTTTTTCGCCTTCTGTTCCATAGTTTTTGGGTCAGCAGTCTGTTGCGCGGCCCGTTCGAGTCGGGAAAGGTTCTCCTGTTTCTTGGCGCGCGGTTCCATGGGTTCACCTCCCGATGTGGCCATCAACACCCAGCCAGTGCCTTCTCGTTCCTCGACGGCGGCATTCCGGCAAACGACCCAACGTCAGTCGCTGACTGGCTCCCTGCCGGTCCCCGACAGCTGGCCTTCATTCCGGCGGGCCCGTCTTTGGTGAAATAGGGCGGCAAGCACGTCGCCACCATATTCGGCAAGTGCCTTATAGCCCAATCCGAAATTAAGTTGAGTTTGGTATCAGCAGCTCCCCGATAGCTCACCGGTAGAGATCTCGACTGTTCATCAAGCGGCCGTTGGTTCGAATGCAACTCAGCCTTCATCGGCCGGCGGACTTCGCTCCTGCGGCGGGATCATGCCGGCGGATAGCCGCCAATCCATTGGATTGCACGTATTGACTCGAGCCCATCACAACGACTGAGCGAAAGGCGGGATTCGGGATCGAGCTGAGCGTCGACGAACGGCTGAGATTAGGCGCGTTGCTGCCATTCGCAACGCCGAGAATGAAGGTCTCGAAAGGGTCAGAACCGGCCGTTAAATTGACGGACGTCCAACGGCGGAAGTCGACCCCTTGGCGGAAGTTAGAACCAGCCTCCTAGGCGCCAAAATAACGCGGCAACGGAACTCACGACGTTGGACGTTAGATGGGGTTGGTCAATCGAACCTTGTTCACTCGCCCATCGTCATTACAGCCTAGGCGTGATTTATTCAAAGCGCGTGTCGATCCGCCGGGGGCTGGTTCGTCGACTTATTAGCGAGACTGTTCAGCGGCCATCACGTCCGCGGCTCGCCTCAGGAGGAGTTCTCAAATGCGCTTCATGTCGTTCGTCACTTCCGCCCACGCTGGACCGCCGACGGCGGAACTCATCGAGGCGATGAACAAGCTCGCCGACCGAGAAGTCAAGGCCGGCCGCATGGTCGACATGGGCGGGCTCACGCCGGTCGCGATGGGCGCACAAGTGCGCATCGCCGATGGGAAGCTCAGCGTCATCGACGGTCCGTTCGTCGAGGCGAAGGAGGTCATCGGCGGCTACGCGATCATGGAGTTCCGGAACAAGGAAGAGGCCGTGGCGTCGGCGGTCGAGTTTATGCAGCTCCACAAGGATTTCATGCCGGATTGGGAGGGCACGTGCGAGGTCCGCGCTTTTGCCGGCCCTTGAGGCGAGGTTCCTGCAGACGGCGTCGGCGGCCATGACGGTCGCCGACGCCCATCGCACGATCCTCGCCGTGTGGCGGATCGAGCAGCCCCGGCTGATCACCAGTCTGGCGAGGATGCTGCGCGATGTGCCGTTGGCCGAGGATTTGACGCAGGAAGCCCTGTTGGTTGCCCTTGAGCGGTGGCCGGCCACAGGCGTTCCGGAAAAACCCGGCGCCTGGCTGATGGTGACCGCCAAGCGCCGGGCCCTGGATCATCTGCGCCGCAGCCGGATGCTCGAGCGCAAGCATGACATTATCGCCTGGGACATGGAGGAGGAGCAGCAGGCCATGCCCGACCTCGACTCGGCCCTGGACGACGACATAGGCGATGAGCTGCTTCGGCTCACCTGCCACCCGCGTCTGTCGCGCGAGGCCCGCGCGGCGCTGGCACTGCGGATGATCTGCGGCCTGACAACCGAGGAGATCGCGAGGGCCTTCCTGTTGCCGGAGGCGACGATCGCCCAGCGCATCGTGCGCGCGAAGCGGACTCTTTCGGAATCGGGGCTGGCCTACGAGACCCCGAGCGGCGAGGAGCTCTCAATGCGGCTCTCCTCGGTGCTGGAGGTCGTCTACCTCATCTTCAACGAAGGCTACACCGCGGCGAGCGGCGAGGACTGGCTGCGCCCCCAGCTCTGCAATGAAGCGCTTCGCATGGGCCGCGTGCTCACCTCCATCGTTCCGCACGAGCCCGAAGCCCATGGATTGCTCGCTCTGATGGAGCTGAACGCCTCGCGCACGGCGGCTCGTACTGACGCCGAGGGCGAGCCAATCCTCATGCTGGACCAGAACCGCGCACTCTGGGACCAGCTCCAGATCCGGCGCGGGATGCAGGCGCTCGGGCGAGCGCGCGAATTAGACGGAGCGGGCGGCATTTACGCCCTACAGGCAGCGATTATCGCCTGCCACGCCCAGGCGAGGACGGCAAGTGATACCGACTGGTCGCGCATCGCCGGACTTTATGCGGAGCTGGTGGCTGTCGTGCGCTCGCCAATCATCGACCTCAACCGCGCGGTTGCCGTCGGCATGGCCGAGGGCCCAGAAGTGGCGCTGGTGATCGTGGACCGCCTTTCGCGCGAGCCGGCGCTCAAAGGCTATCACCTGCTGCCGAGCGTTCGCGGCGACCTGCTCCGCAAACTCGGCCGCTACGAGGAGGCGCGCGACGCGTTCGAAGCGGCCGCGACGCTGGCGGGCAACAGGCGGGAACATGACCTGCTGAGACGGCGCGCCGCCGAGGCGGCCGACGCAGCGATGTCATCATAATCCCTGATCAGACAAGGACATGGTCGACCCGGATCGACCGCTTCCGGGCTTTTGTCATTTTCCTGCAAGGTCTGACTTGGATATCGCGGAACGTCCGCTGTCCCACCCGGCCCGAACTTCCAAGGTGAAACGGCAGCTTAGGGTCAGAACCGCTGGTTGCGCTCAATGTCCGATTTTGGGAACGGATATAGGCTCCCGAACGCTTCTGACATTCAGCCTCTAAGCCGCAAGTCCGCCAACGGCCGCAAGGCTGACTGTCAGCAACGCGCCGCCAAATCGACCGTTCACCTACGAACCCTTGCCGCGTGAAAGCCGACATCCCTGTTGAGGACGTTAGGCGTTCCGGAACTACGGCAAGAGATCCGTCACAGCGCGCCCACTTCCGTCCATTGCCATAGGGAAGCTGGCATGTTCGTGGATGATTTTCCAAGAACCGGCGATGCGCCTTAGCACGATGGTTCGCCGGCTCCAGGAGTCGACCTTTGTGCCATCGGTCTTAATGCCAGTCATGCGCGACAGCCCGAAGGCCACTGCAAGATCGCCGTCGATCATGAGCTGCGGGTCAGCCATGTGAACGGTGACGCCGTTGCGCCAAGTTGCAAACCAAGCATTTATCCCTTCGACGTCGCGTGCCTGTTCGCCTCGATAGGCAAGCGGCGGCGGCAGATCGAAAACCACGACATCCGGGTCCATGGCATCGAGGTTGGCGCGGGCGTCCCCCTTGGCAGTTGCGTCTTCCTGGCCCCGGATGACAGACAAGACTTCCTTTTCAGACATATCGTTGCTCCTTCATTTTCTGGAACGACGAGGCCGGGGCGATCAATCCGACATCGACACCATTCGTAACAAATATGGCCGGTCCTAGCTGCTGTTGCATCGTGGCATCATCGGGGCTCTAGTGGCCCACCACGAGTGCCAATACGACTAAGAGCCCGACCAGCAAGATGGCTGGTCAAACGAGATCAACCGCGTTGGGTTGGAGCATGGCGGGTGGCGTCTTTAGTTCCAGCCGGGTTACCAACGCGGCATGAGACTTTCGATCATTGGCTTCACTCGTGCACCGGCAGCATGCCGCGTGGTTCACGAGTTAGTCGGCGTGGATCGCCTCACTTCGACCCATTGAGATGGCCGTTGCTACTGCCTGAAAGCAGACATTGTTGCGACCATTCTGGACGTCGCGGTTGCGGCATAACCGACGTTCGCGCGAGAACTGGAGCCAAGCGGTCAATACGTTGGGATTCAGTTCGCCGCGCCGACCCGCTTGCGCTCCCGGGTTTCCAGCAGCTTCGTCAGCCAGTCTGGATCCATCTCCGGCACGGAGGAGAGAAGCAGTTCCGTATACGGAGCATGCGGCGGCGTCAGGATTTCGGTCTTGAGCCCCTGCTCGACGACTTTGCCGTGATGCATGACGACAATTTCGTCTGCGATTGCCCGCACCGTCGCGATGTCGTGCGTGATGAAAATGTAGCTGACTCCGAATTCTTGTTGGAGCCGCATAAGAAGCTTCAGGATCTCTTCCTGTACGATCTGGTCGAGGGCCGAGGTCACCTCGTCGCAGATGATGAGCTCCGGATTAGCAGCCAGCGCCCGGGCAATGCAGATGCGCTGCTTCTGACCGCCCGAGAGTTCGCCCGGCAGACGGTCGAGGAAGCTTTCGTCCATCTCGATCATGTGCATGAGTTCGCCAACGCGGCGGTCGCACGCCGCCCCTTTGAGGCCGAGATAGAACTCAAGTGGCCGGGAGATGACCTCCTCGACGGTCTGACGCGGATTGAGCGCGTTGTCAGGCATCTGATAGATCATCTGGATGCGGCGCAGAATGTCTTTGGGCCTCTCTTTCAGTGTTCTTGGCAAACGATGCCCCGCAAATGAGATCGAGCCCGAGACCGGCGGCAGCAGGCCGGTGATGACGCGGGCGAGCGTTGATTTGCCGGAACCAGATTCACCGACGACCGCTACCGTCCGTCCGCGCGGCACCTTGATGGATACATCCTGCAGAACCTTGACTTTCCCTGCGTAAGCGGCGGTGATGTTATCGATCGTGAGCAGATGGTCCGCGGCCGGCACTTCGGGTTTGGCTAGCTTTCGGACCGCCCAGAGCGTCCTCGTATAGTCTTCGGCCGGCGCCGCAAGCATCTGGCGTGTTTCGGCCTCCTCCACAGTACGGCCATGGCGCAGAACCATGATCCGGTCCGCCATCTGCGCAACCACCGCCAGATCATGCGTGACGTAGATCGCGGCAGTGTTGAACTCTTCGACAATCTTGCGGATCGAGGCGAGGACCTCCACCTGTGTGGTCACGTCGAGCGCCGTCGTCGGCTCGTCGAAGATGATCAGGTCGGGCCGGCAGGCCATGGCCATCGCGGTCATTGCCCGCTGCAACTGCCCTCCGGAGACCTGGTGAGGATAGCGGAAGCCGATGCTGTCCGGATCCGGCAGGTGAAGACGCCGGTAAAGTTCGATGGCATCCCGATTCGCTGCCTCGCGACTGGCGATCCCGTGCGCCACGACCGTTTCGACGGTCTGATCGAGGAGCCGGTGGGCCGGGTTGAAGGAGGCGGCCGCGCTTTGCGCGACATAGGCGATGCGCGAGCCTCGGAGCCGCCGCCGTGCGGTTTCGCTCATGGCGAGGAGGTCGATCCCGTCGAACAGGATCGATCCTTGCGTTATCCGGCAACCTGGCTTGGCATATCCCATCGCGGCAAGCCCAATGGTGGATTTTCCGGCGCCGGACTCGCCTATGAGGCCGAGAACCTCACCGCGCTTTAGCGAGAGATCCACACCGCGAACGATCGGGTGCCAGCGCTCGTCGGAAAACCCTTCGACGTGAAGGTCGCGAACGCTGAGGAGTTTCGTTCCCTTTTCGCGTGGGCCAGAATCCTTACTTTTCATCGCGCAATCCGCTTGTCGTGTGCAGGAACCAATCGACAACGAAATTCACAGAAACCGTGAGAAGGGCGATCGCGCCTGCCGGCAAGAGCGGAGTGATGTCGCCATAGGTGATGAGGGTGGCGTTTTCCCGCACCATCGAGCCCCAGTCGGCTGTCGGGGGCTGGATGCCGACGCCGAGAAAGGAGAGCGCGGCGATGGTGAGGAAAACGAAACAGAAGCGCAGACCGAATTCCGCGATCAGCGGCGGCAGCACGTTGGGCAGGATCTCCTTGGTCAGAATCCATCTCGGCCCTTCGCCACGCAGCTGCGCGGCTTCGACATATTCCATGACGGCAACATTCAGCCCGACCGCACGCGCCAGCCGAAATACGCGGGTTGAATCGAGCAGGGCGATGATGAGGATCAGGCTGGTGACCGAGGAACCGAAGATGGATAGCAACACCAGCGCGAAGATGAGGCTCGGGATCGACATCAGCACGTCTACCGCGCGTGACAAAATTTGGTCGACCCAACCCCGGTACATCGCGGCTAGCAAGCCGAGAGTGACGCCGACCGCGAAGGACAGAAGCGTAGTCGCGAGAGCGATGCCGACCGTATTGCGCGCGCCATAGATCAGCCGGGTGAGCACGTCGCGGCCGAGTTGGTCGGTCCCGACGATGAATTCCTGGCTCCAGGGCGCGAAGGCTTCGCTGAAAACCTGCGTTTCCCCGTAGGGCGCTATCCAGGGCGCCGACAGCGCGACGAAGACATAGCCAAGGATGACCACGATGCCGAACCAGGCGCTGAAGGGAGCCTTTCTGAGTGCGGTTTTTACCCGCGAGACGCGCGTGCGCCTTTGTCTCGGAACCGCCACGGCGTGTTCGATACTGGTCATCGCGGGTGCAAAAGCCTCGGATTGGTGGCGATGGAAATGATGTCGGCGGTCAGGTTGAGCAGGATGTAGGTTGCCGCGAAAATCAAGGCGCAGGCTTGCACGACCGGAACATCCCTCGACTTCACCGCATCGACCATCAATTGGCCGATGCCGGGATAGACGAACACCACCTCGACCACGACCACGCCGACGATGAGATAAGCGAGGTTGAAAGCAATTACCGTGACGATGGGCGCCCAGGCATTAGGCAGGGCGTGTCTGAGAACGATTGCCATTGGCGACATTCCCTTGAGCCGCGCCATGTCGATATAGGGGCTTGCCAGCATGTTAATAATCGCCGCTCGCGTCATACGCATCATATGGGCAACAATCACCAGCGTCAGGGTGATGGACGGCAGCGCTGCGCGCCAGACGTGCTCCCAGAACGGCGTTTGGTCGCTGATATTCGCCAGTGTCGGAAATTTGGGAACCAGGTTCAGGACCCAGTTGATCGAAGACGCGAGCCACTCGGGTAGGGATTGTGCAAATTCGGTTCCGATGAACGTGTCGCGCGAGATGATGAGATAGGCCAGCATATAGGCGACGAAGAATTCGGGGAACGAAATCGTCGTCAGGGTCACCGTGTTCACCACACGGTCGAACCAGCTGTTGCGATAGAGAGCGGCGAGAATGCCGAGTCCCAGCGCGAGAGGGACCGCTATAAGGGCGGTCATCACGGCGAGGAACATCGTGTTGTAGAGCCGGGGCGCAATGATCTCGGCGACCGTGCGCCGGTAGCCGGTGCGGCTTGCGAAGGAAGAGCCGAAATCCCCCTGCACGATCTGTCCGACCCAGGCGAAATAGCGCTCGACCGGCGGACGATCGATGCCGATCTCGCGCTGGAAGGCAGCGACCGTCTCGGGCGTCGCAGATTGCCCAAGCATCGCCTTGGCGAAATCGCCCGGAAGCATGGCAATCGCCGAAAATATGATGATCGAGACGATGAAGAGCGTGATCAGGCCAAGGCCCAGGCGCTGCAGAACCGTTCTAACGACCGGGTTCATGGGCGGTACCTTCGAGCCTTTCCCCTGAAAACAGCGAACCGCCCGCGCCGCGGGCAGTTCGCCTGGCGAACGTCACGCGGTGGCTATCCACCAGCGCTCGGCCATCTTCAGTCCGTCATTCTCCCAGTTCGGCGCCACCTCGCCATGCGCCAGTTTCTTGGACTTGGCGCTGACAAAATTGTTGAATACCAGGACGATGGCGCCGCCGTCGTCATGCGTCAACTGCTGCATTTCTGCATACATCGCGGAGCGCTTGGCCTCGTCGGTCTCCGCGCGTGCCTGGATCAGCAGTTCGTTAAAGCGAGGATTTTTCCAGAACGTGTCGTTCCAGCTGGAATCGGCCGAGTAGGCCTGCGTGAACATCCAGTCGGCCGTTGCACGACCGCTCCAATAGGAGGCGCACCACGGTTTCTTGAGCCAGACATTGTCCCAATAGGCGTCCTCGGCCTCGCGCACCACATTGACATCGATGCCGCATTGGGCCGCCGTCTCGCGGATGAGGGCGGCTGCGTCCACGGCACCGGCGAAAGCGGCGTCGGCGACGGAAAGGTCGACCTTGAGATTTTCGATTCCCGCTTTTTTCAGATGGAAGCGCGCCTTTTCCGGATCGAACTTGTGCTGCGGCTCCGGATTGATGGCGAACTTGATCGCCGGTGCGATCGGGTTGTCATTTCCGACGGTTGCATGGCCAAGGAAGATCTTCTGCGCGATTTCCTCGCGATCGATGGCCCATTTCAACGCCATGCGCACATCGGGGTTGTCGAATGGCGCCACCGTCACGTTCATCGGCAGCGTGTAATGGCCGTATCCGGTGACCTCGAGGATTTCGATATTCGGCTTGCGCTTCAGCATACCGAGCGTTTTCAGGTCGGCGCGGCCGATATAATCCACCTCGCCGGTTGACAGCGCCGCCATACGCGCTGCGAGGTCCGTGATGGCGATAAACTCCACCTCGTCAAAATATGGTTTGCCGTTCTTGAAGTAGTTGGGATTGCGCTTGAGCTTGGCCGAGACGCCGGGCTGAAAGTTCTCAAGCACGAAGGCACCGGTCCGGACGCCCGATTCCCAGTCTGCCTTTCCGTCCTTGGCAGGCATGACGACAAGGTGATAGTCGCTCATGATGTAGGGAAAGTCTGCATTGCCGCTGTTTAGTTTAAAAACGATCGTTTCCGGACCGTCCGCCTTGATATTGGTCACCGATTCCAGCAGCGACTTCGCCGCCGATTTGGTGTCGACTCCCATGTGGTATTGCATCGAGGCGACCACGTCGTCCGCTGTTACGGTCTTGCCGTTGTGGAAGGTCGCACCTTTGCGCAGCTTGAAGACCCATGTCGTCGCGTCGTCCGAGGTCTCGAAGCTCTCGGCAAGGTCCGGTTGGATGCTGCCTTTCGCGTCGACCTCGGTCAGGCTGTTGGACATGGCACCCGAAAAGGCGGTTTGCGTGAAGGTGTCGAGATAGCCGGCCGGATCGATCGAATCCGTCGTCGCGCCATGTGCCATGCCGAGCTTGGCGAAGCCGCCCCGCTGCGGTTCGGCCCGCGCCACGGTCACGAAGAGCTTGTCGCCGGCGGCGACCGTCAGGCCGGCCGCCAGCCCGAGCTGGATGAAATCACGGCGCGAAACCTTGCCGCGGCCGATCAGGTTTTGCGCCAGGCGGAGTTTATATTCAGATTCTGACACTGCTTCCTCCCATTGCGGATTTCCCGCATTCTTGTTGTTGGCATTATCGAGCAGATCTGGCGGATTCAGCCGATTTGCCTCCTTTCGATTTTCAGCGTTTTCGACACAAATCTTACGCCGTTACATAGATTTCACCAGCTTCCACCGTGACCGGGAATGTTCGGGCACGTACGCCCGGATCGACCAGGGCCGCACCGGTTTTTATGTCGAATTCCCAACCGTGCCAGGCGCAGCGCACGATCTCGTTCTCGCGATGATAGATGAACTGCGCTTGGTCGACCGGCGCCGTGGTTCCGCATTGCGGTCCTTCGCAAAGCGGAGCGCCTCGGTGCGGACAAACGTTCAGCAAAGCATGGAATGAATCTCCGATGCGGAAAACCCCGACTGAAAGGCTGCGGATTTTGGCGATGTAGGGAGTTCCGGTCTCGATTTCGTCGACCCGGCAAATGTATGTTTTCTCAGCCATTGTCTGCTCCCGTCAGGCGGCATTAGCCGCTTGCGTGCGGGGAATGCGTTTATAGACCTCGAGCGCATTCAACCCCAGGATCTTGCTCCTCCAGGCAGGCGGGATGTGCAGCGTGTTGGCATCGTCATAATCCCAATGCGGGTAGTCGGAGGCAAACATCAGCGTGTTCTCGCCGTCCATCGCTTCGAGAGTGGACCAGAGATGCTGTATGTTCGCGGGCTGCTCCAGCGGCTGCGTGGAAAAGCGGATATTGCGCCGGCAATACTCCGAGGGCAGCATCTTCAGCCACGGCGTTTCCTTGCGCAGCGCTTTGTAATCTGCGTCCAGACGCCATAATACCGATGGAACCCAGGCCACACCGCACTCGATGATCACGAAATACAGGTCCGGCCATTTTTCGAAAACGCCATGCGCGATCATGCTTGCCACATGCGACAAGGCCGACATGTGAAGAATAGCGTGCGTCTCCCAGAAGAAGGTCGTGGGAGCCGGTGCCACCGCGTTCCAGTTGATGCCGCCATGGCCGCCCAGGTGGATCGCGAATGGCAGCCCGACTTCGGCGCAAGCCTCGAAAATGGGATGGTAGAACGGATCACCGTAGGGTTTGACCGAGCCTTGGGAGGCCAGAACCTGCACCATACGCGGATGGTTGCCGAGGCGGCGGATCTCGGCTGCTGCGAGCTTCGGATCCTGCGGCGCGATGATGATGGAGCCCATAAAACGACTGTCTTTGGGAAGCCATTCGGCGATTTGGTAGTCGTTATAGGCGCTGACCAGTGCACTTGCGTAATAGGGATTGGCTAGCGTGGAGGCTTCGATCGGCTCGTCGCCGGTGAGGATAGCGGCTCCGACATTGTATTTGTCGAGGTGCTTTTCTTTCATGACGAGATAGTTGTCGGCCTCCGTCTCGGGCCTGACGTCCTTCCGGGAGAAATCCTGCGGGTGAAACCACGGACGGTGACCGTGGGGGAAGGCGCCTCTCGGACCAGTTTTTTCGCCTTCTGTGAACATGTCTTTCCAGACGCCGGAAAGATATGGCTCGAGCACCGTAGCGCTCGACCAGTAATTGTGACAATCGCAATCGACTATGAACACCCTAACCAACTCCCCTGGCGCGGCAGGCCGGCTAACCCAGCCGGCTTCTTCAACCGCAGCTTCCGCCTTGGGAATTATTTGATCAAGCTTGTGATCTGAGGTAATACGATCGGATTTTTCGATCGCGAGGCCACATGCAGCTGGATCACATTGAGACCTTTCTCGACATTATGGAGTCGCGAAATTTCAACCGTACGGCCGATCGTCTTGGGGTTACGCAGTCGACGGTCAGTACCCGCATCAGGAACCTAGAGCAGGCCATCGGTTCGGAGCTCTTCCTGAGGGGACGCGCCGGCGCCGAACCGACCGCGGCGGGGCGACGTTTCGAAGCCTATGCGCGCGCGATGCTGTCGACATGGTCTCAGGCCCGCCATGACGTTCGGGCATTCAACCGGTTCGAGGGCACCTTGCGCGTCGCTGCGCAGGTCGGGATGACGCGATCGATATTGCCGGGTTGGGTGGAAACTCTGTTCCAGGTGCTGCCGAAATCGTCAATTCACGTAGAGTCCGACTACTCGCCGCAGATGATTTCCGACTTGAGCTTGGGAAACCTCGATATTGCTGTGGTCTACGCGCCCCGATACCTCCCTGAAATCTCCTACGATCCTCTCATGGTTGAAGAATATGTGATGGTGTCTACGACGGCCAGGATCCTGTCGGAGGTCAACGCGGATACGTATATCCGGCCGGGCTACACGGTCGCGCTTGAAAAAGCCCACGCCGAGGCGCTGCCGCAATTGGCGATAGGCCGTCTTTCGATGGGCTCGGAAACGCTCGCCGAAGCGATGCTGCGGCGCATGGGTGGCACTTGCTATATGCGCAGTGACGATGCTCGGCGGTATACCGCCGAGCGGCCGTCTTTTGTGGTCGAGGGCGCGCCCGCGCTTCAACAGCCGGTTCACACCGCTATTTTGGCGCGCCGCAAACACGAGCCGATCATCCGTAGAGGGATTCGCGCGCTCCATCTGGCCGTTATGTCCATGGAAAGCTAGATCGAAATATCCGATTGTAAAGCCGACATCTGCCGCTTTTTTGAAAGTATCCCGGCTGCCATTCTGGTCGGGTCAAGCAGAGTCCAATCATGAACGCGCACGCTCCCTTTTCGGCCACCGATTTCGCTCCAGCGCTGCGTCAACGGCAATGGGCGGAGAGCTCAAGACAGTTCGTGCGCTGCCGGCGCGTCATCGATGAGACACACGACGTTAAGACATTCGTCTTTTCAGCTGCTTCTGGCCACATGTTCAGCTTTAGTGCAGGCCAGTATTTAGTGCTGAACCTGACAATCGACGGCACCCGGGTAACGAGACCGTACTCGGTGTCGTCGCCGCCGACTCGACCGCTCGACCTGCAGATCACGGTGAAGCGGGTGAAGGGCGGGCTTGTTTCCAACTGGCTTCACGACAATCTCCGGCCGGGCCACAACATTGAAATCGAAGGGCCGGTCGGACGTTTCAACTTCGACGATCTACCATCCGAGAAGCCGCTTTTCCTTTCGGGCGGCAGCGGCATCACTCCCGTTATGTCGATGCTGCGGGCGCTAACCGACCGGGCATCTGGCCATGACATCCGTTTCATTCACTGCGCTCGGACGGCGGACGACATCGCCTTCCGCTCCGAGTTGGAGGCGCTCGCCGCGCGATTCTCCAATGTCGATGTAAGCTTCATCTGCAGCCAGGAAGGTTCGGCGTGGCAGGGCCCTTTCGGTCGCATCGACGGCCCCATGCTCTTGCGGCTGGCTCCGGACCTTCACCAGCGCACGTCTTACGTTTGCGGCCCCGAGCCGTTTATGCAGACGGTTCGGGCCTGTGTCGCGGAGATCGGCATCGCACCCTCCCAGTATCACGAGGAAAGTTTCGGCGGCGCCGTGGGCAATTCCATGGCTCCTCAATCGGCTGCCGCTGGCCCGACTTGTGTCCGTTTCGCCCGGTCTGGCGTGGAGCACCTGTGTGCGCCTGGAGAGACTCTGCTCGATGCGGCGCGCAATAGCGGCCTCTACATCCCTACCGCATGCCAGCAGGGCATTTGCGGAACCTGTCGGACGGTCAAGCTCTCAGGTGACGTCGTGATCGACGACCTTGGAGGACTCAGCCTTGAAGAGAAGGCGGCTGGTTATGTGCTGGCTTGCTGCAGCCGGCCGCTAGGCACCGTTTGCCTCGATCTCTGACCTCATTGCGAATTGATGGCCAAGCCCGGCGCTGGGGGCATGCCAGTGGCTCACATGATTGGATAAACGGCGCGCGCACTCATGAGTCGGTTCCGGCAACCTGCGCTTGGCCGCTGGATCCTTTGAATGTCGGCTTTCGGGCGGCATCGTGCGGCGGGAATGGTCGGATTGGGGTCAGATCACGTCGGTACCCGCGGGGGGCTGAAGGGCCGCTTCTTATAATCCGAGCCTCAAAGCTGCCAGTCAGCATTCGTGAAGAGTTTCGGTCATCGTGCATACCGGGCTCAATGACCGCAAAGGGTCGTTGAACGAACCCGCTGCGCGGGATGGGCGCGTGGGGTGAGGTAGAGATCACGAACCGGACGTCGCGCTCGCATTGAGGG
>NZ_JBVVQT010000048.1:0-16150 GCF_055811595.1 Mesorhizobium sp. WSM4814
CAACAGCGCTCCGGCCAGCACCCCTCTTCCGTCTTGGCGCTGCGCGCCAATCCACCTTCTCCCACAAGGGGAGAAGGCAAGACGGGGCCGCGCTTCCGACCGTCACGGCCCGGGATTGTTTCTCCCGGGCCGCGGCTGGCGCCAATCAGGCGAACGCCCCCTTCGACGCGTCCATGGAACCGTCCGGATAGATGAAGAGCCCCGTGAGAGACTTGTCCATCGCGTGGATCATGACGGAGGTGAACAGCGAGAACGACGGCACCTTCGCGGCAATCATCGGCATCGTCTCGGTCTGGAGGATCTGCTTGCGCTCCTCGAGCGAAGCCGCGCTGCGCTCCTTGTCGAGTGAGGCGTCCAGTTCGGGATCGACGATGCCCGTGATGCGCTTGGATGAGGAATGGAAATGCGTGCGCAGCACGAGGTCCGGCTCCGGCGATCCGGTCGACCAGCCGCAATCGACCATATGGCCCGGGCCACCGCCGGGGCGATCGTAGAGACGCTCGTTCCACGCCGCGATCTCCAGCACCGACAGCGTGACGGGGAACCCCTGCTCCTGCAGCATAGCAGTGATCACCTCGCCATACTCCTTGGTCTTGGGATAGAACCCGACCGAGGTGATGTATTCGAGTTCGGGCAAGCCCTGCCCCTTCGGGAAGCCTGCTTCGGCGAGGAGGGCCTGGCATTTCTCCGGACTGTATTCGGGATAATTGGGCAGGTCGATATAGCCGAACTTCACCGGCGAGACGTAATTAGCCGAGGCATGGCCGGCTTCGCCGAGGATTTCCAGCAGCATTGACCGGTCGATCGCGTGGCAGGCCGCCATGCGCACGCGCGGATCGTCGAAGGGCGGCTTGGAGCAGCGGAACCACAGATATTTGTTCTCGACCGAGACCACGCTGCTGATCGCAACCTTGTCGTTACCCTGCAGGGTCGCCACCTGCTCCGGTTCGAGCCGCTCCACGATGGACGCCTGGCCGTTCATCAGCGACAGCATGCGGGTGGTCGAATCGCCAACGAAATTGAAGCTGATGCCGGGGATGGTCGGCGCCCCGAGCAAGTAGTCCGAATAGGCTTCCAACACCGTGTCGTTGCCTCGCTGCTCGACGAACCTGTAAGGCCCGGTGCCGTTCAAGCGCTGCGAAAGTGGCCCGCTCGGCCCGGCGGCGATGTCGGTTGCCGACAGCATCGGCAGGTAGGAGGCGAGGAAGATGAACAGGTGCGCCGGATAGCCGCCCTTCGATGTGTCGACAATCACCGTGTAGTCGTCCGGCGTTGTGATCGTCAGCGTCTCGGTCGGGCCTGGATACCACTGCGCCGGCCGGTCGGGCTGCGAGCCATATTCGAAGGTCGCCTTGACGTCTTCCGCCTTGAATGGCTTTCCGTCGTGGAACTTCACCCCTTCACGCAGCTTGATCTCAAGCTTTGTCGGCTCAAGCAAGGTGATCCTTGTGGCGAGTTCGTAGATGACCTCGTCGGGTTTTTCGACGCGCATCGGCGTCCGCGTCAGGAACCCCATGACGAAACCCTCGATGTTCTTCTGCGACAGCGTCGTGTGCGCGGTCGGATCCCAGTTGCCGGTGATGTTCTCGGCCGACAGGAAGACCAGTTGCTTGCCCGCCTGCGCAGCCGCGCCTGAGACCAGGAATTCCGGGTTGATCATCATAAGCCCGGCGCCCGCTCCGAATGCCGCCATGCCTTTCATGAAATCGCGCCTGCTTGACTCGCTCATATGTGGTTCCCCTTTTTCGTTATGTGGTTTTGTGGTTTTCATTACGTTAGCCAAAACTCTCCGCTTGGCAACACAGATTCTTGCTGCGTGCTGCCGATACTGCGCCAAGAAAGGCGAAGTCGCCCTGATTTGTTGATATTTTGGGCATATGGCGTAAAAACTTTCTGCTGGAAAAGGCCGAGACGGCCCTCATTGCCCAACTAGGCGGCACGAGACTGGGTTTTGGAATGGTGTGGTTTTTTCCAAAACGTCGCAAAGCCAAACTGAGCGGAATGTCTCGCGGGAAAAAATCAGCAGTTCACCGCAACATGCGGTTGCAAATTTTCGGATGTCGGCCGGAGCACGGCGCTGAAGCATTGCTTCATCAGCAGCACGCCTCAGCGAGGGAAAAGAACCTCACCCATGCCAAGCACCGCGTTGTCGCCGCCATATTTTTGCGGCGCGTTGCCCAGCAGCGGCCGTTTCAAAATACCATCGGCGATCAGATGGCGATCGATGAGGGCGGCGAAGACGCTCTCCGGCGCGCCGCATTCGACGAAGCTCGGCGACAGGCTTTTCGGCGCGCGGTCGAGCAGGATCGAACCGCGACGCATCAAATAGCCGGGCATCTCGCCGGTGCCGCCGGCCACCACCAGCGTGCCGGCGATCATGCGGCTGCCGGCATTGTCGCCTGAGCCTTTCAGCACCGCGATCAGGCCGCGCCGCATCCGGTCGGCGGCAAAAGCGCCGGCTTTGCCCCTGACGATCAGCACGCCGCCATTCATGCCGGCCAGTTCCCCGGCGAGCGGCGCCCCAAGGTGATCGCCGGCGTTGCCTGTTATTTCAAGCCGGCCGCCACGCATGCCGGAGCCGGCATGCGGGCCTGCATTGCCTTCGATGGTGAGCGTGCCGCCGCGCATGGCGCGCCCGGCCTGGGCGCCGGCATCACCGACGACGCGAACCGAACCGCCCCGCATGCCTTCCGCCACCTGGTCGAGGCGCGCGCTGCCGCCTTCGAAGACGATGTCCAGCAGATCGTTGCCGGCGACGCGAAAAATATCGCCGACCTTCGATCCATGCTTCGACATGCCGATCCGGATTTTTTCGAAATCGCGCCGTTCGATCCCGGCAAGCCGCTCCGCCGTCAGCAGTGACAGGTCGAGGCGCTCGGGCGGCTCGGCGACAAGGGTGAAGGTCAGTGCTTTCACGGCAGCATATCCTTCAGCGAATAGATGAACTTGCCGAGCTTGCCGCCATAATTGCCGGCGCTGATGCGAACCGCGCCTCGCTTCGGCCCGAGTTCGACGACGGCCTTGATGCCGGCCTTCATCGCGGCGGCAACGGCATCGTTGGTCTCGCCGTCGATGACGATTTCCAGGACGGCATTGATGTCGGCACCGAGCTCACTCCTGACGACACCGCGCAGTGTCGGCGCGTAGGCTTCGTTGGCCGAGGCGATCATGCCCTTGTATTTACCACCGATCTTGGAACCCGAACGGGCGATGCCGCCGGGAAACGGCACGATCGCACCCGGCACCAGGCCGATCGCGGCAACCGCGGCCTCGGCGGCGGCCAAGGCCCTGGCGCTGCTTTCAGCCATGACGAAGAAATTGCCGCCGCCGACGGCGCCCTTGGTCAGCCCGGTCGTCGCTTCGCACAGGAATTCGCCATCCATGACCGGAACGCGCCAAAAATGCCTGCCGCCGATTTTCTTGGAAATCTGCCAGCCATCGCCAAAGTAACGCAGCGCCGAACCGAGCTTCAGCGCGGCGCTGCCCTGCAGTCCGGCGAAGCAGGCCGAACCCGGCGAGGTCAGGACGCACTGGCCGACGCGATTGAGCAGTTGTTTCTGCAACTCGTCGGTTCCCATCGCAAAAATCATCACGCGGCAGCCGGGCCGGCCATCCGGTGTCGCCGATGGCGGCAGTTCGACATCGATTGCCGCTTCGCAGCCGCAGCCGATCACCGAGGTGGCGAAGCCGGTCATGGTGATCGCCGCCTGGCGCGCCCATTTCCGGTTCGGCGCGGTGATGATGATGGCGGTCGCGCGCATGCCGAAGGCCTCGGCAAAGGTATCGTCGATCACTATGCCATTTACGCTCACGTTCGGCATGCAACCTCGCCGAATGGCTGTTCGCGCGCAATCGCGGAATCCGGGAAATTGAACCAGTCCAGCGACAGGCCGTAGCGCTGCTGGTGATAATCCTCGAGGCGCCGCAGCATCGCCTTGTCCGGCGACGGATTGAGCCTGAGCGCCTTGCCCCAGCGGTAGTGGGTGATCTCTCCGTCCTGCACGACGAGATCGCCGTCCTTGAAGACATACGCCGCCTGCCCCAGCATTTTCGCGATATTCTGGTCCCTGCGGTAGACAGCGATGTCGGCTGTGGCGCCGGCGCCGAGATGGCCTCGGTCCGTCAGCCCGAGCAGCCTGGCCGGGGCCGCGCGCGTCATGATGGCAATCTCCTCGAACGTGTATTCGCGGTCGATTGCGGAAAGGGTTGAGAGCGCCATGGCCGAAGGTGAAAGTCCGGCAATCATTTCGGTGCGCGCTTCCCGGCTCAACAGCAGCTCGAACAGGGCCGGATAGGCGGTAAAGGGCGCGCCGTTGGGATGATCGGTGGTGAAGAAGACACGCCACGGATCGTCGATCAGGAGAAAAAGCTCAAGCCCGATCGCCCACTGCATCGTGCCATAGAAATCCTTGCCATAGCGGTAGGGCACGATGCCGCCGCCATTGCCGTCGCCGTCATGAATGACGGATTTCTTCGGCTGCGCACTGCCACGCGCCGAAAACTGCCGCATGACGTCGGAGGAGACGGTGACCGTCTGGCCGAACATCACCTGGCCGATATCGATGGTGACTTCCGGCGTCGCGTTGACCAGTTCGGCAAGGCGCGCCGCGGCCGAGGAAAACCTGCGCTTGCCTTCCGTGCCGTAGCCATAGAACTGGAGATGGGCGAGGTGCAGCGGCAATCCTTCCGCCGCGGCGATCGTCGCGGCCGCCGTGTCCGCCGATCCGGGGCTGCCCAGATTGTTGCAATGGACATGCAGCGGATGCGGGACGCCGAGACTGGCGACGGCGGCTTGTAGCGTCTTGACGATCTTGCGCGAGCTGACGCCATAGGAAGGCACCACATCGTCCAGCGAGAAGGTGCGGACGTTTTCCTTGAAGGCGGCCGCCGCGCCGGCGTTGATCACCTTCACCCCAAGCGCCCGCGTCGAGGCGACCGTCCAGGCGACATAGTCCTCGATCATCGTTGAGGAGGCGTCGTCACGGATCATCGACAGCAGGAAATCGTCGTTGCCAAGAATGGCGAGCGTCGCCTTGTCGATGATCGGGATGTCGGCCAGTTCGAGATGGGTGTGAAGTGCGGCTCCCGGCGACATCGCCGGCTCGACAACCGTGGTGAAACCCATCTTGGCGTAGAGGCAGCCGGTCTGGAAAGTCGACCAGCCGGCATTGGAGAGCGGCGTCGTCGCCGGCCGCGCCTGGTGTGCGGCGTGCTGCTCCGGCAACAGCAACCGTGCCGTATTCACGTTGCCGCCGCCGATGTGGGAATGGATGTCGATGGCGCCCGCCATCACGATGCAGCCGGCAGCGTCGATGGTCCGGTCGGCAGCGCCACCCGCCGGCGCCGCAACGATCTGGTCGTCGCTGATCCACAGGTCGCCCTTGCCGAGACGGCTGTTGACCGGATCGATGATGTCGCCGCCGGCGATTTTCGTCAGCATGGCAACGCCGCCTCGGCGGAGACATGACTGGCAACCAGCCGGATAACAGTCGCAGCAGACGGCAGTTCGGACGCCGCTCGCGCCTCGACCGACCGCAGTGAACCGGTGCGGCTGGAATAGACCACCGCCTGGTGATCGACGCCGGCTTCGCCGATGGCGATGGTGACCGCAGCACCCGCGACCGGCTCAGGCGTTTTCGCCAGGGCGATCAGCGCCATGCGGTTCCTTTTCTTCTGCGGCTGGACAATCGAGGACGAGATCCGCAGGTGCAGGTCGGCTTCGCCGGCAGCGATCATGCGCGCGACATCGTAACGCCAGGGATCGAACTCCGGGAAGCCGCGCGCAAAGCCGGTGCGCAGCGGAAAACCGGTCATCCAGGTCGAGGCGAGCGCGCTTCCCCAGCCATTTTCGCTCGCCGGCAGATGCAGGCCGGATGCGCGTGACTTGCGGTTAAGATCGGCAATCAGCCCTTGCAGCATCTCCAGCGCCAGCCCCTCGGTTGCGTCGCCTGAAAACAGGAAGACGGGAAAATGCGCAGCCTCCAGGGCTTTGGCAAAATCGTCGAAATTCGACACCGGCTGCGATGTCTGGCGCCCCCTCCACTGCGCCCTCAGTGCCGCCAGCGTCGCGCCGAGGCTTACCTCGCCGCAGGACAGCAGCGTCGCCGTCCGCCCGTTGCTCAACGGCGGCGCAGACGTCCCGTTCGACCCGACCACAAAGATTTCGCGCTGATTCCTGGCCGAGAGATCGGGGGCCGAGAGATCGGGAACCGTCTCGGCAAGCTCGCCGACAAATTGATGATGGATCTGCGGGAGTTCGCCGACGATCACCACGACATCGGCGCGCCGGCGCGTCTCGCCGGGCGCGACGGTCATCGCGCCTTTGTCGGTAAAAAGCGCGGCCTCCCGGGAAACTGCCGCGCCATCGGCATGATCATATGCCGCGCCAACCCGCTCAGCCAGCGCGATCGCCGCCCTGGTGCCGTGTATATCCGTATCCAGGCTGAAAACCGGGCACCGGCTTGACCCCAACAGCGCGGCGGCATGTGCGGCCGCGCGCTCGACCAGCGTTTCCCGGTTGCCGATCCAAGCAACCGCCATTCACTACGCTACTTTCTGGTGCCGGCCCGATCCTAGACGAAACTGGATTGGCCGTGAACCCCGCCTGTCAGCAGATTAGCGAATGTTTTCTTACGCCATCAACAAATTCCGACCGCGCTTAATCATATTTGATGTAAGCGAAGCGCTGATCGGTCGGCGGAGTGCCTTCCAGCCCGCCGCCTTCCCGGGCCGGCTGCCACTGGACGACCTCCTCGATCTTTTTGGCCAGCTCGAAGTCTTTGTCGGTGATGCCCTTGGCCGCATGGTTCATCAGGCGCACCTCGACCCAGGCGTAGGAAGCCGTGATGTCGGGGTGGTGCCATGCCGCCTCGGCGAGATGGCCGACCGTGTTGATGACCATCAGTGTCGATTTCCAGCTGTGGGTCTTATATTTGCGCCGGATCCAGCCGTTCTCGTAATACCATTTCGGCAGTTCCTTCTCGAGCCGGTCGGCAATCTCGGCTTCCGAATAGACCTTTTCCTTGGGCGTCTCGTTCATCTCGACCTCCGCGAATTGCCCGGTCCGTTCTCGCGCCGAGCCAAAAGAAGATAAAACGAATGCACTCTCTGCGGCTTGCCCCTTCGGCGAAAACAGCTATCATGGCGACGGGCACCTAAACTTCCATGATGCGTCTATGATGCACCCATCGGGGGGTAGATGTCGAATTCTGTTACCTTACAAGTGCCCGCCCGCCTGCATCTTGGCTTCCTCGATCTCAACGGCGATACCGGGCGTCGCTTTGGCAGCGTCGGGCTGCCGCTGAGCGAACCCGAAACAACAGTCACCCTGTCACGGTCCAGCGAGACCATCGTCGAAGGCGCCGAGAGCCGTCGCGCCGGCGAACATCTGGCGACGCTCTGCAGCCATCTCGGCATTCGCGGTCAGCACCGTCTGGTGGTCGAACAGTCGATCCCGAGCCATGCCGGCCTGGGCTCCGGTACGCAGATCGCCCTTGCCGTCGCCGCGGCGCTGCGCACGCTCCACAAACTGCCTCTCGATATCGGCAGCGATGCGACCCTGCTCGATCGCGGCGGACGATCCGGCATCGGCATCGCCAGCTTCGAAAGCGGTGGCGTCATTGTCGACGCCGGCAAGGACGACAGCGGCAGGCCGCCGCCGGTCGTGGCGCGACTGCCTTTCCCGGAAGAGTGGCGCGTCATCCTGATCCTCGACCATGGCGGGCATGGACTGCATGGCGATGCCGAGATCGCGGCATTTCGTTCGCTGCCACCCTTCCCGGCATCCGGCAGCGGTGAGATCTGCCGGCGGGTGCTGATGGGCATCATGCCGGCTCTTGTCGAGCACGACCTGCCAGCCTTTGGCGCCGCCGTCGCCGCGATCCAGATGCTGATCGGCACCCATTTCGCCCCGGCGCAAGGCGGCGTGTTCACCTCCAGGCGGGTCGAGAGCGTTGCCCACGCTCTCAACGAAGCAGGCGCCGTCGGCATCGGCCAGAGCTCGTGGGGGCCGACAGGGTTTGCCTTCGCCCCATCGCAAGACGCTGCAGTCGGCTTCGTCAATGCGGTTCAGCAGACAGTTGAAGACGGCATCGAGATCAGGATCGTCAAGGGCAGGAATTCCGGCGCGAAGATCAGTTCGACCAGACTTGATCTCGTCGGCAGCTGACGGCTGGGCAACCCGATCAGGTTCAAGAGGAAAGGCGAGAAATGGCCCGCAAACACATCCTGCACATGCTGACGCCGTTGAAGCATATGAGCCCTTTCGACGTGAACATGGCGCTCGATGCAGGTTTCGACGCCGTCGTCCCCTATGTCGATGTAAACCTGGGAGAGGTGACAGGCCTCGTGCAGGACGCGATCTTCTCGCGCCCGCCCGATGCGGGCGTCGATACCGGCATTTTTATCGCCGGCAAGGATGCCTCGCTGGCGCTCGACATGTTCGACGCAGCGCGAAAGGCGATGGTGCCGCCTTTCCAGGTTTCGGTATTCGCCGATCCGGCCGGCTCGTTCACCACGGCCGCGGCGATGGTGGCCAAGGTCGAAAAAGCGCTGGAGAAGAAATTCGAGCGCGGGCTGAGAGACACCAGGATCGCTGTCTTCGGCGCCACCGGCGTCGTCGGCTTCTGCACCGCCGTGATCGCCGCCAGGGAAGGCGCCCAGGTCACGCTGGTCGGCCATGACGGCATCGAAAGGGTCAAGCAGATCGCGGCCGAGATCAAAAGCCGGTTCAACATAGCCGTCGATGCGGCCGACGGGTCGAGCGACGCCCGCAAGACGAAGCTGGTAGAGGCGAGCGAGGTGATCCTGGCGTGCGCCAAGGCCGGCGTCCAGGTGGTCTCGAAAGCCCAGTTGAAAGGCGACGGCCTGCTTATTGCCGCCGACGTCAACGCGGTCCCGCCGGCCGGCATCGAAGGCGTGGCCGTCAATGCCAATGGCGATCCGCTCGAAGCGGCAAAAGCTGTCGGCATTGGTCCGCTCGCCATCGGCAACGTGAAATACAAGGTCGAATTCGGCCTCTTCAAAAGAATGATCGAATCCGAAAAAACCATCACCCTCGATTTCCAGGAAGCATTTTCCCTTGCACGCGAGACTGCCAAATAACGCCGGAACTCTGCTGATCGCGGCGATTTCGGGCCGGGCGCTGGCTGCCGCTGCGCGCCGCGCCGGCTATCGTCCACTGGTCGCCGATTTCTTCTGCGACATCGACACGGTCGCGCTTGCCGAGCGCGCGACGATGCTGCCGGGCGACCTGCAAGGCGGCATCGACGGCGAGCGCATCATCGAGACGCTTCGGCACCTGGCCGGAGACGACCAGCCGGTCGCCATTGTCCTGGGCTCGGGCTTCGAGCGGATGACGGAGACCGTCGACGAGATCGCGCGCCATTTTCCGCTCGCCGGCAACAGCGGCGCCGCGATCCGCAGGATCAAGGACCCGCAATTGCTGGCCGCCGATTGCGCCGAACTCGGCATTCCGCATCCGGAATTCCAATGCGACCCGCCGCCCGATCCGGAGAACTGGGTGGTCAAGACCGCGGGCGGCGCCGGCGGCGCGCATATCAGACGGGCCGCCGGAGAAACCCAGATACTACAGTGTCAGGCTCCTGGCGGCCGCTATTTCCAGCGTTTCGTTGCCGGCCGCAGCATCTCGGCCCTGTTCGTCGGCGACGGCCAAAGCGCTGACATCGTCGGCTTCAGCCAACAATGGGCGTCGCCTGCCCCGGCAGCGCCCTATCGCTATGGCGGCGCCGTGCGGTTGAGGCGCTTCGATCGTAGACGGGCGGCGATGATCCGCGGCTGGCTTTCAGGTCTGGCGCGCCGCGCCGGCCTGGTTGGATTGTGCAGCGCCGATCTCATTCGCGGACCGGATGGCTACAAGCTCATCGAGATCAATCCGCGGCCCGGCGCCACGCTCGACATTTTCGACGATGCCGACGCGCCACTGATCGAAGCGCATCTGCGCGCCGCGGCGGGCAAGAAATTCCGTCTGCCGCGCTTCGTCGATTCGATGGCGTCGATGGTGACCTATGCGGCGGCGCCGATCGCCCGCTTTCCATCGATTGCCTGGCCTGAATGGACTGCCGACCATCAGTCGCCCGGCACCCGGCTGATTGCCGGCGATCCGGTCTGCACCATCTTCGCGCGCGGTCCGAGCGCCGATCTGACCAGGCGGCTGATCAAGGGACAAGCCAGCCGATTGCAACACCAATGGGAAGGAGACCGGACATGAAAGACGGTTCGGCATTCCTCAACGACAATGCGCAGCGCATCATCGACGGCATGATCGGCGACGCCGAACGCCTGCGTATCGGCGTTTCCACCGGGCCATTGGGCGAGTGCCTGATCGACGCCGGCGTCAAGGCCGCCGGCGGCGTCGAGGCCGGGCTGCGCATGGCGGAAGCCGCGATGGGCGGCCTCGGCAGCATTTCGGTGTGCATGGACCGTGCGTCGCCAAAATGGCCGTTCACCATCGAAGTGCGGTCGTCGCAGCCAGTGCTTGCCTGCCTGGGCAGCCAGTATGCGGGCTGGAACCTGTCGAGCCAGGATTATTTCGCCATGGGATCGGGACCGGCGCGGGCACTCGCCCGGGTCGAACCGCTGTTCGAAACACTCTCCTATCGCGACACCGCGTCATCCGCCGTGCTGATCCTGGAGGCCGCCAAACCGCCGCCCCAGGCGATCGTCGAGAAGGTCGGCAGGGCAACGGGATTGCCAACCGAAAAGCTCACCTTCCTCTATGCGCCGACACAAAGCCTGGCGGGCGGCGTGCAGATCGTTGCGCGCGCGCTCGAGGTCGCCCTGCACAAGACCAACGATCTCAAATTTCCGCTGGACAACGTTGTCGACGGCATCGGCACGGCGCCTATCCCCGCCCCGCATCCGGATTTCCTGACCGCCATGGGCAGAACCAACGACGCCATCATCTATGGCGGCAGCGTCCAGCTGTTTGTAAAAGGCTCGGCGAAAGACGCCAGCGAGCTCGCGGAGCGGTTGCCGAGCCACGCCTCGCGCGACCACGGCCACCCCTTCGCCGAGATCTTCAAGCGGTTCAAGGGAGATTTCTATGCCATCGATCCGCTGCTGTTCAGCCCGGCCGAAGTGATCGTCACGGCGATCGAGACTGGCGATACGTTCCGCGCCGGCGAGCGGAATCTGCAGATGCTCGAACGGAGTCTCGGTTAGACCATGGCGCTGCAATGGATTGGTCTGTCATCCGCCTGCCGGGACGCTCGTTCCGGCTTTTGGTATACCAGTATCCAAGGCGCGACATGATCCCTCGCATCCTGATCGTCAGCGACGTCTCGGACGCCCGCTCCAAGGGCCTGGCGGCAAGGCTGGAGCGGCGCGGCGCCGTGGTCACAACCGTGCCGCTGGCGGCGATCGCGTTCGACACCGGCAGCCCGAGCGGACTGTCGATCCCCGGTTTCGACGGCGCGCTGCCCGACGCCGTGCTTGTCCGTTCGATCGCCGCCGGATCGTTCGAAGCGGTCACCCGGCGTCTCGGCGTGCTGCACGCATTCGGCAAGCTTTCCATTCCGGTATGGAATTCCGCGCAGGCGATAGAACGCTGCGTCGACAAGTCGATGACGACCTTCCTGCTGAAGAATGCCGGCCTGCCGACGCCGCCGACATTCGCGGTCGAGGGTCTTGCCATGGCCGAAGCGCTCGCCAGACGCGAACTGCCGTTCACGCCGCTGGTGCTAAAACCGCTTTTCGGCGCCCAGGGCCGCGGCATCCGGCTGATCGAAACACTGTCCGACCTCCCCGCCGAGGACGAGGTGGACGGCGTCTACTATCTCCAGCATTACGTGCCGCGCCCCGGCCCGCCTTTCCGCGATTTTCGCGTGTTCGTCTGCGCCGGCGAGGTTTTGGCGATGATGAGCCGCCGTGGCGACGACTGGATCACCAATGTCAATCGCGGGGCGCTGCCCGAGCAAGTCTCGGGGCAGGTTTCGGGGCATGGCGAAACCGAACTGGCGGCGCTGGCACGGGCCGCCGCCGCCGCTATCTCAGCGGATTTCGCCGGCGTCGATATCGTGCCGGCGGCAGACGGCAAGCTGTTGGTGCTGGAGGTCAACAGCATGCCCGCCTGGTCCGGGCTTCAATCGGTCGTCGCGGTCAACATCGCCGATGCGATTGCCGACGCCCTGCTGAAATTCCTGGCTGATCGCCCAGCTGATCACCCAGAGGCGGCGGCAGCGCGACCCTACCGCCTCACCGCGCCGGCGAATTCGTGACCGACGGCATGGCGCATTCGCGAGAACGCCTCCGGGCTGCCTACAAGGACGCCTGCCGGATGGAGATCGAGGCGCTGAAACCGGGCAACGTCCATCTGTTCGCCGACGGGCACGGCATGTCCGCCGCCCAGTTCATGACCAGCGCGGAGGTCTCGTCCGTCCCGCTGACCGATCCGCGCCTGCCGGTAGGACAGCGCATGCTGGAAGCGGTCCGCGCGACACGCCTGGCGGTCGCGACCAATACCAATCTCGGTATCATCCTTCTCGCAGGGCCCCTGCTATGCGCCGCTGAAATGGGGCGCGCCCAACTGCACGACAATCGACTGCGCGACAATCTCGACGCGGTGCTGCGCGCGATGAGCATGGACGATACCAGGGCGGTGTTCGATGCGATCGTCGCCGCCGCGCCGGGCGGTCTCGGAGAGGCGGCGAACGATGTGCGGCAGGAGCCGAAGGTTCATCTGCTCGAAGCCATGCGCGAGGCGGCCCACCGCGACATGATCGCCCGCCAGTATGTTACCGGTTTCGGCGACGTGTTCGGCGTCGGGCTTGCGGCTCTTGAAGCCGCCTTGGCGCGCGGCGAAGGCGGCATGTGGCCGACGGTATTCGCCTATATGGCGTTTCTCGCCGGCTTCCCTGACAGTCATGTGGTGCGCAACCATGGCGCTGAAGTCGCAAATCAGGCGCGGCAAGAAGCCCTTGCCGTTGAAGCGGCGCTGCATGCCAGCGACCACGAGGCGTCACGCATTCGTCTGCTCATGGAGCTCGACCGCCGGCTGAAAGCGAACAACGTCAACCCCGGCACGTCGGCCGACCTGACCGTGGCTACTCTTTTAGTCCACACCCTCGGCGTTCAGCTTGCATAATCGCAACGTTGGTGGTTGACTTTCAGGAGCGGAAGCTGGGCTTCCGCGGCTATCCAGCCAACCGGTCCGGATCTCCGGGCGCTGCCAACAAGGATAGCTGTCCATCGAGCGCTCGCTCGGTTTGCGGCGTCTTTGGACACCATAACTGTGTCTTGGAGGAAAATTGGCATGGCAAAGATCTCGAAAGTAATGGTCGGTGAATCGCTGGTAGGAGACGGCAACGAAGTGGCGCATGTCGACCTGCTCATCGGCCCACGGGGGAGCGCAGTCGAAACAGCATTTTGCAACGCGCTGACCAACAACAAGGACGGCTTTACCTCCCTTTTGGCGGTGATCGCGCCCAATCTTCAGTGCAAGCCCAACACCGTGATGTTCAACAAGGTCACGATCAAGGGCGCCAAGCAGGCGGTGCAGATGTTCGGCCCGGCCCAGCATGCAGTCGCAAAGGCCGTGCAGGACAGCGTCGCCGATGGGACCATTCCTGCCAATGAGGCGGACGACCTGTTCATCTGCGTCGGCGTTTTCATCCACTGGGACGCCGCCGACGACGCCAAGATCCAGAAGTACAATTACGAAGCGACGAAGGAAGCCATCCAACGCGCCGTTGCAGGAACGCCGACGGCCGCCGAAGCCACGGATAAGCGGGACCAAGTGAAGCATCCGTTCGCGGCTTAGACAAGAGACAGCCCCGCACAGGCAAAACCCTCCGCGGAGCCGGATGGTCTGTTGCGCCGCCTGAAAAAGCTTCTGGGCCTTTAGAGCACCGGACAAAGAGCCTGCCCTCGGGCCTGACCCGAGGGTGGACCGGTTTTGGGAAATCCGATGCTCCAGCAAAGAGATAGAGCGGCGAGACGATCGACTTGACGGCCCGCCGCTCTACAAGGCCCAGTTTCCGAGGCCGAAGTTCGAGGCGAAGTCAGGTGCCAAGCGTTGCGAGGTGCCCCGGCGTGAGCGTGCCGTCATGCAGCGAGGTCGCAACCAGCGCCGCGGCGATACCGAGTGACGAAAGGGCGCGAATGTCAGCCTCATTGCGGACCCCGCCGGCCGCGATGACGGAGCGGCTTCCAGCCTTCGCCTTGATCGCCTTGAGCCGCGTGAAATCGGGACCGGAGGCGGAACCGACCTTGGCCAATGTCATGACGATCACCTTTTGCGGCCAAAGCGCCGGCTCGTCGAGAAATGATGCCGGACCGCGAAACCCATCGTCGAAGAAATCCAGCGACAGGATAAGCTCCGGATGATCGCAAAAACGCCGCAACAGCGCGTCGTCCTGCTGCGATTCGGACCCCACGACCGGGCAAAGCCAAGATTCGGCAAGTGCCGCCGAAAGTGTTTTCTCGTCGGTGACGCCGGCATCGACCCAAAGCTCCGGCGGCTCCGCCATCGCCTTCAGCCGGGCAAGCGCGCCGCTGTTTGGCGTTCCGCCTTCGATGGCATCGAGATCGGCGATATAGAAGGTCGGAAAAGGGTAAAGCCGGCGCAGGCCCTCAGTGACCGCAACGACATCGGAAGTTTGGCTAAGCGGCGTGACGATCGGCCTGTAGCGATCGCGTTTTCCTTGCTGGGCGCGCACCACCTCGCCGCCTTTCAGGTCAAGAACCGGAATGATACGCAACGCTCTTTTTCTCGCTGACCAACTGCCCCTGACCAACTCTGATGAAAGCTTGAAGTGTGGAAAAAAGAAAGAGCATCGTTGCCGGCTTCGATATTGGCGGCGCCCATCTGAAGGTGACGCGTGCGCAAGACGGCCGCATCGTCGAGGCTGTAACGATCGCCACGCCGCTTTGGCTAGGGCTCCATACCCTGACCTCGGCATTCGAGGAAACCGCTCCGATCTATGCCGGCGCCGATCTCAACGCATTCACCATGACCGGCGAACTGGCGGACGTCTTTCCCTCCCGCGCCGCCGGCGTCGCGGCCCTGCTGGATGAGATTTCAGCGCGGGTCCCAGGCGAAAACCTGATTTATGCCGGACCGTCCGGATTTGTCGGGGTCGAGCAGGCAGCGCGGCTGAGCGCCGATGTCGCCTCCGCCAACTGGCATGCGACAGCGTCATTGGTGGCGAAACTCGCCGGCGATGCCCTGTTCGTCGACATGGGATCGACCACCACCGACATCATCGCCATTAGAAATGGCGCCGTCGCCAATGACGGCTACACCGATGCCGGACGGCTGCTGAGCGGGGAACTGGTCTATACCGGCTTCACCAGGACGTTCCTGTTCGGTGTCGCCTCGTCGGCTCCCGTCCGCGGCAGGCTGTCACCGCTGATGAACGAGTATTTCGCCTCGATCGCCGACGCGCACCGGATCCTCGGGGTGCTCGACGAAAAGGACGACAGGCACGCTTCCGCTGACGGCAAGGAAAAGACGATCGATGGCTCGATCGCGCGGCTGGCGCGCATGATCGGGCGCGACGCCACCGAGCTGACCCTGTCGGAATGGCATGAAATCGCGCGCTGGTTCAGCGAACAGCAATTGCGCAAGATCCACGACGCAGCGTCCCTGGTTGCCGGGTCCCTTGCCCGGGATGCGCCGATCGTCGGCGCCGGGACCGGCCGCTGGCAGATTAGGCGGCTGGCCGAACGCATGCAACGCCGCTTCGTCGATTTCGCCGAGATCATCCCCGCAGATGACGCCGTTCGCGGCGAAGCCAGCAGCGTGGCGCCCGCGTCAGCGGTGGCGCTGCTGGCGGGATTTCAATCGTAGGTGCTGTATCATGGCCATCCGATCAATCGGGGAGATGAGATATTTCCCCCGGCTCGAAAGATCCCCGACCCGTACCAGCGCAGGTCGCAACAGGGTGGAAGGTTCGCGTTCGGCACCCGCTCGGCGCATGTCCGGTTCGCGGCCCATCTCAGCCGTAGAGATCGGCTTCGCAGCTTCCTGAAAGCAGACCTTCCCGGCGATCACGCTGGAGGTCGTAGTTGCGCCAATAGCAGTCAGCCAGATGCATACTCGCGGATGACCGCAATGGGGCCGAAGAACGAACCCGCTGCGCGGGATGGGCGCGTGGGGTGAGGTAGAGATCACGAACCGGACGTCGCGCTC
>NZ_JBVVQT010000049.1:0-14606 GCF_055811595.1 Mesorhizobium sp. WSM4814
CGCTGTTGGTGCCAAGCTGGAACACCCCTCATCCGACCTCGCTTCGCGAGGCCACCTTCTCCCACAAGGGGAGAAGGAAGAGCCCACGAGAGACGGCGCATTCGCGCTGCTAGCTGGCGGAATTTGGTTTGCCGGGCGCGGCGATTCTGCCTATAGTCGCAGCCGTCGTCGGTTCCGTTTTGGAACCAAGAGGGAATGCGGTAGGGGCAAAATTCGCCCGATGCCGTGGCTGCCCCCGCAACTGTGTGCGGTAGTCCTCTCCATATGCCACTGAAGATTTTCTTCGGGAAGAGCTTCTTCGGGAAGGTGGGGAAGGGCGCTGATCCGCGAGCCAGGAGACCTGCCGGCGACAGGAGAACTGACTTCTATGCCCTCGGGTGGAGGGCGAAAGGACAAGACATGAATACCGCTTCCGTCTCGCTCGGCGCTTCCGTCTCCTCGCAGTCGCGCTTCGTGCAGTTGGCGCTTGCTGCATTTCTCGGCGTTTTCGTCATGGGCTTTGTCGGCTTCTCGCATATCGATGCGGTCCACAATGCCGCCCACGACTATCGCCATTCGATGGGCTTTCCCTGCCACTGACGAGGGGCTGACACCATGACACTGTTTCGCAACGTCGTGTTCATCGCGGCGATCGCAGGGCTAGTGGCCGGCGTCGTTCTCGCCTGCATGCAGGCCTACGCCACGGTGCCACTCATCCTCAAGGCGGAAGTCTACGAACAGGCCGGCGGTGGTCACACGCATGACCATGGTTTGTCGCCGGCCACAGCAGGCAGCAATGCCATGAGCAGCGCCGTGCCGGCTGAAGCAGCCACCGCGGAAGAGGAAGGCTGGGCGCCTGCCGATGGCTTCGAGCGCTTCGCCTTCAACGTCGTTGCCAACGTCGTCACCGGCATCGGCTTTGCGCTGATCCTGGTCGCCGCTTCGGAATTTGCCGGCGGCATCGGCAATTGGCGACAGGGCCTGTTCTGGGGCCTTGCCGGCTTTGCCGTGTTCACGCTGGCCCCGAACCTTGGCCTGCCGCCCGAACTGCCGGCGATGCCGCCGGCCGATCTCGCCCAGCGCCAGATCTGGTGGACGGCGACGGTGGTGGCGAGCGCTGCCGGTCTCGGCCTGCTCGCCTTTCGCAAGTCATTGCCGCTGGCGGTGATTGCCGTGGCGTTGATCGTGGCGCCGCATATTGTCGGCGCGCCGCAGCCCGACAGTTTCGAATCGCCGATCCCGGAAGGCCTGCACCACCAGTTCGTGGTGGCGGTGACGCTGACCAATCTGGTGTTCTGGCTGGTACTCGGCGCTGCCGTCGGCTTGGTGCGCGGCCGCTTGACCGGCACCGCAACCGGCCTGCGCGATAGCCTTGCCTGATCGCGCTGCTCCAGGCAGCAAGCTGACCCTGGTCGTCGGCGGTGCACGCTCGGGCAAGAGCGCGCATGCCGAAAGCCTGGTGACGGCCTGTCCGGCGCCGTGGATCTACATCGCCACGGCGCAAGCCTATGACGACGAGATGCGCGAACGCATCGCGCTGCACCGGGCTCGGCGCGGCGAGGGTTGGACGACCGTCGACGCGCCGCTCGATCTCGTCGGCGCGATCGAGGCGCTGCCTGACGGCCGGCCCGTCCTGATCGACTGCCTGACGCTGTGGCTGTCCAACCACATGCTGGCCGAACGCGACATTGAGGCCGAATGCCGAGGGCTGGCGGATGTGCTGTCGCGGCCGCGCGGGCCGTGGTTCGTGGTTTCCAACGAGGTCGGGCAGGGCATCGTGCCCGACAATGCGCTTGCCCGCCGGTTTCGCGATGCCGCCGGCCGGCTCAACCAGCAGGTCGCCGCCGTCGCCGGCACGGTGCTGCTGATGGTGGCGGGACTGCCGCTCAAGGTGAAGTGATATGACCGATATCGACGACAGGGACGAGCAACGCCACCGCGCCAAGATGGCCAAGCGCAAGGCGGTACAGGACGCCGAGGTCGCGGCCAAGACGGTCGAGAAGGGACTGCTGATCGTCAACACCGGGCCCGGCAAGGGCAAGACCACTGCCGCCTTCGGGCTGGCGCTGAGGATGCTCGGCTACGGCAGGCGCGTCGGCGTCGTCCAGTTCATCAAGGGCAAATGGCACACCGGCGAGAAGGACGCCTTTGCCGCTTTCGGCGATCGGGTCGTCTGGCACACGATGGGCGAGGGTTTTACCTGGGAAACGCAGGATCTGAAGCGCGACATCGCCGCCGCCGAGGCTGGCTGGGCCAAGGTGCTCGAACTGATGGCCGATCCATCGATCAGCCTGCTGGTGCTCGACGAATTGAACATCGCGCTGCGCTACGACTATCTCGATCTCGACACGGTGGTGGCGGCGCTGAAGGGCCGCCGCGAAAACCTGCATATCGTCGTCACCGGCCGCAACGCCAAGCCGGCGCTGGTCGATGCCGCCGATCTGGTCACCGAGATGGGAGTTACGAAGCATCACTTTTCCGCCGGCGTGAAAGCGCAGCAAGGCATAGAGTTTTGAGGTTTCGTTCGCCTCTTCTTCCTTCTCCCCTTGTGGGAGAAGGTGGATTGGCGCGTAGCGCCAAGACGGTTGAGGGGTGCTGGACGGAGCGCCGTCGGTACCAGCTGGAACACCCCTCATCCGGCCGCTTCGCGGCCCCCTTCTCCCACAAGGGGAGAAGGGGAGGCCGCAGTCACGCAACGATAACGATCACCGACAGCAAGCCGAACAGTCCCATCAGCAGAAAGTCGGCAACCTGATAGAGTCTTAGCGCTCGTCTGATGTCCACGCTCTCGACATCGCGGCGGCCGCCTTCGCCCATGAACGCGTCGTCGACCATGACGCTGTCGTAGGAGCGCGGCCCGGCCAGCGCCAGGCCGAGCGCGCCGGCCATCGCGGCCTCCGGCCAGCCGGCATTCGGCGAGCGGTGCTTTTTCGCGTCGCGCTGCACGGTGCGCCAGGCGTTGCCGGCGTCAGCGTCTTTGACGAGGAAGGCGGCCAGCACGATAAGCAGTGCGGTCAGCCGCGACGCCGGCAGGTTGATCAGATCGTCGAAGCGCGCCGCCGCCCTGCCGAAGGCCTCGTGGCGCGGCGTGCGGTGGCCGATCATCGAATCGGCGGTATTGGCGGCCTTGTAGGCGACGCCGCCGGCCAGCCCGCCGACGCCGATCCAGAAGACCGGCGCGACGACGCCGTCGGAAAAATTCTCGGCCAGGCTTTCGATCGCAGCGCGGCAGACACCGGCTCTGTCGAGCTTTTCCGGATCGCGGCCGACGATCTGCGAGACGGCAACACGACCGATGTCGAGTCCGCCATTGTCGAGTCCGTCGGCCACCGCCTCGACATGCTCGGCCAGGCTCTTCTGCGACAGCAGCGATGTCGCCAGGAGCGCGGTGAGGATCAATCCGGCTGGAATGCCCGCAAGCATGGTTTCCACCGCGAAAGCGATGGTGGCCGGCACCAGCACGATGATCAGCAGCGCATGAACACCGCGCCGGCGGCGCAGGGCGTCGGAATCAGTATCGCGGTTGAGCCTGCGGTCGAGAAAGGATATCAGCCTGCCGAACCAGGTGACGGGGTGGCCGATGGCGCCGAGCAGCCAGCTGGGATAGCCGACAGCGAATTCAACAAGCAGTGACAGGAAAGCGATCAGGATCGACATGAAGTCTCTTGATGGAGCGGCGGCAGTGGTGGATCACGGCGGAAGCCTTGGCCGGGCGAGGGCGCTTTTTCCGCATGCGCCACAGCCCTTCGTCGACCTCTCGACCGGTATCAATCCGCACTCCTATCCGTTTTTCGAGCTGCCCGCCACCGCCCTGTCGAGATTGCCGGAAGCCGCGCGGGTCCGTGATCTGGCCGATGTCGCGGCAAGCGCCTATGGCGCGCCATCGGCGGCCAATGTGGTGGCAGCGCCGGGCACGCAGATCCTGTTGCCGCGCGTCGCTTCGCTGGTCAGCCCCGGCAAGGCGCTGGTGCTCGGGCCGACCTATGCCGAGCATCAGCGGGCAGCGGCCATCGCCGGCCATGCGGCGATGGAGGTCGACGATTTCGATGCCCTGGCAGGAGCCGACCTTGCCATCGTCGTCAACCCCAACAATCCGGACGGTCGCATCGTCGAGCGCAAGAAACTGCTTGCGCTTGCCGAAAGTTTGCGCGCCAGAGGCGGGTTGCTGGTCGTCGACGAGGCGTTCATGGATGTCGGCCCGCTTGGCGAGAGCCTGGCCGGCGATGTCGACCGTGGCGGCATCGTCGTGCTGCGCTCCTTCGGCAAGTTTTTTGGTCTTGCCGGCCTGCGGCTCGGCTTTGCATTGGCCGACGCGCTGACGGTCGAACGGCTGGAGGCCCAGTTCGGGCCGTGGGCGGTTGCCGGTCCGGCACTCGAATATGGCATCCGCGCGCTTGCCGACAGCGGCTGGCAGGCCGAGATGCGGCGCCGTCTGGCCAGGGATGCAGCGAGGCTCGATGCGCTGTTCGGCCGCTTCGGTGTCCCGGTCGACGGCGGCACCACCCTGTTCCGCTTTATCAGGCTGGCGGACGCCGCCGGTCTGTTTTCGGTGCTTGGCGAGCGCGGCATCCTGCTTCGGGATTTTTCCGGCCGGCCGGAGGTGCTGCGCGCCGGGCTGCCGGGCGAGGGCGAGGAATGGCAGCGGCTCGAATCGGCTCTTGCCGACTGGTCGCAACAGCGCCACGTTAACACCAGCGAGGTCCAGCAATGATCCATGTCTGTTCGCTTTCAAAAGTCGAGGAAACCGTCGCGAAGACCGGGGCCGAGCGGTTGCTTTCGCTGCTGGCCGCCGGCACCGAGGTGACGCGGCCGGCGTCGATCGCCCAGGAAAACCATCTGCATCTGGTCATGCACGATATCGCGGTGGCGCAGGAGGGCATGACCATGCCGGGCGAGGGGCATGTCCGCAACCTGCTCGATTTCGCGCGCCGGTGGGATCGTGCAAGGCCGCTGGTCGTGCATTGCTATGCCGGTATCAGCCGGTCGACGGCCTCGGCCTACATCATCGCGGCGGCACTGGCGCCGCAGCGCTGCGAGGTCGAGTTGGCTGAGACGCTGCGTGCACTGTCGCCGACGGCGACACCCAATCCGCGGCTGATCGCGGTCGCCGACGCGCTGCTCGATCGCAACGGCCGCATGACCCGTGCGATCGAGGCGATCGGGCGCGGCGCCGAGGCCTTCGAGGGCACGCCTTTCGAGTTGAAGATCGACGGCTGATTCTGGTCAGAGGCCTGATCAGTCCCGATCGGGCTAAGGCCGCGCTTATTTTCACGGCAGCCGTCCAAGCTATTTGGTGACCCTTTCCATGTATCGCGTAACCCCCTCCAAGCCCTTCGGTGCTGGTTCGAATGGTTCGCACTCTTGAAAGCCGAACTTGCGGTAAAGAACGATAGCGCTCGTCATGAATGAAACTGTCACCAGGTTCACTTTTCGGCACTTGGACTCCTCGATAGCATCGAGCGCCGTCTCAAGGAGGCGGGCTCCTACGCCTTTTCCTCGTCCTTCCGGACGCACGAAGAGCTTAACGATCTCGGCAACATCTCCATGGCTGACGTGGCCGACGCAGCCCAAGGCGACAGAGCCAATCCGTGCGAGGTACATCCCTGTGCTGGGCAAGGTGCACTTTTCCAACAAGCTCGCGGCATCGTCAGAATAGTAGGCGGAAATCACGTCTTCCGACGGAAGACCGTGCACGCCGCATTGTGCAACGTCCCATTGACCCATCTCCGCGATAAGTGCGCGGGCCTCATGGAAGTCAGCAAGGGTCAGTGCCTTTGTAACGACAACCATCGCGCACCCATGGATGTGAGACTAGAAACAACCGGCTGGACGTGAGGGTAGAAACAATCGGCGAGACTTTACTTTACGCACGGTCTGGAAACTAGCGCCACAAAAGTGGCTGTCTGCCTTGAACCTCAAGCGGGGCGTGTAGAGAAATCCGCATTTCGGCTCACCTTGACCTGAAGTAGATCCCTAGGTCAGCCAATCTGCAAGCTTGGCCTTGCGCACGTCCTTCAACAGGCTGATGAAACCGTCGGCTTGATGGTTGGCGGTCAGCCGGCCCTTTTCGGCCGTTGCAATGCTGGCGTCGCCGACCACGCCGTTCGGGTTGAGATCGGTGGCGATCCAGGCGAAGGCGTGCGTTCCGGTGTGGCGCAGCAACGCAAATTGCTTTTCGGCGCGGGCGACGTTGGACACGAAATTGTCGGCCTTTGCCATGTCGACCAGATCCGGCCGGAAATGCAGCATCAGCGAGGTCTCGACATCGCCGCCATGGATGCCGTGGCGGTCCTCAAGCTCGCTATACATGCCGGCCGGCCGGCCAAAGCGCTGCCAGCTCGTCTTCACCGCCAGCATCTTTGCCCGCACGCGCAGTTCGCGGGTGATGATGCCCATGATCTCCTCGTTGCCGCCATGCGAGTTGACGACGATCAGCTTCCTTAACCCGGCCCGGGCGATCGACAGGCCGAGCTCGGTCCAGGCCTCGATCAAGGTCGCCGCCGGCAATGTAAGGGTTCCCGGCGCGTGCAGGTGCTCGTTCGACTTGCCCACCGCCTGGACCGGCAAGATGCGGATGTCGAGATCGCCGGGCAGGCGCGCGATCACCGTTTCGAGCATGCCGTTCATGATCGAGCTGTCAGTCGAGACCGGCAGATGCGGCCCGTGCTGTTCGATCGCCGCCACCGGCAGAACGGCGATCGTCGCCTCCGGGTCGATGGTGGCGTATTCTGTGGTCCGATAGTCGCCCCACCACACGCGTTTCGTTGCAACGGTCATTTTGAAACCTCGAGCAAACTGGCGGCGTTGGCGCTGCCCCTCACCCGTACCCTCTCCCCGTATAGAGACGGGGAGAGGGGTGCGCCAGCGTTGGAGCGCTTCCCTTCTCCCCGTCACTATACGGGGAGAAGGTGCCGGCAGGCGGATGAGGGGCAGCACCAGCCTTTGTCGTGTAACTGGAGATCAACGGCCTGTCGATTCCAGCCGGCTCCTCACCCTGCCGCGATGACCTCGATCTCGACCTTGAATTCCGGCCGCGCGAAACCGGACACGATCATCAGCGTCGAAGCCGGCGCCGGGCTGGTGAACAGGCGATCGCGCACGTCCATATAGGGTTTCAGGAAGACGCGGTCGGTGACATAGGCGTTGATGCGCACGATGTCGGAAAGTCCAAGCCCGGCGTCGCCGAGAATCGCTGCGATGCTTTGAAAACAGAGCTCGGCCTGCGCGCCGGCATTCTCCGGGATCTTATCGTCCGGCGTGATGGCGACCTGGCCAGAACACAGCACCAGCCGCTTGCCGGGCGGCACCTCGACGCCATGGCTGTAGCGGGCAAAGGGCGGCTTGATCGACTTCGGCGTCAGGAACTTGAACATGAAAATCTCCAGTCTGCTGCCAGCGTAAAGCCGGATCGGGCGAGCCCTCAAGATGCAGTGCATACTATCAGGGCGATTATGGACAGGCGTTCAAAAAATAGGCACGATGCCCCCGGTACGGCATGACCGGTCCGGCTTTCGCGCGCCACTGTTGCGCAAGGCGGGCGGTCCGGGCGATGGCATGTGTCTTGCTTCTTCGATCGATGGTGTCGAGCTCGGCGCGCGGCGCGCCAGAGCCAACTGAGGGTGGTGCGGATGGACGGAAAACTCAAGATTTCGGCTGGCGCGATCGTGCTGCTTGCCGCAAGCACGCTGAACGCGGCAGCAAACGAGAAGATCACCTTCGGCACCAACTGGCTCGCCCAGGCCGAGCATGGCGGCTATTATCAGGCGGTGGCTGATGGCACCTATGCCGCGTGCGGGCTCGACGTGACGATCATGCAAGGTGGCCCGCAGGTCAGTGGCCGGCCGCTGCTGCTTGCCGGCAAGATCGACTTCTACATGGGCGGCAACATGCTGCAGGCCTTCGACGCCGTGCAGCAGGAGATTCCGCTGCGTGTCGTCGCCGCCTCGTTCCAGAAAGAGCCGCAGGTGATCATGAGCCATCCGGGTCAGGGGCTCGACAGATGGGAGGATCTGAAGAACGCTGACCAGTACATTATCGGCGACGAAGGTGCACAGAGCTATTTCCAGTGGATGATCACGGAGTTCGGCTTCGATCCGGCCAAGCGCGTGCCCTATACGTTCAACCCCGCACCTTTCATCGCCAATCCGAAGTCGATCCAGCAGGGTTACGTGACCTCGGAGCCCTTCGCCGTCGCCAAGGAAGGCGGCTTCCAGCCCAATCTGTTCCTGCTCGCCGACTACGGCTTCGACACCTATGCGACGACGATCGAGACCATGCAGGCGACGATCGACAAGCGGCCGGAGGTGGTTCAGTGCTTCGTCGATGGCTCGGCCAAGGGCTGGTACAACTATCTCTACGGCGACAACGCTGCCGCCAACGCGGCGATCAAGAAGGACAACCCCGACATCAGCGACGAGCAGATCGCGTTCTCAATCGAGCAGATGAAGAAATTCGGCATCGTCGATTCCGGCGATACGGAAAAACTCGGCATCGGCGCGATGACCGACGCGCGCATCCAGAGCTTCTACGACAAGATGGTCAAGGCCAAGGTCGTGCCGGCCGACGTCGACATCAAAAAGTCCTACACATTGGCCTTCGTCAACAAGGGCGTCGGGATCGACCTGAAGAAATAGCACCCGGGCATGATGCAGGAGAAAGTGGCGCAAGCGCCGGCAAGCGCATCGGGCAAAGGTCCGATGCTGCTGGCGCTGCGCGGCGTCGGCAAAGTCTTTTCCAACGGCGTGACAGCGCTCAGCGACGTCGACCTGACGATCCGGGAAGGCGACTTCCTCAGCCTTCTCGGCCCGTCCGGCTGCGGCAAGTCGACGGCCTTGCGCCTCATCGCCGGTCTTGCAACGCCGACCTCCGGCCTGCTCGACTGGCGCGGCAGCAGCGCTGCCGATCGCTCTGACATCGGCTTCGTCTTCCAGGAACCGACGCTGCTGCCGTGGGCCGATGTCTTCGACAATGTCTGGCTGCCGCTCAGGCTGAAGGGCGTGTCGCGGGCCAAGGCTGCGCCTGTCGTGATGGAGATGCTGGCGCGGGTTCACCTGACCGGCTTCGAGAAAGCCGTGCCGCGCGAATTGTCCGGCGGCATGAAGATGCGCGTCTCGATCGCCCGCGCCATGGTGACCAAGCCGCGCGTGCTTTTGATGGACGAGCCATTTGCGGCATTGGACGAGATCACCCGCTTCAAGCTCAACAACGATCTTCTGGAACTGTGGCAGGACGAGCGTTTTACCGTCGTCTTCGTCACCCACAGCGTCTTCGAAAGCGTTTTCCTCTCCAGCCGCGTCGTCGTCATGGCGGCGCGGCCGGGTAGGGTCTTCAAAGAACTCGCCATCGATGCGTCCTATCCGCGCAACGAAGCCTTCCGCACCTCGCCCGCCTATGCCGCGCTCTGCCGCCAGGCGTCCGATGTGCTGATCGGCGCCATCAACTCAACCGCCGGACCGCATCATGACGGCCATTGATCATCCTGCCCTAACCCTGGATCCAGAGGAGGCGCGTCGCGTGCGCCAGGAGCGGCTCGAGCGGATCGGCCGCTGGCTGCTGCCGCTGGCGATCATGGTCCTGGCGATCTGGCTGTGGGACCGCATCTGCGTCTGGAACGACATCCCGAAATATATCCTGCCGCGCCCCGCTGTGGTGCTGCAAACGCTGTTCGACGATGCCGGGCTGCTGTTCTCCTCGCTGCTGGTGACGCTCAGGATCACCTTCCTCAGCCTGCTTCTGGCCGTCATCGGCGGTGTCGGGCTGGCGGTGCTGTTTACGCAATCGAAATGGGTCGAGATGTCGTTCTTCCCGTTTGCGATCGTGCTGCAGGTGACGCCAATCGTCGCGATCTTCCCGCTGATCAACATCTATGTCGACAACCAGACGACGAAGCTTCTGCTGTGTGCCTGGATCGTCGCCTTCTTCCCGATCCTGTCCAACACGACGCTCGGCCTCAACTCTGTCGACCGCAACCTGCGCGACATGTTCAAGCTCAATGGCGCAACCCGCTGGCAGCAATTGCGCTATCTGCGCCTGCCGGCGGCGATGCCCTATTTCCTCGGCGGGCTGAAGATCGCCGGCGGCCTGTCGCTGATCGGCGCGGTGGTCGCGGAGTTCGTCGCCGGGGCCACCGGACAGTCGTCGGGGCTGGCTTCGCGCATCATCGAGGCCGGTTACCGGCTCAACGCACCGCGGCTGTTTGCGGCGCTGATCCTGATCTCGTTCACCGGCATTTTGATCTTCCTGGTGCTGTCGCTGATCTCGCACTTGATCCTGCGACGCTGGCACGAGAGTGCGCTGAAGCAGGAGCGATGATGGTGTTGGAGGAAGGCACCCCCCTCTGGCCTGCCGGCCATCTCCCCCTCAAGGGGGGAGATCGGACGTCATCTAGGATTTCGCCAATAACCAACGTTGCAAGACGAGCGCCATGGGCAAAGCTGCCAATCTCCCCCCTTGAGGGGGAGATGGCCGGCAGGCCAGAGGGGGGTGCGGCTTGATACCAGCCTCTGGTCCTTATCATCTCACCAACGCCCGGCTTCACGCATCACTTACGCCGGGACTCTCTGCCTATGACAGCGACGGCTTCGCGCTCGCCGACATCGCTGTTGCCGACGGCAAAATCTCCAGCATCGTCGCGAATCGCCAGTCCAATACACCCGCAGGCGCCCTCGACCTCGGCGGCCGTATCGTCATGCCGTGCTTCGTCGACTGCCACACCCATATCGACAAAGGCCATATCTGGCCTCGAAAACCCAATCCGGACGGCACCTTCATGGGTGCGCTGAACGCCACCGGCGCCGACCGTGCTGCCCGCTGGAGCGCCGAGGACGTCGCTCGCCGCATGGATTTTTCGCTGCGTTGCGCCTACGCGCACGGCACAAGGGCTTTGCGCACCCATCTCGACAGCGTCGCACCGCAGGAGGAGATCTCCTGGCCGGTGTTCGAGACGGTGCGGGAGAAATGGCGTGGCCGCATCGAGCTGCAGGCCGCCTGCCTGCTCGGCATCGAAGGCGTGCGCGACAAGAAATGGTTCGAAAGCCTGGCCAAACGCGTCGCTGCGGCCAATGGCGTGCTTGGCGTCGTCACCTATATGCTGCCGGACCTGGAAGAGCTTCTCGATCGGGTTTTCGCGCAGGCGATCAAGCATGGCCTCGCCCTCGATTTCCATGCCGACGAGACCGAAGACATCTCGGCAATCTCGCTGAAGAAGATCGCCGAGGCGGCGCTGTGGAACGGTTTTGAGGGAAACATCCTCGTCGGCCACTGCTGCTCGCTGGCACGCCAGCCCGATCTCGATGTGCTCGACACGCTGGACAAGATGGCGAAGGCGGGGCTCGCCGTGGTGTCGCTGCCGATGTGCAATCTTTATCTGCAGGACCGGCGCGGCGACAACACCACGCCGCGCTGGCGCGGCGTGACGCTGCTGCACGAGATGAAGGCGCGCGGCATTCCCGTCGCCGTCGCCTCCGACAACACTCGCGATCCGTTCTACGCCTATGGCGATCTCGACATGCTGGAGGTCTATCGCATGGCGACGCGTATCCTGCATTTCGATCACCCGGTCGGCGACTGGCCGCAAGCGGTGACTTCGACGCCGGCCAGGGTGATGCGGCTCGACGGGTTCGGCACCCTTGCCGCAGGCGGTGGCGCCGACTTCGTCGTCTTCAGGGGGCGGAACTGGACGGAATTGCTGTCGCGGCCCGAATCGGATCGCATCGTGGTGCGGGATGGCCGCGCCATCGAGCGCCAATTGCCCGACTATGCCGAACTCGACGATCTGATGGTGCGATGATGGACCTGGCTGCGCTCAAACGCGATCTCGAAGGTCTAAAGATCGACGACCATCCGGCGATCGTCCAGCAGAAGAGCCGCGATTTCTACTGGTACAGCCCGGTGCTGAAGCAACAGCTCGATCACGTGACCGGCGACCTGATCGTGACGCCAAAGACCGAGGACGAGGTGATCCGCGTGCTTGGCGCGTGCCACCGGCATAGCATTCCGGTGACGCCACGCGGCAGCGGTACCGGCAATTACGGTCAGGCGATGCCCTTGTCCGGCGGCGTCGTGCTCAATCTCGCCGAGATGAACGCAGTCAAGACGATCGCGCCCGGCCGCGTCGTGACCGGTCCAGGTGCCGTCCTCGCCGACATCGACAGGGCGACGCGCGCCCATTCCGGCCAGGAGCTTCGGATGTCGCCGTCGACCTATAACACCGCTTCGATCGGCGGCTTCGTTGCCGGCGGCTCGGGCGGCATCGGCTCGATCCGCTGGGGCGGGCTGCGCGACCTCGGCAACGTCATCCGGCTCAGGACCGTGACGATGGAGGCGGAGCCTCGCATCATGGATCTTGCCGGCGAGGAGGTGCTGAAGGTGATGCATGCCTACGGCACCAACGGCATCATCACCGAGGTCGAGATGCCGTTGACCGCATCCTACGACTGGATCGACGTCATCGTCGGCTTCGACGATTTCATGGATGCGGCCGGCTTCGGCAACGATCTCGCCATTCAGGACGGCATCCTGGCGAAGCTGATCACGCCGATCGCCGCGCCGATCCCTTACGACTATTTCAAGCGGCACCAGAAATTCTTCCGGCGCGAGCAAAGCATCGTCGTCTGCATGATCGCCCCGCAGGCGATGGACGCCTTTGTCGCCCTCACGGCGCGCAGCAAGGGCGAGATCGTCTTCCGCGCCGACAAGGAGGCCGATCTCAAGGGCTTGCCGCCGGCCTATGAGCTGACCTGGAACCATACGACGCTGCGCGCCATCAGGGTCGACCCTGATATTACCTATCTGCAGACCCGCTATCCCTCGCCGGATCACCTCGCTTACGTCAAGGCGATGATCGACCGCTTCGGCGACGAGGTGCCGGTTCATCTCGAATTCATCCGCTTCGACGGCGCGATCGGCGTCGCTGGACTGCCGCTGGTCCGCTTCACCACGGCCGAGCGGCTCGACGAGATCATCCGCATCCATGAAGACAATGGCTGCTGGGTCTTCAATCCGCACCGCTACACGCTGGAAGAGGGCGGCATGAAGCAGACGGACGAGGTGCAGCTCGCCTTCAAGCGCGAAACCGATCCGCAAGGGCTGCTCAATCCCGGCAAGATGATCGCCTGGGAAAACCCGGACTACGACTATCGCTCGGGCAAGTCGTTCCTGTTCAAGGGATTGCAGAAGGCGGGGTGAACGATGACGAGCGTGTGGCGCTGTCGAGCCGACCTGCGAGGACTTCGGTGAACATCCTCGTGCTCTACGCCCACCCGGTCGAAACCAGCTTCAACGCCGGTCTGCACCGGACGATCGTCGAGCGGCTGACGGCCGCCGGCCACGCCGTCGACGATTGCGATCTCTATGCCGAGGATTTCGACCCGCGGCTGAAACGGGCCGAGCGGCTCGGTTATCACGACGAGCGCGGCGCCGGGGATCCGGCAGCGCCCTATGTCGAGCGCCTGCTGCGGGCAGAGGCGCTGGTGCTGTCGTTTCCGGTGTGGAACTACGGCTATCCGGCGATCCTGAAAGGCTTTTTCGACCGCGTCTTCCTGCCCGGCGTCTCCTTCAAGCTGGTCAATGGCAAGGTGCAGCCTTCGCTGCACAACATCCGCAAGCTGGCGGCGGTCACCACCTATGGTGGCAGCCGGCTCCACGCCATGCTGATGGGCGACCCGCCGCGCAAGCTGGTCAAGCGTGTGTTGCGCGCGACGGTCAAGCCAGGCGCCTCGGTGTCCTATCTCGCGCATTATTCGATGAACCTGTCGACCGATGAGACGCGGAAGAGATTTACGGCGAAGGTCGCCGCCAGCATGGATGCCTTCTGATGCGGGTCCTGGTGGTTTATTGCCATCCGGTCCCGGAAAGCTTTTGCGCCGCGATCCGGGATAGTGCCATCGAGGTGCTGGAGGCGAGAGGCTGGGAGGTGCGGCTGCTCGACCTCTATGCGGAAAATTTCGATCCGGTCATGGGCTGCGACGAGCGACGCTTCTATAACGAGCACGCCCCGCAGGATCCGGCGCTCAAGCCGCATATCGAAAATCTCAACTGGGCCCAGGCAATCCTCTTCATCTATCCGACATGGTGGTACGGGCTGCCGGCGATGCTGAAGGGCTGGCTCGACCGGGTCTGGGCGACCGACGTCGCCTTCCGACTGCCGGCCGGCAAGGGACGGATCCAGTCACTGGTGAGGCATGTGACGAAGATCGGGGTGATCACGACCTTCGGCGCACCGACCTGGTGGAGCGTCGTCGTCGGCCAGCCGGGACGCAAGACGATCCTGCGCGGCATGCGGGCGCTCTGCGCCACCCGCTGCAGGACGTTCTTTCTGGCGCACTATTTGATGGATGCGTCGACACCGAAGACGAGGGCGGCGTTTCTGGAGAAAGTGCGGGCGAAACTGGAGCGGTTTTGAGCTGGCGGAGATTTCCTTCTCCCCCTGTGGGAGAAGGTGGATCGGCGCGCAGCGCCGAGACGGATGAGGGGTGCTGGACGGAGTGCGTCGGTGCCAAGCTGGAACACCCCTCATCCGACCTCGCTTCGCTCGGCCACCTTCTCCCACAAGGGTGTTTGGACCGGAGACATCGCGAACAGGTGTGCGAGGACATCGCGAACAGTTTTGCGCATTGTGCGCGAGGGGG
>NZ_JBVVQT010000050.1:0-14118 GCF_055811595.1 Mesorhizobium sp. WSM4814
CCTTGCTCAATAGGATGGCAAAACTGTTCGCGATGTCCTCGCACACCTGTCCGCGATGTCCCCAGTCCAAACAAAGGGGAGAAGGGAAGGGCGCTCTACATCCGCACCCGTTCCGCTTTCGGATCATACATCGGCTTCAGCGACACTTCCGCGGCGAAGCGCTCGCCGGCGATCTCGATCTCGTAGGAAGACGACAGCACGTCCGCCTCGCTCTCGCCCTGGCAAGGAACGTAGCCGAGGCCGATAGCGCCGCCGAGATGATGGCCGTAATTGCCCGAGGTGACCGGGCCGACAATCTTGCCGTCGCGCAGGATCGCTTCGTTGTGGAAGAGCAAGGGTTGCGGGTCTTTCAGGCGGAACTGCACCAGCCGCCGGTTCAATCCGGTTTCTTGTCTCCTCAGCACGGCGTCGCGGCCAAGAAAATCGCCCTTGGCAGTCTTCACCGCGAAGCCAAGGCCTGCCTCCAGCACATTGTCCTCATCGGTGATGTCGTGGCCGAAATGCCGGAAGGCCTTTTCGATGCGGCAGGAATCCAGCGTGTGCAGGCCGCAAAGCTTCAGGCCGACATCGGCGCCGGCCGCCTCGATCGCCTCGAACACGTGTGCAGCCTGGTCGGTCGAGACGTAAAGCTCCCAGCCGAGTTCGCCGACATAGGTCACGCGATGGGCACGGGCCAGCCCCATGCCGATTTCTATCTCCTGAAACGTTCCGAACGGATTGGTTTCGTTGGAGAAATCGTTCGGGCTCAGCTTTTGAATCAGCTTCCTCGAATCCGGGCCCATCAGGCAGAGCACGGCCTCGGCCGCGGTGACGTCGGTGATGACGACGAATTCATCGGCGAGATGTTTTTTCAACCAGGCGAGATCACGCTGCAGCGTGGCGCCCGGCACGACGAGGAAGAACGCGGTTTCAGACAGCCGCGAGACGGTGAGATCGCTCTCGATGCCGCCGCGCTGGTTGAGCATCTGGGTGTAGACGATCTTGCCCGGCGCCACCTCCATGTCGTTGGAGCAAAGCCTCTGCAGGAAGGCGCAGGCATCGCGGCCCTCGACACGGATCTTGCCGAACGAAGTCATGTCGAACAGGCCGACGCCGTTTCGGATCGCCAGATGTTCGTCGCGCTGGTTGTCGAACCAGTTCTGCCGTTTCCAGGAATAGCGGTACTCGCGCTCCTGGTCCTCACGCGCGAACCAGTTGGCCCGCTCCCAGCCGGCAACCTCGCCGAACACCGCGCCGCGTGCCTTCAGATGTTCATGGAGCGGGGAGCGCCTGACGTTCCGAGAGGTCGCCATCTGCCGGTAGGGAAAATGGTCGGCATAGAGCAGGCCGAGCGTCTCGGAGACGCGCTCTCTGAGATAGCGGCGGTTCTTCTGGAACGGCTGGGCGCGGCGGATGTCGACCTCCCACAGATCGAAGGGTGCTTGGCCATCGTTGATCCATTGCGCCAGCGCCATGCCGGCGCCGCCTGAGGAGACGATGCCGATGGAGTTGTAGCCGGTCGCCATCCAGTAGCCGGAAAGCTCCGGCGCCTCGCCGAGATAATAGCGATCATCAGGCGTAAAACTCTCGGGGCCGTTGAAGAAAGTGTGGATGCCGGCGCTGGCCAGCATCGGCATGCGGTTGACGCCCATTTCGAGGATCGGCTCGAAATGTTCGAAATCCTCGGGCAACTGGTCGAAGCAGAAATCTTCGCTTATGCCGTCCATGCCCCACGGCTTGGCCACCGGCTCGAAGGCGCCGAGCATCATCTTGCCGGCATCTTCCTTGTAGTAGGCGCACTCGTCCGGCACGCGCAGCACCGGCAGCCGGGTCAGGCCGGGGATCGGTTCGGTGACGAGATAGAAATGCTCGCAGGCATGCAGCGGGATGCTGACGCCGTTCTGGGCGCCAAGCTCGCGTGCCCACATGCCGGCGCAGTTGACGACGACATCGGCCTCGATCATGCCTTGCTCGTCGCCCTGCATCCAGGAAACGCCGGTGACGCAGCCATTCCTGGTGTGAACCTTGGTGACCTTCACATTCTCGACGATCGTCGCACCGCGCTGGCGCGCACCCTTGGCCAGCGCCATGGCGATGTTGGCCGGGTCGCATTGGCCGTCGAGCGGCAAATGCACGGCGCCGACCACATCGGAAACATTAAGATGCGGGTACATCTGCTTGACTTCGTTTGGCGAAATCTCGCGCACGTCGATATCGAACGCGCGGGCGAGCGACGCCTGCCTATAAATCTCGTGCTTGCGTTCCTCGGTCAGCGCCACGGTGATCGAACCGACCTGGCGCATGCCGGTGCCGACATCGGTCTCGGCCTCCAGCCTGACGTAGAGGTCGGCCGAATATTTCGCCAGCCGTGTCATGTTCTGCGAACCGCGCAACTGGCCGATCAGGCCGGCGGCATGCCATGTCGTGCCCGATGTCAGCTGCTTGCGCTCAAGCAGCACGATGTCGGTCCAGCCGAGCTTGGCCAGATGATAGGCGACCGAGCAGCCGGAGACGCCGCCGCCGATGATGACGGCCCTCGCCTTGGGAGGAATGGTTTTGGGCGGATTGGTTTTGGCCAGAATGGTTTTCTGGGGCAGGGCGCTCATGCGGCCTCGCGGCGGTAGCTGGACGCGAAGCGGCGCAAGCGAAGGGTTGCTTCCAGAAGCACCGCCTCGGGCTGGCAGAGGCTGACGCGAATATGGCCGGCGGCGGCCTCGCCGAAGCTCGAGCCGGGCATGACGCCGACCTTTTCCTTGTCGAGCAGGGCCCAGGCGAATTTCTCGTCGTCCGGCTCGAGAGCCGAGATATCGAGCATGACATACATGCCGCCTTCGGAGCCGCGCACGGTGATGTTGTTCATGCCGCGCATGGCATCGAGGACGACGCTGCGCCGTGCGGCATAGCGTTCGGCGATCTCCTTGACGCCGTAGCCGTTTTCCAGCGCCTCGGCGCAAGCGAGGCTGATGAACGCCGGCAGGCCGTAGGTGGTCACCAGATTGAGGTTGGTCAGCAGCGAGATCATCTGTTCGGGCCCGCTCAGCCAGCCCATCCGCCAGCCGGTCATGCCGTGGCTCTTCGACATGGAATTGATGACCAGCGTGCGTTCCGCCATGCCTGGCAGCGAACGCGGCGAGACGTGCTCGCCGCCGCCTAGCGTCCAATAGACCTCGTCCGACAGCAGCCAGAGGTCATGCTCCCGGCAGATCTGCGCCAGCTCTTCCAGCCGCTGGCGCGAATAGACGGCACCCGTCGGGTTGTTCGGCGTGTTGATCAGGATGGCGCGGGTGTTCGGCCGAAGTGCTGCGCGAATGTCGGCGGCGCGCGGCTGGAAACCATCCTCGGCGGGTGTCTCGACCACGGTGAAATCGGCGCCCGCCGCACTGAAGGTGTTGGGGTAGGTCGCGTAATAGGGCGCCACCACAATGGCATGGTCGCCCTGGTCGAGAACGGCCTGCACCGCCGCATAAAGTGCCGCCTGCCCTCCCGGCGTAGCGATGACCTGGTCGGGGTTGGTCGCAACGCCGGTGCAGGCGGTCGAGGCCGCCGCCATGGCCTGGCGCAGGCGCGGAATGCCGGCAAGCGGGGTATAGTGGTGATTGCTGGCGCGAACCGCGGTCACGCAGGCTTCGATCGTCTGCGCCGGCGTGTCGAAATCATGGTCGCCGACCGACAGCATGATGATGTCCTCGCCGGCCTGCTTGCGCGTCCAGGCGGCGAAATGGACCTCCCAGCCGTCCTTGCCGGAAGGCACGATGCCGGAAATGCGCGATGACGGCCTGGGCATTATGCTACTCCCGAAATTTCGTAGCCGGCCTGTTCGAGCCGGTCACGCAGGGCCGCGATATGAGGCGGCCCGACTTCGCAGCAGCCGCCGACGATGTCGGCGCCGGCCTCGACCCAGCCGACCGCCTGGTCGGCATAGGCATCCGGATCGAGGTCGTGGCGGGCGTGCAGCACTTCCACCGTTCCGCCATGCTTGAGCGCCTCGACCGAGGTGAAGCCGTTGGCATAGGCGCCAACCGGCCCACCGAGAGCGATCAGTTCGGGCAGCGCTGCAGCAATGGCTTCGGGCCGGCAGCAATTGATCAGCCTGGCTGCGACCGGCAGGCCGTCGAGAGCTCTTGCTGCCGCCGCTATGGTTTCGCCGCTGCGCAGCCGCGGCGCGCCGTGATCGGCGAGCGTCCACGACACCCACACCGGCTTGCCGCTTTCCGACGCGGCGGTGACAGCGGCGCGCGCCTCCTCGGCCGACGCCATGGTCTCGCACAGGAACAGATCGACACCGTCGGCCTGCTCGGCAACGATGCGGCGGTAGATGTCGAGCGTATCCTCGAAGGATATCGTCAGGGCCGGTGCGTAGCTGCCGAACAGCGGCGACAGGCAGCCGGCGATTGCCGCGTCGCCGGCCTGGTCGCGCGCTTGCCTTGCCAGTTCTATGCCGCGCTGCTGCAGCGGCTTGAACAGCTCTTCCGCGCCCTCGCGCGCCAGCCGCTCGGGGGTTGCGGAATAGGTGTTGATGGTGATGACGCGGGCGCCGGCCCGAATGAACTCCGCATGCAGGTCGCGCACCAGATCCGGTTCGTCGATCAGCACCCTGGCCGACCATAGCGGCGTCGGCTCGGACTTGCTGCGGCGGACCAGTTCCTGGCCCATGCCGCCGTCGGTGAGAATGACTGAATTCATGCGCGCAACCTCTCGTTGTTTGGATCCCACAGCGGTTCGTCCTTCTGCACGACCGCCTTGAAGCGCTCGCCGAAGATCTCGACCTCGACCGCAGTTCCCGGCTCAGTCAGGTCGGCGCGCAGCACGCCGAGCGCGATCGACTTGTCGATCCGATGACCCCAGCCGCCGGACGTCGTCTCGCCGACGATCCGGCCGTCATGCCACAGCGTCGACATGGTTGGCGCGTCGCAGTCGCCGGGGTTTTCGACGACCAGCGTGACAAAGCGCTTCTTCACGCCCTGCTGCTTCTCGTCTTGCAGCGCCGCCTTGCCACGGAAATCCGGCTTGTCCCATTTCACGAAACGCTCCAGCCCACCCTGCAGGATCGAATAGTCGGTAGACAGTTCGCCTTTCCAGGCGCGATAGGATTTTTCAAGCCGCAATGAATCCAGCGCGTACATGCCGAACGGCTTCAGCCCATGCTTCTGCCCTGCCGCCCAGACGGCGTCGAACACGGTGGCGGTGTCGTCGATCCTGGTGTGGATTTCCCAGCCGAGTTCGCCGGCGAAGGACACACGCACCAGCCTCGCCCAACGGCCGGCAATTGTCGTCTCCTGGTGGGTCAGCCAGGGCAGGGCAAGGTCGGCGGCGCAGACATCGGCGAGGATTTTTCGCGAATTGGGCCCGGCGAGGATCTGCGTTGAGAATTCCTCGGTCCGGTCGACCAGCCTGAACGAGGCGTCCTTCGGCATGCGCCATTTCAGCCATTCAAAATCGTGCCATTGCGCCACCGCGGCGGTGATCAGCGTCATCAAATTCTCGTCGTGGCGAACGGCAGACATTTCGGTGACGATGCGGCCCTTGTCGTCGGCAAAATAGACGAGGCCGATGCGGCCGGGTTTCGGCACCAGGCCGGTGATCTGTTGGCTCAACCAGTCGGCCGCGCCCGGACCGTCGAGATTGAAGCGGGAAAACCCAGGCAGGTCCAAAATGCCTGCGGCGTCGCGCACGGCGAGGCATTCTTCGCGCACGCGATGCTGCCACGGCCCATCGCGGCGGAAGGTCAGCGTCGCGGCTTCCGAGACATCGTCGCCGGCTTGCGCGTACCAGGTGGCGCGCTCCCAGCCATTATAGGCGTCGAAGCAAGCGCCGAGCGCCTTGATGCGATCGTGGATCGGCGACAGTTTGCGGTCGCGCCCAGCTGGCCAGGCATGGCGCGGGAACTGGATGGCATATTCGTTGCCGTAGATTTCCATGCCCTTGGCGACGCAGTAATCCGGGGCCGAGGCAAAGCTGGTGAAGCGCCGCGGATCGCACGACCACATGTCCCATTCGGTCTGGCCCTCAGTCACCCATTCGGCCAGCACCTTGCCGGCGCCGCCGCCCTGGGCGATGCCGAAGGTGAAGACGCAGGCCTCGAAGGCGTTCGGCACGCCGGGCATCGGGCCGATCAGCGGGTTGCCGTCCGGCGCGTAGGGGATCGGACCGTTGATGACCTTGGACAGGCCGGCGGTGCCGAGAATCGGCACGCGGGCGACGGCATCGGCCAGATAGTCCTCGAGCCGGTCGAGATCGTCGGGGAATAGCTGGAACGAGAAATCGTCGGGCATCGGATCGTTGTGGCCGACCCAATGGGCACGGCAATTGCGCTCATAGGGGCCGAGATTCATGCCGTTCTTTTCCTGGCGCAGATAATAGGAGGTGTCGACATCGCGCAGCAGCGGCAGTTTCTTGCCCTGCTCCTTCGACCACGCGGCCAGTTCGGGGATTTCCTCGAACAGGATATATTGATGGCTCATCACCATCATCGGCACGTCGCGGCCGAACATCCTGCCGACTTCGGCCGCACGGTAGCCGGCGGCGTTGACGACGATCTCGCAGCGGATCTCGCCCTGAGCGGTCTCGACCACCCACTCGTCCTTGTCGCGGCGCACGCCGGTGACCGGACAGAAGCGAATGATCTTCGCACCCAGGTCGCGGGCGCCCTTGGCCAGCGCCTGGGTCAGCTGCGCCGGGTCGATGTCGCCGTCGCTCGGATCGTAGAGCGCGCCCTTCAAGTCATGCGTTTCGATCAACGGATAGCGGCGCTTGATCTCGTCGAGGCCGACCACATCGATGTCCATGCCCTGGTAGCGGCCCATGCCCTTGGCGCGTTGGAACTCCTGCATGCGCTCTGCCGTATGGGCCAGCCTGAGCGAGCCGGTGACGTGGTAGTTCATGGGGTAGCCGACCGCATCGGCCAGCCCGCGATAGAGCTCGGTCGAATAGCGCTGCATGTTCATCAGCGACCATGACGAGGAGAAGGTCGGCACGTTGCCGGCCGCATGCCAGGTCGAGCCGGAGGTGAGCTCGTTCTTTTCCAGGAGCACGCAGTCGGTCCAGCCCGCCTTGGCGAGATGGTAAAGCGCCGACGCGCCCACGACACCGCCTCCGATGATCACCACACGTGCCGTGGTCGGCAAACCGGCCATATTCTTCTCCAGACCTCTAGTAGACAGGTGGCGAAACCACCCAGATGACCACCGCCGGCTCCGCACCGGGATTGCGCCAGCGGAACGGCTTGCCGTCGAAGCGAAAGGAGTCGCCTTCGCCAAGCCGGTGCCAGACGCCTGATATCTCGATGTCGAAGCTGCCGGAAGCGACATATCCGGCTTCCTCCGTCGGCCGGCGGGCTTCGGTCTTCAGTTCAGCACCCGGCGCGAAGACCGAACGCAGCATCTCGAAGCTACCGCCGAGATCGGGCGAAAGAAGCTCCTCCACCAGGCCGGAATCGCTTGTGCCAAGCGTGCGGCGGCTGCCGGCGCGGACGACCACGCCGCGCTCGTTCTCGACGGGCACGTCGTGGCTGAAGAACAGGCTGACCGGCACGCCGAACAATTCCGCGAAGCCTCTGAGATCGCTAAGCGACGGTATCGACAGGCCGCGCTCGACCTGACTGACCCAGCCGACCGAGCGGCCGAGCTTCAGGCCGGTCTCGGCAAGCGTCAGCCCGCGCGCCCTGCGCAGCGCCCTGATATCGCCGGCCAGCAGCCGTTCGCGGTTTTCCTGCTCCGATCTGACGGCGGTTGAGGTCAAAGCTTTTTTCTCGGTGAAAATCTCTCTGGTGAAATACCCCTGGTGAAAAATTGGGGGCAAATTTCATCAGGGGTCAGGTTCGTGAAAAAATCAAGAGAATTTTCATGAGGCCACAAGATTTGCTTGCGCCGTTTTGACGGTTCAGGCAAAGGCTCGGCCACGAACGGCGAGTGAGGGCGTCCGGTCGAGGCTTGCGTTAGTGCGCAATGCGTCAAATTGGACCGCAATGGTGCTCTCTCATTTCTAGACGGCGCATGTATCCTTTCCGGAATCGATTCCGGCTTCCGGGGCACGCGCAAAGGGACGCCCATGCTGGAAAACAGGACTAAGATTACGGATGGCGCGGCGATCGTCGACGAGGCGATCACGTCGCGCCGTTCGGTGCGGGCGTTCCTGCCCGACATGGTCGACGACGAGATGATCCGCGCCATACTCGCCGTTGCCGCGCGTGCGCCTTCGGGCACCAACATGCAGCCCTGGCGGGTCTACGTCACCAAGGGCGAGGTCAAGCAACGGATCAGCGACGCCATCCTCAACTCCGGCATCCGCGCCGAAAAGGCCGAGTGGGACGAGTATCGCTACTATCCCGACCAGTTCTTCGAGCCCTATCTGACCCGGCGGCGAGCCAACGGCTTCGGCCTCTACAGCGTGCTCGGCATCGGCCGGCGTGAGGTCGACAGGATGCGCGCGCAGCACGACCGCAACTTCGTCTTCTTCGACGCACCGGTCGGCATGATCTTCACCGTTGACCGGCGGCTGAACAAGGGCTCGTGGATCGATTACGGCATGTTCCTGCAGAACATCATGGTGGCGGCGCGGGGCAGGGGCCTGCACACCTGCCCGCAGGCGGCCTTTGCACCCTATCACAAGCAGATCAGGCCGGTGCTCAACATTCCCGACGAGGAAATCGTCGTCTGCGGCATGGCGCTTGGCCGTGAGGACACATCCAAGCCCGAAAACGCGTTCCGCACCGACCGCGCGCCGCTGGAAGAGTGGGTGACGTTCGCCACGTGAGGTGACGATACACCGTCCCGTCTACTGCACTTCGTAGCCGACTTCCTCGCTGGCGTGACAGAGCGCTTTCCAGAATGAGCGCGCAAACGAGCGGAACACATAGATGTCGAACTGGTCGGCGCCGGTGCGCTGGATTTGGGCGAAGACATCATGATGCATGGTCGAGCGGCCGGCACCGACCGGGAAGGCCGGCAGCGCGAAGTCGATGGCGAAGAACTTTGCCAGCACCCATTCCGCCTTCGGTCCGGCGATGCGGATCGCGGTGCGGCCGTGCGACAGGTCGGTCACCGTGCCGATATCAGGGGTGACGACATTGGCAAAGGCCGATGCCAGGCCCTCAGCTTCGTCGACCACGGTGAATTTTCCCGGTGCAAATCCGAACACCGACCTCACGCCGTTGGTGCTGCCGGCGCCAGCGCCGTCGGGCAGCGCAAGGCCGGTAACGGTGCGAATGCCTGCTATTAACGCCTTCTCCTGGCCCGGCCAGGCTGCGAGCTGCAGGATCGATCCCGGCCTGGTTTCGGAGAGGATGACCTCGATGCCGTGTTCGAAATCGCCATGCGAGCCGGTGCGCAGCTCCAGCTCAAGCGGGGATTGGCGCTCAACCATGCATGCGGCTCCCGTCCGGATCAAAGAAGTGATTGGAGACGATCTCGACCGGGCCGAACCGGTTGCGCAGAGGATCGGAGATATGGGCGCGCGTGCCGCGCCGTGCCTTGCCGTCCTTGACCAGAGCGAGCGCGATGTACTTGCCGAGCGCCGGCGAATAACAGCAAGCGGTGATGTGGCCGATGGAATCGTGCGGATTGGCTTCGTCGAGCGCTTCGACGATGTGGGCGCCGCCGTTGAGCGGCTGGTTGTCCAGCGAAACCAGGCCGACGAGTTCCAGGCGGCCGGGCGCGATCAGGCCCTCGCGATCCATCATCGCCGAGCCGATGAAGGGCTTCTTCCTGGACAGCATCCAGTCGAGATGCAGGTCGCGTGCGGTAGTGCGGCCGTCGATCTCGGCGCCGGTGACGTGGCCTTTCTCAATGCGCAACGTGCCAAGCGCCTCAAGCCCGTAGGTCACCAGTCCGAACGGCTTGCCGGCTTCGATCAAGGCTTCCCAGACAAGTGCGCCGTAGCCGGCGCCGGAGTAGGCTTCGAAGGCCATTTCGCCGGAGAAGGAAAGCCGGCAGATCATCACCGGCACGCCTGATATCTTGCCGTGCACGATGCCCATGAAAGGCAGAGTTGCGTTGTCGACGGCGGTGCCGGTGACGCAAGCAGCAAGGATCTCTCTCGCCCTAGGCCCGCCGATCGCCGCGCCCGCCCATTCGTCGGTCACCGAGGTGACATGGACCTTCAACTCCGGCCAGATGACGTCGAGGAAATACTCCAGATGCTGCATCACCTTGCCGGCATTGGCGGTGGTGGTGGTCATCAGGAAGTCCTGTTCGCCGAGCCGCCACGTCGTGCCGTCGTCGAAGGCGAGGCCGTCCTCGCGCAGCATCAGCCCGTAGCGGGCCTTGCCGACGGCCAAAGTCGAGAACATGTTGGTGTAAACCCGGTCGAGGAATTCCGCCGCGTCCGGACCCTGCACGGCGATCTTGCCCAGCGTCGAGACATCGACGATGCCGGCGCTCTCGCGCGTCGCCCTGGCTTCGCGCACATAGGCCTGCTCGATCGTCTCGCCGGGATGGCCATAGATCATCGGGCGATGCCAGAGGCCGGCTGAATACATGGTCGCGCCGTTGGCGACGTGCCAGTCATGCATCGGCGTCAACCGTTCGGACCTCAGGTCGCCGAAACGCTCTGCGGCGAGTGACCCGATCGACACGGCCGAAAAAGGTGGGCGAAAGCGTGTCGTGCCGACTTTGGGAATCGGCTTGCCCAACGCCTCGGCCATGATGGCGAGGCCGGGTATGTTGGAGCTCTTGCCCTGGTCGGTCGCCATGCCGAGCGTGGTGTAGCGCTTCAGATGCTCGACCGAGACGAAGCCTTCGCGATGTGCAAGCCGTACATCCTCCGCGATCACGTCGTGCTGGAAATCGACGAAGCTTTTTCCATTGGCCCTGATCTCGAACACCGGCGCCGGGTCGGGACCGCCGGGTGCGGCTTCGACGACCGGCAGGGCCGTAGGCACGCCTGTTCCACCTGCCGCCGAAAGCCCGGCGGCGCGGCCTTCGGCGATTGCCTCGGCGGTGGAAAAGCTGCCGGTGAAAGCGCCGGCGCCAATCCATTGCTGTGTTGGCCATCGCTGTGTTGGCCATTGCTGGGTTGGCTTCGGTGGCAGGAAGGCTTGTCTGGCGGCATTCCATTCCGCCTTGGCGCCGGCCTGGCTGGCCAGATGGATGGTCGGCGACCAGCCTCCCGATATCAGCAGGCAGTCGGCTTGAATGCTGCGCGCCTCGCCGGCAAGCGCGCCGTTGACCATGTCGAAGCGCTGCACCTTGACGCCGGACAGCGCCTTGCCGCCTTCGGTGGCGACCACGGCGTGACCGAAAAGGATCTTGGCTTCCGCTTCATCGGCGAGTTCGCGCATCCTGCTCGAAAGCTCCGACCGCACGTCGACGATGGCGACAATCGCCGCACCGGCCTTCTTCAGCGCCAGGGCGGAGCGATAGGCGCTGTCATTGTTGGTGAACAGTGCGATCCTGTTGCCCGCCAGCACGCCGTACTCGTTGGCGTAGCGTTCGGCGGCATGCGCCAGCATCACTCCCGGCCGATCGTTGCCCGGAAACACCAGCGGCCGCTCGAAGGAGCCGGTGGCCAGCACCACCGACTTAGCGCGAATGATCCAGTAGCGATGGCGTGGTTCGCCCTTGCCGGGCCTCTCCTTGTGGTCGGCAACCCGTTCAAGCGCGGCGAGCGTGTTGCCGTCGTAATAGCCCCAGACCGTGGTGCGTGGCAGCAGGCGGACATTGTCATAGCCTTCGAGCTGGCCGGCGGCTCGCGCTGCCCAGTCGGCCCCGGGCATCCCGTCGATCGTCTCGCCCGACCAGTTGGCCGAGCCGCCGAAATGCGGTTCGAGTTCGCTGAGGATGACACGCGCGCCCTGATCGGCGGCTGCCCTGGCGGCCATCAGTCCGGCCGGACCGGAACCGACCACCAGCACATCGCAGAAGGCGTTCATGCGCTCGTAACGCGCCGTGTCGGCAGCCGTCCCGGCGCGGCCGAGACCGGCGGCGCGGCGGATGAAATGCTCGCAGAACATCCAGAAATGCGTGCTCTTCAGCGGGCCGATCGCGGGCCCCATGAAGGTCTTGTAATAGAAGCCGGCGGACAGAAGCTTGCCGCCGAGCTGGTTGGCGGCGCTGACATCCCAGGCCAGCGATGGAAAGCGGTTCTGGCTGACGGCGGTCAGCCCATCATGGATCTCGACCATGGTCGCGGCGATGTTGGGCTCGCGAACCTCGCCCCGCAACACCGTCACCAGGGCGTTCGGTTCCTCGACGCCTGCCGTCAGCACCCCGCGAGGACGGTGATATTTGAACGAGCGTCCGAACAGGGTGACGCCATTGGCCAGCAGCGCTGAGGCAAGCGTGTCGCCGGCATGGCCGGTGTAAGGCGCGCCGTCGAAGGTGAATCGGATGGTTCGCAGCCGGTCGATCCGGCCACCGGCATCGGTGCGGCGCGGGCTCATGACTTGCCCTCCGCCTTGTGCCGGGCAGCCACTTTGTGGTCGCCGCGCGTGAACGCGACGCTGGAGATCTCGTGTGTCAGCGTGTTGCGCACGACCCTGAGATGGGCGCGGCAGCCGCCGGAATGCTGCCAGATCTCGTTGTGGTCACCCGCCGGATTCAATCGGTCATAGACATAGGCGTTCCAGGCATCGAGGTCCTGCGAGGCAGGCTGAGGGCGCTCGCGGTTGCCGTCACCCTGATAGGTGAACTCGATGACGTCGCGCGGGCCGCAATAGGGGCAGGTAATCAGCATGCGATTGTATCTTCTCGTTTGACCATGATCTTGGCCGAAAACCGGTTTCCACTCTTTGTTACGCCGAACCTGCGGTTCGGGATCATGGTCTAATGCAGCCGCGGCGTCGCGCCCTGGCCCTTGTCGTCGATCACCAGTCCGCGATGGAAGCGATCCAGCGTGAAGGGCGCGTTGAAGTCGTGCGGTTCATCCTTGGCGATGGTCCAGGCAAAGCACCAGCCGGAGGCCGGCGTCGCCTTGAAGCCGCCGTAGCACCAGCCGCAGTTGAGATACATGCCCGGCAGCGGGCCGGTGGTGATGATCGGAGAACCGTCCATCGACATGTCGCAGACGCCGCCCCAGGAGCGCAGCATGCGAACCCGGGCGAGACCCGGAAACAGCGCCAGCATCTCGCTCATCACCTCATCGACAACAGGCAAACTGCCGCGCTGGGCGTAGCTGTTGTAGCCGTCGAGATCGCCGCCATAGACAAGGCCGCCCTTGTCCGACTGCGACATGTAGAAATGGCCCATGCCGAAAGTCAGGACCGTATTGATGAACGGCTTCAGCGATTCCGTCACAAAAGCCTGCAGCACGTGGCTCTCGATCGGCATCGTATCGATGCCGGCGAGCCGCATGACTTGCCCGGTGCTGCCGGCCACCGCGACCGCCACCTTCCTGGCGCGGATATCTCCGCGCGACGTCGAGACGCCTGATATGCGGTCGCCGTCGCGCAGGAAGCCGGTGACCTCGCAATTCTCGATGATGTCGACACCGCGGCGGTCGGCGCCGCGCGCATAGCCCCAGGCGACGGCATCGTGGCGGGCGGTGCCGGCGCGCCGCTGCATCAGGCCGCCGACGATTGGGAAGCGCGCCGTGGCGGAGACGTCCAGCGCCGGCACCAGGCGCGCGATCTCGGCCGTGGTCATCAGTTCGGCGTCGACGCCGAGATGGCGCATGGCGTTGCCGCGGCGGGCAAAATCGTCGAGCTGGGCCGGCGTGTGCGCGAGGTTGAGGCAGCCGCGCTGCGAGAACATGACGTTGTAGTTGAGGTCGTGCGACAGGTTCTCCCACAGCTTCATCGAATGTTCGTAGAAGCGCGTGTTGGCAGGCAGCAGGTAGTTGGAGCGGACGGCTGTCGTGTTGCGGCCGACATTGCCGGAGCCGAGCCAGCCCTTTTCCAGCACTGCCACGTTGGTGATGCCGTGCTCCTTGGCGAGATAATAGGCGGTCGACAGGCCATGGCCGCCACCGCCGATGACGATCACGTCGTAGGACGCCTTCGGGTTCGGCTTGCGCCAGGCCGATTTCCAGTCCTTGTTGCCGGTCAGCGCATTTTTGAGAAGCGAGAAGGCCGAATATTCCGCCATTCTTTTTGTTGTCCGTTCTGGCTTTTCGTCAGCCGTTTTGGGCGATGCGGCACATTATAGAGCAGGCCGCTGCCGCAAAGCCAATATTGCGCCATCGCTTTTCGACTGGCCGACTCCGAAG
>NZ_JBVVQT010000051.1:0-10468 GCF_055811595.1 Mesorhizobium sp. WSM4814
GACATTCGAAAGCTGACCAATGTGCCGATCTTTGATCTGATGAGCATTACAAAATCTCTTCTCGCGTGAGTGGATGGGCCTATCCTAATCGACATTAGGGTCGCGTAAAGACCGGTAAAGTCGGCTAGATCGACTGGGCATTCGCCCATTGATTGACGCAAGTAGACAGGTACTGCGCTCGGAGCATTGAGTTCGGGTTGATCGGGATAGCGAGACGCCTCGCGACGGCGCCCCTCCCACACCACCGGGCATAACGTTCCGCAATGTTTCTGAAAAGCTGATCGCCGGGCAACTCAATCGAGGATCGAGGCCCCAGGATTGAACTCACCAGCAGCCGTCGCCCATCAACAGCGGCGCGTTTCACGGCGAGGTAGCGCTCTGATCATACCCACATTGTTCTCGATGGCGATCTCGGTTCCAAATGGCTTCGAAAGTGTCTGTAGACGCTCGAGAATAGCTCTTGCCTGCTGCTTGGCTACGAGACGTGGAATCCCGCGGTTTGCAAACCTGTTTAACCGACCGAGCTCGATTGGGTAAAGTCGCAATTCGGCAAGCTGGTTCTGCTCGAATCGGCTAACGGCGATGACGCTTTCCCAGAAGACCGGGTCTGAATAGCCCTTCATTTCGGCCACTTTCACTTCGGCATCCGTGTCGAGCCGAGGATCCTTGGCATAGTCGCCGAACATTTCCGCCCCCGAGGGGGTCCCGAGGTCGTCCTGGAAGAAGTTCCCAAGGCTATAAAAAATCGGCCTACCTTTGTAAATCTCGATGCCCCGCAGTTGATGAGGTCCGTGCCCAATGTAAGCGTCCGCCCCGGCATCGATTAGGCTATGCGCAAACGATCCCTCGTAGTTAGGTGGCTCCTGACTCCAATTTCCAGGTTCGTGACCGTGGTTCGTGGCGATACAAAAATCCGAGAACTGCTTGCCCCGACGGACGTTTCGTAGGATGTCGGCGACATCACGCGAGTCTGGTTCGAAGCTGTATCCGATCTTGTCGCCTATTTTGTATGTCATTCCGGCGAGCACGACCTTATTGGGATCTTCGGGGACGGGGCGGTCGGTACGTAAGCCAGAACTTATCAGCCTCACATTCCCGAGCATTTCGGGCGGAACCACGATGCTTTGCGCCAAACGAAGGGCATTCAGGCCTGGTCTGCCTGGCGCTTCGGCCGCGGGATCACCGGCCCGCGCCATGGGCTTGAATGTTGTAGCACATGACAGCAGCGCCACGCGACCACGAGCGGTCTCGAAGAAGCGCGCAGCGCCGGCTTGTGCGAGATTCTCGCCCACCCCTGCGTGGATAATCCCGTTTTGATCGAGCACTCGGCTCGTCTCGCGCATGCCTTCAACGCCCCAGTCAAGCGAATGGTTGTTTGCGCGAGCCAGGATGTTGAATCCCATCGCCCTCAAATCTGGGCCAACCTCTGGCAGGCTGAGGTGATAGGCGCCGCCGTATTCAGCCTGCGGGTATCCATTGAACGATCGGATGTCGAACACGTTGACTTCCAGGTTGCCAAATGTGACGTCAGCATCATGAAGGATCTTGGCCACCTCGCCAAAGGCAACATTCTGAGATTTCGTCACCGCACGCGACACGATTAGGTCGCCGACCGCGGCTATCGTGAAGCCGTCCGCCACGTTCGTTGCAATCGAACCTACGATGTCATAGGCTGCGCCCAGTTGGGACGGATCTCCACCGTTCTTGTTTTCCATGAAATTTTCCTTCGTCTCTGTCGTCTTCCTACTGGCTGTACGCTGCGATTTTCGAAACTGTGGAAGGTACAATCGTACAACGGAGAGAGAATTAGCCGGAGTCGGCCGCACTCTTTCGGTGGCGAGCGCTTGACGGCGGAAGCTGCCGAGCCCCTCACGACACCAACGGTGCGACGATCAGTCCGCCGGGGAGCCTGTGTACAGCGAGGCAAACCCCAAAACGCGGGTATGCTCGCCCACGCCATCCGACAACACTTGACACGCCGACAGGTCGACCGACTCAAACTGGACCAGGTTCCGGGCGGTGCAAGCAAGATCGCGTGCTTACTATTTGTCACCTGCCCAACCCAATATGCGCTCAACGATTTCGGGTCGCGCGCGTGGGTTGCCGCCGAGGTTCGCCAGCAGGACGACTCCGCGACTGTCGGTCGGGCGGAAGCCCATGTACGTCGAAACTCCTGGATCGCTGCCGGTGTGCTGCCATACACCACGCCACGATCTATTAGCGGCTTTGATACGGTCATTCTGTCGCCACGTAAGGCCTTGAATTTGGTCCGAAAAAGGTAGACCTTGAACGTTCTGGTCGCTTAAGATTTCCTTGATGGTTTCTGCCCGCAGTATCCGCTTGCCCTCCAGCACACCATCTTGCATGTAGGCCATGAGAAATCTCGCCAGCTCTGAGGCCGTGGTACGCGCAAGGCCGTCTGACAAGGTAACGTAGCTATAAAGGCAGTGCGGTACGTGAATCTCATTTTGGTCTTTAGGCGCGGACCATCTAGGATCAATCAATTCCATCTTGGTGACGTCGCCATCGTCAACGTAGTCGTAAAGCGTAGCATGCTTCTCTCGCGGCATGCCTTCGAGCAAGAAGCGAGCCTCAGTCATCCCAAGCGGTGCGAAAATATGCCCGCGACAATAATCTGGGTACGACATGCCGCTCAGTAGCTCCACCAGCAGCCCAAGCAATCCGTAGGTCACGTTGCAGTATTGATACGCGGCGCCCGGCGCCCACGGGTTGAAGTTTTGTTTGGCGTCAAAGGCCGATCCACTGGTCGTAAAATACTCCTTTAGCCACTCGCCAAGTATCGCCTTCGGATCGCCGCAAACATAATTCGACCAGAACAACGGACTATCTGCAATCGAAGATGTATGGGTCATTAGCTGCCGCGTGGTAATGGGCCGATCCGAAAAAGCCGGATTGCGTACGGGGAACGGCAAGTACCGATCGATCGGCACATCAAGTTCAAGCTTTTCCTGTTCGTACATCTGCATCACAGCAGCACAGGTTATGGTTTTGGTGATCGAGCCAATATTCAGCAGCGTCTGCGGAGTCATCGCGTGGCCGAGTGCAATGTCCGCGAGTCCGAATCCGGCGGTATAAACAAGATAGCCTTGATCGATGATAGCCAAGCTTAATCCGGGTATGTGGGACACTTGCATCTGAGCTCGGATAAACTCAGCGAAATTATCGCTCTGCAGCCACCCTGTGAGGCTGCGTGGGCTGGTTGCTCTATTTGCGCCTGGCGGTTGGTAATTGTTCTCGTGTGAATGTTCATCCATCGATTACCTCGTCACTTCGTGTACTTGGCGATGTTCGGCGCCCAAGCAGCCGTGCGCCCAAAATGCTTCAATGGATAAAGGGGGCTGGTGTCACGCCAGAGCACTGAGCGAAACGTTCCCCACCACCGACTGTCCAGGTCCCCCTGTGGCCGGAGCGCGCACGTGGCAGGCGACGACGCGCCCATCGGCGATCGGCACAAGAGGCGGCACTTCGATGCGGCAGCGCTCGACGGCGAGCGGGCAGCGCGGATGGAACGCGCACCCGCTCGGAGGGTTGATGGGACTTGGCACCTCGCCGTCGACGGGCACCTGAAGCCTAATCCGCGTCGGATCCGGCACAGGTGCTGCCGCGATCAGCGCCTCGGTATAGGGGTGGACCGGCTTGGCGAAGAGTGCCTCGCAGGGCGCGAGTTCCACGATCCGCCCCAGATACATGACCGCGACGCGATGTCCGATATGCTCCACGACACCGAGGTCATGCGAGATGAAGACGAAGGCGATGCCCATCTGCTGCTGGAGATCCAGAAGCAGATTCAAGATCTGTGCCTGCACCGAGACATCAAGGGCTGACACCGCCTCGTCCGCGATGATCAGAGAGGGGTTGAGCGAGAGGGCGCGCGCAATGCCGAGCCGCTGGCGCTGGCCGCCCGACAATTCGGACGGGAGCCTGTGTATCATTTCGGGCGACATTCCGACCTTTCGCAAAAGGTCCGCGGCAAGCGCCTGGCGTTGCTTGCGGCCGAGGCGCTCAAAATTCTCGGCCGGCTCGGTGATGATCTGTCCGGCGGTAAGCCGAGGATTGAGCGACGAGTAAGGGTCCTGAAAGACCATCTGCATGCGACGGCGCCACGCATGAAGCGCTTGCTTCTTGAGGCCGGCAATGTCGGTTCCCTCGATCAGTACGCGGCCAGCCGTCGGCTCGACGAGCCGCATCAGGAGCCGCGCCACGGTGGACTTGCCGCAGCCGGACTCACCGACGATGCAAAGCGTCTCGCCCGCTTCGACAGAAAAAGAAACATCCTGCACCGCCCGGATCACCGGAATGCTTTTCTTGAAGATTCCCGAGCCAAGCGGATAATGTTTGGTCAGGTTCTCGACTTTCAGCAGAGGACCAGTCATGCGCCCATTACCTCTTTGGCGCGCCAGCAAGCGGCGGCGTGACCCGGCTTGACATCATCAAGGACGGGCGTCTTCTCACGACAAATGTCTATTGCGAACGGACACCGAGGCGCAAAGCTACATCCCACAATAGGTTGGCGGAGGCTTGGTACAATGCCAGGAATTTCGGGAAGCCGTCGCTGGCGACCTTTGCGCCTATCAGGAACGGAGCGCATAAGCCCTTGGGTGTAAGGATGCGTGGGACACGCGAACAGATCATTTACCTGAGCTTGCTCGACGATCCGGCCGGCGTACATCACAATAACGCGTTGACATGTTTCGGCTACAACGCCCAGATCGTGCGTAATAAACATCACGGCCGTTCCGGTGCGCTCTTTCAGGTCAACGATAAGCCTAAGTATTTGCGCCTGAATAGTAACGTCCAACGCAGTAGTTGGCTCGTCGGCAATCAACAATTCCGGTGAGCAGGCAAGCGCCATGGCAATCATGGCGCGTTGGCGCATCCCACCAGACATCTCATGCGGATAATTACGAACCCGACGATCAGGATCAGCAATGCGAACCATGCGAAGCACTTCTTCGGCTTTTGCCATGGCCACGGAGCGCGACGCTTTGGTGTGTATCTGCACCGCTTCGGCGATCTGGCGTCCGACCGTATAGACCGGGTTCAAGCTCGTCATCGGCTCTTGAAAGATCATGGCGATCTGGTCGCCACGGATTTTGCGCATCTCTCGGTCAGACAGCTCAAGAAGATTGCGTCCGTGAAAGCGGATTTCGCCTGCCACTGTCTTGGCGGTGAGCTTCGGCAGCAGGCGGAGGATGGAGAGGCCGGTGACGCTTTTCCCGCATCCCGATTCGCCGACAATGCCCAGCGTCTCGCTCTTTTTGACCTGGAAGCTGATACCGCTGAGCGCGCGGGTGACGCTGTCTTCGCCAAAGAAATGCGTTTCGAGGTCTCGCACATCGAGCAGTAAGTCGTTTTCTATCCTTTGATGCATCTGCATGTTAGCGCCTCTGTTTGGCGCGGGGATCGAACAGGTCGCGCAGGCCGTCCCCGAGCAGGTTGACTGCAAGGACCGTGACGGCAAGGCAAATACCGGGGGCGAAGATCGTCATCGGCGCTATGCCGAGAAACAACCTGGAGTTTGAAATCATGTTGCCCCAACTCGGGATTTCGGGGGGCACCCCCACGCCAAGGAAGCTCAGACCGGCCTCTGTAAGGATCGCATCGGCACAGACCGTGGCGCTCTGGACCATAAGCGCTGGGATAGTGGTGGGAAGGATATGCCGCCACAACACCTTTCGCAGGCTCGCGCCACCGCAAAGCGCGGCCTCCACATAGGGACGCTCCCGCACACCCAAAACTACCGACCGAACCAGCCGTGTAATGCTCGGCAACTGAGGTATGGTGATGGCGACAATGAGGGTGCCAAGCCCGGGGCCGGTCAGAGCAATGAGAGCGATGGCCAGTAGCATTGTTGGCATCGACATCAGAGCATCCATCAGCCGCATGATGACGCTATCAAAGCTGCGGACGTAGCCAGCCAAAACACCAATCAGAAGCCCTGCCGAACTCGCACAGACAGCTGAAATCAGCCCAACCAGAAGGGAGATCCGCGCCCCGAAGATAGTCCGCGCAAATACGTCGCGGCCCAGGTTGTCGCTTCCAAACCACATCTCGGCAGAAGGCGGCTGGAGGCGTTTGTAAGGATCCATACTCGTCGGATCTCCGGCGAAAAGCGGGGCGGCCAGCGCCAGAACGATAAGAAGAAACAGGAGCCCGCCGCCTATCAAGACCTGGGGATGCCGCCGCGCGAGACGAGCCAGGGCAGGTATTCTGAGACCCGTTGGTGCAGTTTCTATTGGTGCAGAGAGGAGCGCCATATCAATACCGGACACGCGGGTCGATCAGCGTATATGCAATATCGACCATCAGGTTGATTAGTACGTATAACCCTGAAACAAGGATGAGTACGCTTTGAATGATAGCGTAATCGCGGTTGTTGAGCGCATTAACGACCAGACGTCCGATACCGGGTATGTTGAACACTGTTTCTGTGAGGACCACTCCGCCGATCAGGTAGGCGAAGCTTATGCCTATGACGGTCAGGATAGGGACGCCGGCATTTTTCAAGGCATGGTGGAAAAGCATGGCATAGGACGAAGCGCCCTTGGCGGCGGCCGTTCGCATATAGTCTTCCGACAAAACCTCAAGCATGCTCGCCCGTGTAACTCGGGCGATGAATGCAATGTATCCCAGACTTAAAGCCACTGTGGGAAGGATCAGGTGTACAAGCCAAGACCCTGGACCACCACCGATCGGCTCGTAGCCCTGGACCGGCAGCCAATGTGTAGTGACCGCGAACAGGTATATCAGAAAGAAGCCGACTACAAACACCGGGACAGAAAAGCCAAGTGTAGCAAATGCCGTCAGGATGCGATCAGCAAAACTACCAGTTCGCCACGCCGCAAGGATTCCGAATGAGATCCCGACTGTAACTGAAAGGACCATCGTCAGGATCGCGAGCGAAGTAGTCGGTTCAAGCCGCTGCGAGATGAGTTCGATGACGGGTCGCCCGGAGAAAAGTGAGTTCCCGAAGTCGCCGCCGAGGATACTGACCGCCCAATGCACGAACTGAACTGGCATAGGCCTATTGAGCCCCAACTGTTCGCGAATTGCCGCAATCATCTCGGGCGTAGCCTTATCGCCGGCGATCGCACCCGCCGGGTCACCGGGGGCCAGTCTTACGAAGAGGAAGACAAAGATCCCGACCATCGCCATGACAGCGATGGCCGAAACGAGCCTGCGAAGGACATAGACAGCCATTAGGCTGGGACCTTCCGCATGTTCCACATCGGTATGAGCGATGGCATTTCGATAAGACCCGTGAGTGTCTTGCGGCGTGCGATTGGCGAGACAGCTGAGCCCAGCAGAACGGTCCCGACGATGTCCCACTGTATACGTTGCATCTCGCGGGCCAGTGCCTTGCGCTCTTCGAGCGTTTCGACTTCTGCCCATTTTGCCCGAAGAGCCTCATATTCGTCGCTCTTCGGCCAGCCCCACCAGCCCTGCTCCCCATTCGCACTTAGCGTGGGATTGCTGATCGGAGTGCTGCGGTCATAATCAGTCTCGCTCCCCATGAAGAGGTCCCAGTCACGGCTCTTACGGCGCGCACCAAAGGCGGCTTGGTCGCTCGGCACAAGCTCAACGTTGACCCCAATTTTCTTCAACGTGTCGGCCAGAAACTGTTCCATGGAGTTGGCTTCGCGCCAATTCGCGTGTTGGAGAATTACCAGCGTTTCGCCAGAATATCCGGCTTCGCTGAGGAGTTGCTTGGCCCTTTCTGGGTTTCCACCCTTCTTGTACCATCCGGTATTTTCATCATTTGCATAGGGCGTGTGGTTCCCAAAAAACGAAGTAATCGGGCTAATGAGCTCTGGGGGGAAGCTGGTACGCATGACCGCTTCCTGATCTATTAAGTGAAGCATCGCTTGCCGAGCCTTCACATTGTTGAACGGCTTCTTCAAACAGTTCATTCGCATGAAATAAACATCACCGCCTTTGTTCAATACCTGTAATTCAAGGCTAGGATCACTTTTGAACGCCGGATAAAGATCGGCGGCTGGCAATTCTATGAAATCAATTTCGCCGGCTTGTAAGGCCGCGAAAGCAGTTTGCTGGTCTTCAATGAAATCCCAGATGACGCGCTCAACGTTCACGACCTTGCCACCGGCGAACCCGTCCGGCGGCTCCTGGCGGGGCACATAGTGTTCATTGCGGTCGTAAGTAAAGCTTGCTCCCGGTTTGCCGAGAGCTTGATTGAATTTGAACGGCCCCGATCCGATATTTTCGGTTACCTGCTCCGTGGCAGCAAGACTCGCGTCCTTTTCACGCATGATGTACAGTACTGGGGTAGCCGCGCTAGCTAGGATCTCCATAAGAAGCCCTAGCGGCTCTCGCAGGGAGATAACGAAAGTTTTGTCGTTCAGCGCCGAGATATCCTTTGCGCGCTCTGTGATCAGCTTTCCGCCTGGAGCTACTTGGCTCCAGCGACGAATCGAGGCGATACAGTCAGCTGCGGTAACGGGCGTACCGTCATGCCAGCCCAACCCGTCCCTAAGTTCAAAGGTGTAAATTCTCTTGTCGTCGGAAACACTCCATTTTCCTACCATTTGAGGCTGTGGCGTTAACTTGGAATCAAGCGCAAATAGCGTGTCATAGATTGCGAGGCCGTGGTTACCGGTGGACTGAGCCGTTGAGACCATCGAATCGAAGGAATCGACTCCATACCTAGCCATCCGGACCGTTTGCGCGGCGGTGGGCGTCGGCTGCGCGCGCAGCACTGATGGAACAGGTATTGTCGATAGAGTTGTTCCGGCGGCAATGCCCATCTTAACGAGGTCGCGTCGAGAAATCCTCATCTTTCATTCCCCTTTTTGTTAAGCGGAGTCTTGCGCTTTTCAGTTTGTTTACTGAATTTCCGTCCCGGCGGCGCTTACGTCAAATTCAGTCTATATATCGCAGTCATCTGGGTTTAAGATGGCCCCAAGATGTGGCGCTTTTCGCCCGCCCTGCGTACATGAGATGCGGCCACGACCTGAACCATGCCCAGATCCGAAGCTGCCCTGTTGCGGGTCAACTCAGTCTCAACTCTCAACTCAAGTCTTGCGTCTTGTTGGCATGGCGTCGCGAGAGGTCGAGATTCTCCCCCAGGGGAAGCAGACCTGCCCTTTCGGAAGAACGTGGCGCCGAGCTTGTCAGTAGGCTGCGAACCAAGTCGGTGACGCTACGAGTTTGATCACATCGAACCCGTTCGAACCACTGGAACTCACCAACGTCGACATCCCGTTCTTGGTGACGACTCGAACACGCCGGGGGCGCCAACCGCTAAAGTATCCGTTTTGATCAAGGGGTTGTAGGGGCCCATTTTCGCTGCGCCTTGAGGAGAGCGTTTGCGAGGATGATGAGCTTTCGCATCAATGGGTGATGGCGACCTTTGCGGGTTTTCCTGCCGCCTTTAGCGCCTGGTATTTTGCCTTGAGGTCGGGGTTGACGCGCATGGCGACGAGGGCGGGCATGTAGAGGGCCTGGCGAACATTGGCCCGGCCGCCGCGAATGAAGGCGCGGCCGGTCCATTTGCCCGACTGACGGGCGACCGGAGCGAGGCCGGCGAGGCTTGCGGCCTGTGGCGGCTCGAGGGTTCCGAGTTCCGGCATGTCGATGATGAGTGCGCATGCGGTGGCATCCGAGACGCCGGGTATGCTGGTCAGGATGTCGCGGCGCTGGGCAAGGTCGGGATCGGCTTTGATGAGCGTAAGGATCGTCTGATCGATATCGCCGAGCTGACGTTGGATCTGCTTCAGCCGCTCGTTGTTGTGGCGCCTCAGCAGGGTAAGGGTCAGGGTCTTGGCTCTGTTGCTGGCTGCGGTGCGATCCTTGATCAGAGCCGCACGGGCCAGGTGCAGATCCTTGAGTTCATTGAGCAGTGCGCTGCCAAGCGGCCGTGCCGTCAAAGCCAGCACTGCCCCCATGCGCGCCAGCATGGCGGCGTCGCATCGGTCGGTCTTGGCCAGCTTGCCGGTCGCCTCCGCGAAGCGGCGCGCCTGGCGCGGATTGACCTTGACCAGTGGCAGTCCGGCCTCGGCGAGGTGGCACTCAGCCCGCGATGGTAAGCTCCGGTCGGCTCGTAGACGATCCGAGCGACCCCGGAGCCGATCCAGCGCATCAGCGCCTTGTGGCCCTTGACCGTGTTGTCGAAGCGGCGGCTCTCGCCGCTTGGGAAGCGATAGGCGTTCAGCGCCTCTTTCGAGATGTCGACGCCAATGGTAATGTCTGTCATCTTTTGCCGTGCCTCTGCTTGTCATGCGCAGCTCAAACTGCGCGTATCCGTTCAGGCCTTCGGGAAAAGACGAGGGTGATCAAACTTTAGCTCGGCTCTCAAGTGGCCAGCGCGTCGACGATCCATCCCTCGCCGCTGGCGAGAGAGCTGCTACTCTTGACCTGCCGCGGGTAATTTCCTCCAGTTGGGATTAGAGTCCGGCCTCGTTTGAAGGACGGACTGATGAAGAGAAAG
>NZ_JBVVQT010000052.1:0-3226 GCF_055811595.1 Mesorhizobium sp. WSM4814
CTTCTGTCCTTGAATGGCATCCCGAACCCCCTCGCGCACAATGCGCAAAACTGTTCGCGATGTCCTCGCACACCTGTCCGCGATGTCCCCAGTCCAAACACCCTTGTGGGAGAAGGTGGATTGGCGCGCAGCGCCAAGACGGATGAGGGGTGTTGGACGGAGTGAGGCGTTGGTGTTCTCTGGAGCACCCCTCATCCGACCGAGCTTCGCTCGGCCACCTTCTCCCACAAGGGGAGAAGGAAGAGCCGCCCAGCCTTCACCCACGCCCGAAATGCCGACTCACCACATCGACATGCGTCTCATGCGCATGCGCTTCGTAGCGGTCGGTATCGCCAAAATCGTTAGCCGCTTCGTTCGGCCACCAGGTGCCGTCGACCACGATGCCGTCCGATACCAGCCTCTGCTCGGCGACCAGCGAGGCGCCGACCGCGTCGACAAAGGTAAAACGGCCCGGACGCAGCCGCAGCACTGCGATGTCGCCGACTGCACCGACCTTAAGCGTGCCAAGCTCGGGCCTTGCGATCGCCTCGGCCGGCCGTTGTGTCGCCGCGCGCAGCACCTCGACCAGCGGCATGCCGAGCGCCAGCAATTTCGACATGCACACCAGAATGTCGAAGGCCGGACCGTCGACGCAGTAGAGATGCACGTCGCTGCTGATCACGTCAGGCGCCAGCCCTTCGCTGAGCATCGCCCTGGCAACCGAGAAATCGAACGAGCCCATGCCGTGGCCGATGTCGAAGATGACGCCGCGCTCGCGCGCCAGCCGCATGTCGGGCCGGACCGCGCCCGAGGCGAAGACCGGCGCGTTGGGAAACGGCCGGAAGCAGTGGGTGAGGATGTCGCCCTTGCGCAGCCGCGGCAGCACTTCCGAACGGCCTGGCGGCGGCTCGTCGATATGCGCCATCAGCGGCAGGCCGGCCTGGTCGGCAGCCTCGAGCGCCAGATCGACCGGCGCGATGCCGCTGCTGCCGCCGGCATGGCGACCCGAGCGTACTTTTACGCCGACGACCACGTCTGCGTGCTCGCGCACCGCCGCCACCGTCTCGCGCGGTTCGCAGAGCCGCAGATCGCTGCACTCGCCAACCGAAACGGTCTGCGAGAAGCCGAAAATGCCGGCAAAGGAAATGTTGACATAGGCCAGGATGCGGACCTTCGAGCGCTCGATGACGTGGCGGCGAAAGCCGAGGAAGTTGCCGGCGCCAGCGCTTCCGGCGTCGATGAAGGTTGTGGTGCCGCCTTTTGCGGCGAGGCGGTCGGCGTCGACGCCGAGCGATGTGCCGCCCCAATAGACGTGGCTATGCAGGTCGATGAGGCCGGGTGCGACGATGGACCCTGTCGCATCGATGACGCGCGCGGCGCGCTCGAAGGGAATGTCGGGATCGATCGCGGTGATGCGGCCGTTGACGATGGCCAGATCGCGTCGCGCGTCGAGGCCAGACGCCGGATCGATGAGGCGGCCGCCCTTCAGCAGGAGATCAAATTGCATCGGCGTCCTGTGTGTTCTCGTTCAAACCGGCCTGTCCGCGCAATTCTCATATAGGCCGTGTTGGAAAGCAACATTTTTTTGGAATGATGTTGCTTTATTACAGGAACCTCGCAGAGATAGCGGAGCGCCAAAATTGCCGATCTCCCCCTTGAGGGGGAGATGCCCGGCAGGGCAGAGGGGGGTGCTGTCCCGCCAGCGTTTCTGGGCCGCGCCAACGCGGGCAGCACTCACCGGTCGATCCGCGTCGACAGGATGATCGACGACGATGTCCGCTCGACCCCGTCCATCGCGCCGATCTCATCGAGAAGCGTGTCGAGGTCCTTGATCGAGGGCGCGTCGACGATGACGATCATGTCGAAATTGCCGCTCACCGAATGCAGCGTCCGCACCGGCGCCAGCGCCTGCAGGCTGCGCACCACCTTGTCGGCAAGCTTGGGCGTGACGGTGAGCAGGACATGCGCCCGCACCAGTCCCTGTTCGTAGTCGGGTGAAAGCCGGACGCCATAGCCGGTGATGATGCCGCGCTGTTCCAGCCGCTCGATCCGGCTCTGCACCGTCGTCCGCGACACGCCGAGCCGCCGCGCCAGTTCGGCCGTCGAGGCGCGCGCATTCGCGCGCAGCAGGGAGAGCAGGGCCTGTTCGGCGTTGCTAAGCACTTTCGACGAACCTCATCGGCATACTGTCCAATTTGGCACTTCGTTTTGAACAGTTCAACACTTCCTTTCGACAGGCAAGCTGCGATTCTGTCCGCTCTGTGAAAGGCAAGGCGAGGGAACTGTCATGAAGGACATCATAATTGTCGGCGCCGGCAAGATCGGCTCGACCATCGCCGAGATGCTGGTTTCCACCGGCGACTATCATATAACCCTCGTCGACCGTTCGGCCGCACAGCTCGGCGCGGTCGAACTGCCTGAAACGGTCGAGACGCTGGAACTCGACATCGAAGCCGCCGGCACGCTCGAAGCGGCCCTGGCCGGCAGGTTCGCGGTGCTCAGCGCCGCGCCCTTCCACCTGACCACGCGCATCGCCGAAGCGGCGGCCAGCGCCGGTGTGCATTATCTCGACCTGACCGAGGACGTCGTCGCGACCCGGCGCGTCAGGCAATTGGCGCGTACCGCCGACAGCGCCTTCATCCCGCAATGCGGGCTGGCGCCGGGCTTCATCTCGATCGTCGCCAATGATCTCGCCAGCCGCTTCGACACGCTGGAAAGCGTGCGCATGCGGGTCGGCGCACTGCCGCAATACCCGTCGAATGCGCTGAACTACAATCTGACCTGGAGCACGGACGGCGTCATCAACGAATATTGCGAGCCTTGCGAGGCGATCGTCGAAGGCGAACTGATCGAGGTACCGCCGCTGGAGGAGCGCGAGGAATTCTCGCTCGACGGCGTCACCTACGAGGCGTTCAACACCTCGGGCGGGCTCGGCACGCTGGCCGAAACCCTGAAGGGCAAGGTGCGCACGCTGAACTATCGTACCATCCGCTACCCTGGCCACGCCGCGATCATGAAGGCGCTGCTCAACGATCTCGGCCTGCGCCACCGCCGCGACATGCTGAAAGACATTTTTGAGAGCGCCCTGCCGGCGACGCTGCAGGACGTGGTCATCGTCTTCGTCACCGTCAGGGGGCGCCCCCCCCCCCCCCCCGGGCGCCGCCCCCCCCCCCCCCACAAAAAAACCCCACCCCCCCGCCCCCCCCGGCGCCCCCCCCACCCCACCACCCCCCCCACCCCCCCCACC
>NZ_JBVVQT010000052.1:3236-9419 GCF_055811595.1 Mesorhizobium sp. WSM4814
CGGGCCGCGCCTAACCGATTTTTTGGCGCCCCCCGGGGGGGCGGCGGGGCGGGGGGGGCCTTTGGGCCGGGCCCCGGGCGCCGCCCGCCGGGGGCCCCCCCTGCTGCAGGAAACCTACGCCAACAAGATCTACGCCAAGCGCGTCGGCGACAAGGTGCGCAGCGCCATCCAGATCACCACCGCCTCCGCCATCTGCGCGGTGCTCGACATGCTGGCCGACGGCAGCTTGCCGGCGCAGGGTTTTATCAAGCAGGAAGACATCGCGCTCGACGCCTTCCTCGCCAACCGCTTCGGCCGCGCCTACGCGCAGCACGAGATGGTTAGCCGGCTTGCGGGGTGAGTGCGCTTGTGAACGCTGGCGGGGCAGTACCCCCCCTACCCTGCCGGGCAATGTCCGGCAGGACAGAGGGGGTGCTGTCCCGCCGACACCGCCAGTTTTTGCGCCATCGCGAACTAAACATGCAGTGCGTGCCCAAGCGCCTTCAGCGCCGCCTCCTGAAAACCCTCGCCCTGTGTCGGATGGGCATGGATGGTGCCGGCGATGTCCTCCAGCCGCGCGCCCATCTCCAGCGCCAGGCCGAACGCCGTCGACAGTTCAGACACGCCCTGGCCGACCGCCTGGATGCCGAGCACCAAATGGTTGTCGGCGCGGGCGACAACCCGGACGAAGCCATCCTCACTCAGCTTGGTCATCGCGCGGCCGTTGGCGGCGAACGGAAACAGCCCGACCTTGATCTCGCCGCCAAGCCTCTTGGCCTCGTCCGGCGACAGGCCGGCGGTGACCAGCTCCGGATCGGTGAAGCAGATGGCGGGAATTGAGCGCTTGTCCCAGCTGCGCTTGTGGCCGGCGACGATCTCGGCGACCATTTCGCCTTGCGCCATCGCCCGGTGCGCCAGCATCGGCTCGCCGGTGACGTCGCCAATGGCAAAGATGCCGCGCATCGAGGTGCGGCACTGGTCGTCGATGCGGATGAATTTACCCGCCATATCGAGGTCGATCTGCTCCAGCCCCCAGTCTTCGACCACCGGCCTGCGCCCGACGGTGATCAGGATCCGGTCGGCAGCGATCTTGCCATCCTTGCCGGTCGCCGTTTCGACCAGCAGAGCATCGCCCTTGCTCGACAGGCCCTTGGCCTTGGCGCCGACAAGCACCTCGATGCCGAGTTCGGTGAGCCGCTTCACCACCGGCCGGGTCAGCTCGGCATCATATTGCGCCAGCACGCGCGGCAAGGCCTCGACCACGCTCACCTTGGCGCCCAGTTTGGCGAAGGCGATGCCGAGCTCGAGCCCGATATAGCCACCGCCGACGACGGCAAGCCTTTCCGGCACTTCGCTCAGCGCCAGCGCTTCGGTCGACGAGATCACCGCACCGCCGAACGGCAGGAACGGCAGCTCGACCGGCGCCGAGCCGGTCGCGATCACCACCATCTCGGCGCGAACCACCTGCATGCCGGTCTCGGTCTGGACCTCGACGGTCTTGCCGTCGCGGAATTTCGCCCAGCCATGCACGGTCTTGACCCCGGCCTTCTTGAGCAGGCCGGCAACGCCGCTGTTCAGCCGGCTAACGATACCGTCCTTCCAGGCGATGGTCGCTTCGAGATCAATGGACGGCGTGGCGATTGAAATGCCGAGCGGGCTCTTGCCGCTCGCCATGTGCGAGATTTTCTCGAACTCCTCGGCCGCATGGATCAGCGCCTTGGACGGAATGCAGCCGACATTGAGGCAGGTGCCGCCCGGCTTGCCGAACTCGACGATAACCGTGTCGATGCCGAGCTGGCCGGCACGGATGGCGCAGACATAGCCGCCCGGACCGGCGCCGATGACGAGCAGCTTGCAGGATATTTCCTTCATGTCGACACGCTCTTTTTGGCGAAGTAGGGCCCCCTCATCCGGCCGCTGCGCGGCCACCTTCTCCCCGGCGGGGAGAAGAGGCTTGCACCAGCCTTGGAGACCTTCTCTCCCCTCGGGGAGAGGGTGGCCGTAGCGAAGCGGAGGCCGGGTGAGGGGGCCTTTGCGACCGTTCTCATCATCTCAATCCACGAAAATCAGCGCCGGGGTCTCCAGCAGCGTCTTGATCCGCTGGATAAACACCGCGGCGTCCCAGCCGTCGATGACGCGGTGATCGAAGCTGGAGGACAAGTTCATCATCTTGCGCGGCATGAACTGGGTGCCGTCCCACACCGGCCGCACCATCATCTTGTTGACGCCGAGGATCGCCACTTCCGGATGATTGATCACCGGCGTCGTCGCCACCCCGCCCATGGCGCCGAGCGAGGTGATGGTAATCGTCGATCCCGACAGTTCGTCGCGCGCCGCCGTGCCTGACCTGGCCGCCTCGGCGAGCCTGAAAACCTCGGCGGCGCAGTCCCAGATATCGCGTGCCTCGGCGTGCTTGACCACCGGCACCACCAGCCCCGAAGGCGTCTGCGCGGCAATGCCGATATGGACGCCGCCATGCTGGTGGACGATGCCGGCCTCGTCGTCGAACAGCGCGTTGATTTTGGGCTGGTCGGCGATCGCCTTGACCATCGCCCGCATCAGGAACGGCAGCAGCGTCAGCTTCGGCCGCTCGACGCCGCCGCGCTTCTCCTTGTTGAGCGCCGCGCGCAAATCCTCCAATGCCGTGACGTCGATCTCCTCGACATAGGTGATGTGCGGGATGCGCGACTTGGCCAGCGCCATCTTCTCGGCGATCTTGCGCCTGAGCCCAATGATCTTGATGTCCTCGACCGCCTCGTTCCGGGCGAGGCCGGAGACCTTCGCAAGCTGCGGTCCGCGCGCCAGGAAGGCGTCGATGTCCTCGTGGAGAATGCGGCCGGCCGGGCCGCTTCCCCTGACCTGTCGGAGATCGACGCCGGCCTCCTTTGCCCTGAGGCGGACGGCCGGCGACGCCAGCGGCCTTTCACCTTCGGGACGCGGCGCGGCGACGGGCGCAGGACCCCCACCCCTAACCCCTCCCCACAAGGGGGAGGGGGATTCCGTCGCCGATGCAACCTCACGCTCAGTGATTTTTCCGGACGGGGACGGGTGCGGTGCCGCTTTGGCACTGGCTTCGGCCGCCGAAGCGCGTCCCCCTCCCCCTTGTGGGGAGGGGCCAGGGGTGGGGGTACTGCGGTCGGTAATCTTGGCGGCAGCCTCGCCGCCCGGCTCCGCAGCTGCCTTCACATTGCCCTCGCCGGCCACCTTCAAGCGTACAATGGGCGAGCCGATCGCCACCGTGTCGCCGATCTCCGCACCCAGCCAGACGATCTCGCCGTCGACTGGCGAAGGAATCTCGACCGTCGCCTTGTCGGTCATGACGGCGGCAAGCACCGCATCCTCGCGCACGAGATCGCCGACCTTGACCTGCCACTCGACCAGCTCGGCCTCGGCGACGCCTTCGCCGACATCGGGCAGCTTGATCACATATTCGCCCATCGTCAGGTCCCCCTTACCGAGGCGTTTGCGCTGCCCCTCACCCTTGCCCATTCCAGGGCGAGCCGCTTGTCTCGCCCGTCCTTCGGACCCCCGTGAACAACGGGGAGAGCGGGATCGCCGGCGTGGCGGCCAGTCCCTTCTCCCCGTTCTGCACGGGGAGAAGGTGCCGGCAGGCGGATGAGGGGCGGTGCCACCATTGGCAATTGGTCCAAGGCTCTGCCTGCCATCGTCAGGCCTCCATCGTTTCGACGAGCGCGCGGCCGAGCCTGGCCGGACCGGGAAAATAGTCCCATTCCTGCGCATGCGGATAGGGCGTGTCCCAGCCGGCGACCCGCACTACCGGCGCTTCGAGATGGTAGAAGCAGTTTTCCTGCACCAGCGCCGACAGCTCGGCGCCGAAGCCTGATGTCAGCGTCGCCTCGTGCACGATCACGCAGCGGCCTGTCCTGTTGACCGAGTCGACGATCGTCTCGAGATCGAGTGGCAGCAGCGTCCTCAGATCGATGATCTCGGCGTCGATGCCGGTCTCCTCGGCGGCCGCCTGCGCGACATAGACCATCGTGCCGTAGGCCAGCACGGTGACCGCGGCGCCCGGCCGACGGATCACCGCCCTGCCGAGCGGGACCGTGTAATGCCCGTCGGCGACCTCGCCGAGTTCGTGCTTTGACCATGGCGTCACCGGGCGCTCGTGATGGCCATCAAACGGACCGTTGTAGAGCCGCTTCGGCTCCAGGAAGATCACCGGATCGGGATCCTCTATCGCCGCGATCAGAAGACCCTTGGCGTCATGCGGATTGGACGGCACGACGACCTTCAGGCCGGAGACATGGGTAAACAGCGCCTCCGGGCTCTGGCTGTGGGTCTGGCCACCAAAAATGCCGCCGCCGGTCGGCATCCGCACCACGATCGGGCAGGTGAAATCGCCGTTCGAGCGGTAACGTAGCCGCGCCGCCTCCGAGACGATCTGGTCATAGGCCGGATAAACGTAGTCGGCAAACTGCACCTCGACGCAGGGTTTCAGGCCGTAGGCGGCCATGCCGATGGCCGAGCCGACGATGCCCGCTTCGCTGATAGGCGTGTCGAAGCAGCGGCTCTTGCCGTATTTCGCCTGCAGGCCTTGCGTGCAGCGAAACACGCCGCCGAAAAAACCGACATCCTCGCCGAACACGATGACGCGTTCGTCGCGCCCCATCGACACGTCCATGGCGTCGCGGATCGCCTCGATCATGGTCCGTCTTGGCATGGTCAGACCCCCGCCTGCTGGCGCTGGCGTCTGAGATGCGGCGGCATCTCGCCATAGACGCCTTCGAACATGTCGCGCGTCGAGGGCTTGCCGCCGGCATGCAGCGTGCCGTGGCGCTCGGCCTCCCTTTGCGCCGCGATCACCGTTTCGAGGATTTCCGCCTCGGCCTGGGTGTGGCGCTCGTCCGACCAGACGCCGCGCTGGATGAGATGGTTCTTCAGCCTGACGATCGGATCGCCGAGCGGCCAGGCGTCGGATTCGGCCTTCGGCCGGTAGGCCGACGGATCGTCGGAGCTCGAATGCGCGCCGACGCGATAGGTGACATATTCGACCAGCGTCGGCCCAAGATTTTTCCGCGCCCGCTCCGCCGCCCATTTAGCCACCGCGTGGACGGCGAGATAATCGTTGCCGTCGACCCGAAGCGACGGAATGCCAAAGCCGAGGCCGCGGGCGGCAAATGTGCCGGAGCCACCGCGGGCGATGCCCTGGAAGGTCGAGATCGCCCACTGGTTGTTGACGACGTTGAGCACGACCGGCGCCTTGTAGGTCGAGGCGAAAACCAGCGCGGCATGAAAGTCGGACTCGGCGGTCGAACCGTCGCCGATCCAGGCGGCGGCGATCTTCGAATCATTGCTGATCGCCGAAGCCATCGCCCAGCCGACCGCCTGGATATATTGCGTCGCCAGATTGCCGGAGATCGAGAAGAAGCCATGCTCCTTCGACGAATACATGATCGGCAGCTGCCGGCCCTTCAGCGGATCGGCCTCGTTCGAATAGATCTGGTTCATCATCGTGACCATCGGATAGCCGTCGGCGATGAGCAGGCCGGCCTGCCGATAGGTCGGAAAGTTCATGTCGCCCGGCGCCAGCGCCTTGCGAAAGGCGCAGCTCACCGCCTCTTCGCCGAGGTGCTGCATGTAAAAGGAGGTCTTGCCCTGGCGCTGCGCCATCTGCATGCGCGCGTCGAAGCTGCGCAGCGTCATCATGTGGCGCAGGCCTTCCAGCAACTCGTCGTCGGAAAGCAGCCCGGCCCACGGCCCGACGGCTTCGCCGGCGCGGTTGAGCACGCGGATGATCGAAAACGCCAGGTCGCGGATATCACGCGGATCGACATCGATCTCGGGACGCGGCACCGAGCCGGCCTTGGGGATGGTCACATCAGAAAAATCCGGCGTCCCGCCCGGCCGCACCTCGGGCTCCGGCACATGGAAGCGCAACATTCCCGCATCGGCCATGACCTTCGTCCTCCCATGTTGCCCGGCCAAGATACTTGCACACCGGCAGGCCAGTGCCAATTCGTCGGGCAAGGCTTCCGGCCAACCACCGCGCAGCCAGCAGCACCTGTCAGGATGAAGATATGTCAGCGAAATTTCTTGTCGATCTTCCGGCTCTGCGCGCAATTTGGCGCATGATTGCGCCGGGTTTCCCGCCAGATTGGACAAATGCGCGTCGCTCTGCCTTCTCCCCTTGTGAGGCCTTTGCACAGAATCGGATTGATGATTCCGGGGGTAAGGAAGAGAGGG
>NZ_JBVVQT010000053.1:0-6633 GCF_055811595.1 Mesorhizobium sp. WSM4814
TTTTTCGAAAAGGTCGTGGAGCGTGTTGCACGCGAAGCACCCGCCGTCAGCTTCGAATTGCTGCCGCTCGACGACGATTCCGATGAGCTCCTCCGGCGCGGTGACGTCGATTTTCTGATTCTTCCGGAATTGTTCATGTCGAGCGCGCATCCAAGAGCGGCGCTGTTCGACGAGACATTCGTCTGCGTAGGCTGCCCCACGAACAAGCAGCTGCCAGGCAAGCTTACATTCGAGAGGTACGTGTCGATGAAGCACATTGCGTTCAGGGTCGGCCGTGCGCAGATGCCATCCATCGAGGAACAGTTTTTGCTTGAGCATGGCCTCAAGAGACGTGTCGAGATCGTCGTGCAGGCTTTTAGCATGATCCCGCCGATGGTCTCAGGCACAGCCCGTATAGCGACCATGCCCTTCCGACTGGTTGAGCATTTCAAGGAAACCTTCCCCCTGCGGATCATCGAACTTCCGCGGCCACTTCCCACGTTCACCGAGGCCGTCCAATGGCCCACCCTTCACAACAGTGATCCGGCAAGCATATGGATGCGGCAGATAATGTTGCAGGAGGCATCCCGAATGTGAAGTCGCGGGCGCTCCTAGTTTTAGATTTACTCAGCGGCTCATACGGGTGCGAACCGGCGTGCAAAATTGGGTCTGACCAAATTCGATAATCTTGTATTACGGCGTGCCACGTATTCTCCCGACGCTGGCAGCCGGCAACACCCAAAATGAAGTGGAAGAAGTACTTTACCGCAGGCTGTGCGAGGCTGAAGGTTTTTCCCATGCACCGCGACCTAGCCGAGGGTCAAGCGCGACCTGGCGCAGTGGATCCCAAATGGCAGGCCAAATACTCGAAGCTGGTGGATTGGGTGGAGACTAACATCGAGGAGACGCTGAGCGTCCGATCGCGCGGAGACGAGCCTGCAACCGCCAAAAAATCGTGCGCAGGACCGCACCGCGCGGCTGATGCGATTGCATCTTTCGCCGCTGCACTGAGGGCCTTTGTTAGACGGTCTACGGTTCGCGCTTCGGGCCGAGCATGAACACTGTCAGGGCAGCGAGAAACGAGGCAACGGCGCTGTAGGCAAAGGCACTGGCAACGCCGGCATTGTCCACCAGTAGACCACCGAAAATCGCGCCGGCTGCGATGGCCACTTGGAACGTTGCCGCCATCATCCCACCGGCGTTTTCGGCATGCTCGGGAGCGGCGCGCAGCACCATCCATGTCTGCAGTCCCACCGGCACCGCGCCGAAGGCAAAGCCCCATACGGTAACCGCAATCGCCGCGGCCCAGGCCGATGCTCCCAACGTCAGCAGCGAGACAGCGGCCATCGCTATGATCAGGGGCGGCAGGGCCGCGACTGCCTTGAGGCTGTGCTCGGCCAAGAATCCGCCGGCCAAATTGCCGAAGAAGCCGCCGATGCCAAAGGCGAGCAATACGAGCGAGATCGTCTCGATATTGAGCGCCGGAACATCCTCGAGGAAGGCGCGGATATAGGTGAAGCCGGCGAAGTGCCCGGAAGCGACCAGCAGGACGACCAAAATCGCGACTTTGATCATTGGAGTCCTGGCCACATCCAGCAGACTGCGAAAGCTGGTCACTCCAATCGGAGGCAGCCTCGGAAGGGTCATGAGTTGCACTAGCAGTGTAACGGCGCCAAAGACTGCAGCGATCATGAAGGCGGTACGCCATCCCCAGATGTCGCCGACATAGGCGCCGATTGGAGCCGCGCAAACGGTAGCGACGGTAACGCCAGTGAGGATGATCGACATGGCGCGCCGCAGAAGGTGACTTGGAACGAGCCGCATCGCCAGCGCTCCCGAAATCGACCAAAAGCCTCCGATCGCTATTCCGAGCACGACGCGACCGGTCAGGAGAACCGGCAGTGACCCCGCGACGGCCGACAGAACGTTCGACAGAATCAGCAGCAACGTCATCGCCCACATGACGATCCTGCGGTCCAGGCGATTTGTGATGATGGCCATCGTCGGCGCCGCAATCGCCCCGACGATTGCGGTCGCTGTCAGTGCCTGACCAGCTGCACCCTCGGTGATACCGAGATCATGCGCGAGCGGCGTCAGCACGCTGGCAGGCAGAAACTCTGCTGTCACAAGCCCGAAGGTGCCTAAAGCAAGCGAAATGACCGCACTCCATGCGGGACCAGACCGTTGATGTGGTTGTTCTGGGTCATGCAGAACTCCGTCCATGAAGCCTGTCGCGGATTCGGTCATGAACTGGGTCTCCCGTTTGGATGTGCGCAACATCGGGGTGGCTGCGCTGACCCGCATTAGCGCCAGAAGGGCCTTTCCCTGCGGCGTTGCACGGAGGAGGGGAATTCATCGCTTCGCGATATTTTCTGACGGTGCGGCGCGCAATATCAATGGCCGTATCCTTGAGCCGGAAGACGATGTCATCGTCAGAAAGCACGTCATCTGGCGATTTTTCGGCGGCGGTTATCGCCTGATCCGATGGCGGACAGCTTCGGCGGAGTGCGCGTCGCCACCTTGGGAGGAGGCGATCGCGACGGTGAAAAAATAATTCAGTTCGACCACGCCGCGCGGGGTCAGCATTTATTTGTTCGACGTCACCCAGCTTACCGTCGACTCGTGCACGTTGATCGCGTCGGCGACAGTCCTGAGACTGAGAGGCCGCAGGTGGTCCACGCCGTGTCCCAAAGCGGCATCCTGCTGGCGGAGACGGATGAACGACAATTGAGCGAGCCGCATGCCTTGGTCCGTCAGTCTCGAACCAGCGATGCGCAAAGCAGCTACTGAGCACGGATGTCTGGAGGGAAAGTTCGGCGCAAATGTGCACCGTCTCCTTGGGCGCTTGTAAGGAGCTTCGCGTTTTTGCCATGGTTCTGTTTGTAGCTTTCTACGTGCTTTGATGGGCTCTAACAGATGACAGCAAGCGCCATGCCGTTTCACTTGAAGGCACCGAATCGGATTATCTTTTGCCGAAGCCCTGCTGGCTTGAGCAGGGGGCGCCGTGCGTTGAGTAAGACCGAGCGCGCCGCACAATCGCTTGGTCACCCGGACCGAGCAAAGGTGCTGTATTGTCGGGGTAATCAGCACTTGCGCACCGGCTCGGAAGACGAAAACCGTTCCCGACGGCCAGCCGATGCATTGCCGCACGCCGGCGGGCACTGCATCGACCGCGTAAGGCTTTGTCTCTAGCGTGTAATTGCGTGGCGCGGGCCGGCGATCTGCGAAGCGCGGCCGTCGCGCCTCAGCCATAGCTCTGTAGTTGCTCCCCTGTCGAGGAAGGTCTCTAACACCTTCCAGCTCTTCAGCACGGCGCGCGCCGGTCTGCACGCAGTGAGGATCGAGTTCGGCTAGGCGTCACGGCGTTTGCACGATCGCGATTCCTTGATTTGCTCCTTCTGTGCCTGCCTATCCGAAAACGCTGTTGTGTCCGGACAAGAATGTCGCAAGCTCGACAAAAAGATCGTCACGGTCGGGCTGCCGGTACGGGGGCAATTGGTGCAACGCAAACGGTACGGTAATCGGCACCTTGCTTCGGCAATTTTGTCACTGAGGACGTCAGCAGTGTTTCATGGGAGCTCAGCGGTGATTGATCAACCTGTCGTTAGCCGGCGTGGCGGTTGGACAACCCGACGGGTGGTCGGCTTCCATTCGCAGGGCGGCAATACAATATCGCCAAAGCGATGGAGCTCAGTCGCCCTATCCGCCTACAGGCTAAGCACTTCTAGCTGACGGGCCCGGAATGCTCCTCGGCCTGCGCTCTTGCATCCTTGGGCGGCATCATGCGCTTTGCGGAGCCCGGCGCGATTGGGTGCATGGGTTGTCCTTCAGCGGCCACATTTCGCTCAGCATGGGCGTCGACCCGTTTGGCGCGAGGGGACATAGATGCAGCATCGCCCTCTCACCGCCTGGAGAAGTTAGCGCCCTCTAATGGCGCTATCGAATCCTGACGCGAAATACCGTGAGGAGAGCCTTAATGCCCTATCCTTCGACAGCCACGGGCATCTGACGCCGGCTACGCTGCCTGATGCTGCTGCATGCATTCGCTAGGCGCGATCGTCCCTGTACATCCAGCCAGCCTTATTGATGACGGGAGCGGCGTCTAACCTGTCTTAGTCAACAGCAACCCATTGCACCAAACGTGGTCCACGCATCCCCACTCACAGGCTGCCGCGGCATCCGGAAAGAACCCACGTCCGTTAAGGTTGGCACTCGTGTTGCAGAGCAGCGGAATGCCAGTGAGTTGTTCGTATTCGACCAGGAGCTCTGCAATTGGGTGATCAGATTCTCTGGAAACTGTCTGTAATCGTGCAGTCCCGTCGAGATGAACGACTGCCGGGATTTTCTCTTTCCACTCTGAACGTGTTCGGTGATCGAACAGCATGTAAGGATCCGGCGTGCCAGGCTCGAATATCTCATGTGCACGATCCTCCAAGCATATTGGCGCTACCGGCCGGAAGTGCTCTCGACGTTTTACTTTGTTGAGGTGGTCCTTCATGTGGGACGAAGTCGCGGCCGCCAGGATGCTTCTGCCTCCCAACGCACGTGGACCAAGCTCTGCACGGCCTGCGAGGAAAACGACGGGCTTGTCGTCCGCGAGCACGCTGGCAAGTTCTGTCAAGCTGCATGGAGCAGCCTGCCATCCCGGCGGCACCGGGCCATGGTTCATGTTTGGTCCGCTGTAGACTGACCAGTCGAGATGCACGAAACCTTTGTCGGCGGCCAGCGCGCAGCAAGCGGCACCGATCGCCGATCCGCTGTCGTTTGGAAACGGAGGCACCCAGACTGCGTCGAACAAACCGCTCGCCCGGAGGGCGCTGTTCCATTTGATGTTCAGCCCGCATCCGCCGGCTATGCACAGGTTTCGGGTTTTGGGGACTGAGTACCCACGCAGCGCCCTTGTCATGCCCCGGACGAGAAGACGCTCCACGAAGGCATGGAACGAAGCAAGTATGTCCTCGGGCGTTTCGGGGATTAACCGCGACGCGCTTGCATCGAAGAAGTCGTGCACAGCCGTGAGTAACGCGTCTTCGCTGTGGCTGTTGTTCCCGTAGCCAAAAGCAAGGTCCGTATCCCAGGCAAAATGGTCGTCGTAAAGCTCCTGAAACACATTCACGATGTGTTCATGGACTACTCCGAGCGCAATATAGGCCATCAACTTGCCGGCGATACCGAGGTTCCAGCCAGTCCGCAGTTCTCGCCTGTAAGGACCGAAATGTTGGCCCGCGGCCGCATAGGCATGGCCTATCATCGGAAACAGGCACCCAACAAATCGGACTCCACTTGGCTCGACGTAGTAAAGACGCGGAAAGATGCAGCCGTCCCATACCAGACAAAATGCCGGTTCCTTTGCTTTGGCGAATGAGCTGGTGCAGTATGCGGAAGCTACGTGGCCAAGGACATGCGGATAACTGTCATAAGAAAATATCCCGCCGCCGAGCATGAGGCCCGAGCTGTGATAAGCTGTCAGGGGACTTTTAGGGTCCCGCTCCACATAGGGTGCCCCGTTGAGAGTGACCGGTGTGCCCTCACTAACAACCTGGAATTCCGACTCGATCTCACCGTCCCAGCCATCGATGACGAACCGGTCAACATCGCGCGGATCCAGGCCATGTTCCGCTAAGGCGGCAACAATCGTTTCAAGACGATCAATGGATTGGTAACGTGGATTATTATCGAGTTTCTCCTGCTCGACGCAAAAGATCAATCGGCCGTCCTCGACGACAGCGACTGCCCCGTCGTGCGTTAGCTTGATACCGCAAATTCGCATACTAGATCCATGTCAAGGTTAGCTGTGGAACAACTGTAGAACAACCGAGAAAAACGTGAGCTGGAAAGCACGGGACATGGGCTTTCAAGTAATGCGCTATGCAGTATCATGACGCATCGGTAAACTTGATTGTTTGGATGTGTGCATCCATGGTGTGGATATGCGACCCATGCCCACAGGCGACCAGCCGGCTTGATGCGCAGCGATGAGCGACAGCATGCCGCCGTCGAAACGCGCGACCACGACTTGCTGCGAACAGATGACAAACCGGTCAGCGGCAGCGTAGGATTATTCCTGAGGGTTGAGGTCTCCGGGAAATGACGCGGATCGGCGTAAGCAACCAAATCCTGCGCCGTTTCAATGACTTGCACTACATCCGCCAATCCCATGGCTAAGTGGACCCAGCCCACGCCGACTTGCTTCTGTGGAAAGCGCCCTGGACGAGACAATGATACCTAAGCACCAAGCCGGAGGCCCTCGCCAGCTTCCAACTGAAGACCTGCCGGCTCAATGCCGAGAACCGCCCGGGATATTCGCTCTTCGGTCGCCTCGTCGGCGCAGGCGCCTGGCGGCCGCAGATAGATGATCAAGTGAGCTTCGTCATAGCCGTGATACAACCACTGGCCTTCGTCGAAATCGGTGGAGCAATACACTTTCCTCGTCGACCTCCGATGCGGGCTCAGCTGTGCCCGCCGCGCCGCTACGAACGATGCTAACCTTGGCGCCCGCGCGCCCGACGGCGCGTGCCGGGTGCTCGTGAACCGAGCCCGCTTTTTCTTCGACAGGCTCAGGCGGTCTCGGCCATCCGGCTTCGCCCCCTGGCGCGGGCAGCCTGTCGGCTGCTGACGGTCGCCGGCCTGTCGGCCGGCGCGGTTTGTCTGTTG
>NZ_JBVVQT010000054.1:2500-6348 GCF_055811595.1 Mesorhizobium sp. WSM4814
AAGATTTGTTCGAACTTCATAGCTCGCAAGGGGTGTGATTTGTCGCGGGAGACGCTCAATCTCCCGCATATGATGGGTTTGCCTAACCGCACCCTCGAACCGATCTCGAGAAGCTGGTCTTTTTGTGCCAATTCCATTGAAGCTAGATCCTGCACAGGATCTGGTTCGAGCGATGATCCCTTCGGGATCGCGCGATGGGTATTGGCAATGAGAACGATCAAGTGTCTTAAGGGCAATTGGTGGATGCCTTGGCATGCACAGGCGATGAAGGACGTGATACGCTGCGATAAGCTACGGGGAGGTGCGAATACCCTTTGATCCGTAGATTTCCGAATGGGGAAACCCACCTAAGGTGCTTGGAAAATCAGAGCAGCAGGGCAATTGGCGCGAGATCCCAAAAGGATTGAGCGTTAAGCGACGATCTCTTTGAGATCGCGCAGACTTGCTGCTGTGGTTTCCAAGGATCTGTTATAGGTAACTTATCCTGAATACATAGGGATAAAGTGGCGAACGCGGGGAACTGAAACATCTAAGTACCCGTAGGAAAGGACATCAACCGAGACTCCGGCAGTAGTGGCGAGCGAACCCGGACCAGGCCAGTGGCGATGATGAGACAAGCGGAACCTTCTGGAAAGTAGGGCCATAGTGGGTGACAGCCCCGTACGCGTAATGCAAATCATCGTCCTCGAGTAAGGCGGGACACGTGAAATCCTGTCTGAAATTGGGGGGACCACCCTCCAAGCCTAAGTACTCGTGCATGACCGATAGCGAACTAGTACCGTGAGGGAAAGGTGAAAAGCACCCCGACAAGGGGAGTGAAAGAGTACCTGAAACCGATTGCCTACAAACAGTGGGAGTCCAAGGTTCGTCCTGGGTGACCACGTACCTTTTGTATAATGGGTCAGCGACTTAGTGTGACGAGCAAGCTTAAACCGCTAGGTGTAGGCGCAGCGAAAGCGAGTCTGAACAGGGCGTTCAGTTCGTCGCATTAGACCCGAAACCGAGTGATCTAGCCATGAGCAGGTTGAAGGTAAGGTAACACTTACTGGAGGACCGAACCCATAACTGTTGCAATAGTTCGGGATGACTTGTGGCTAGGGGTGAAAGGCCAATCAAACTCGGAAATAGCTGGTTCTCCGCGAAATCTATTTAGGTAGAGCGTCGACCGAATACCCCAGGGGGTAGAGCACTGGATGGGCTAGGGGTCCTCACCGGATTACCAAACCTAACCAAACTCCGAATACCTGGGAGTACTAGTCGGCAGACACACGGCGGGTGCTAACGTCCGTCGTGAAAAGGGAAACAACCCTGACCTACAGCTAAGGTCCCCAAGTTATGGCTAAGTGGGAAAGGATGTGAGGATCCCAAAACAACCAGGATGTTGGCTTAGAAGCAGCCATCATTTAAAGAAAGCGTAACAGCTCACTGGTCTAAATAAGGGTCTTTGCGCCGAAAATGTAACGGGGCTCAAGCCATACACCGAAGCTTAGGGTTCGTGAGCAATCACGAGCGGTAGCGGAGCGTTCTGTAAGCTGATGAAGCCATACCCGTGAGGGGTGGTGGAGGTATCAGAAGTGCGAATGCTGACATGAGTAACGTAAGGGGAGTGAGAGACTCCCCCGCCGAAAGTCCAAGGGTTCCTGCTTAAAGCTAATCTGAGCAGGGTTAGCCGGCCCCTAAGTCGAGGCAGAAATGCGTAGACGATGGGAACCACGTTAATATTCGTGGGCCTGGAGGAAGTGACGGATCATTGAGGTAGTCCAATCTTATCGGATTGAACGGGCTGCTGCGTGGTTCCAGGAAATAGCTCCTCCTTATAGACCGTACCCGAAACCGACACTGGTGGACTGGTAGAGTATACCAAGGCGCTTGAGAGAACTATGCTGAAGGAACTCGGCAAATTGCACGCGTAACTTCGGAAGAAGCGTGACCCTTTTCCACGCAAGTGGAGGAGGGTGGCACAGACCAGGGGGTAGCGACTGTTTATCAAAAACACAGGGCTCTGCGAAGTCGCAAGACGACGTATAGGGTCTGACGCCTGCCCGGTGCTGGAAGGTTAAGAGGAGGGGTGCAAGCTCTGAATCGAAGCCCCAGTAAACGGCGGCCGTAACTATAACGGTCCTAAGGTAGCGAAATTCCTTGTCGGGTAAGTTCCGACCTGCACGAATGGCGTAACGACTTCCCCGCTGTCTCCAGCATAGACTCAGTGAAATTGAATTCCCCGTGAAGATGCGGGGTTCCTGCGGTTAGACGGAAAGACCCCGTGCACCTTTACTATAGCTTTACATTGGCATTCGTAGTGGCATGTGTAGGATAGGTGGTAGGCTTTGAAACCTGGGCGCCAGCTCAGGTGGAGCCACCCTTGAAATACCACCCTTATCACTATGGATGTCTAACCGCGGCCCGTCATCCGGGTCCGGGACAATGTATGGTGGGTAGTTTGACTGGGGCGGTCGCCTCCTAAAGAGTAACGGAGGCGCGCGATGGTGGGCTCAGAACGGTCGGAAATCGTTCGCTGAGTGCAATGGCATAAGCCTGCCTGACTGCGAGACTGACAAGTCGAGCAGAGACGAAAGTCGGTCATAGTGATCCGGTGGTCCCGCGTGGAAGGGCCATCGCTCAACGGATAAAAGGTACGCCGGGGATAACAGGCTGATGACCCCCAAGAGTCCATATCGACGGGGTTGTTTGGCACCTCGATGTCGACTCATCGCATCCTGGGGCTGGAGCAGGTCCCAAGGGTATGGCTGTTCGCCATTTAAAGCGGTACGTGAGTTGGGTTCAGAACGTCGTGAGACAGTTCGGTCCCTATCTGCCGTGGGTGTAGGAATATTGAAAGGATCTGTCCCTAGTACGAGAGGACCGGGATGGACGGATCTCTGGTGGACCTGTTGTGGCGCCAGCCGCATAGCAGGGTAGCTATATCCGGACGGGATAACCGCTGAAGGCATCTAAGCGGGAAACCCACCTTAAAACGAGTATTCCCTGAGAACCGTGGAAGACGACCACGTTGATAGGCCGGGTGTGGAAGAGCGGCAACGCTTGAAGCTTACCGGTACTAATAGTTCGATCGGCTTGATCGTTCTCATTCCTTATGCCCATTTGACAAAGTCAGATGGTCTTACCAGCGCTCACGCATGAGCGGCCCTTACGGGCCTATGCTCCGCGAGGGCGCCGGACGACCGGCGACGCGCAGTCGCGCTTGCGGGCTTACGCCCGAAGTGGTCTGCGAGAACGTCGCCATTGGCACGGAAAGACGGGCAAATGGCACAGGCTTATAGCGAGTGGGTATCTTCTACTTACTATTCCCTACTGCCTAATCCCTGACCCAGCTTCTCGAGCAACGTGCGCTTTGCCGACCTGGTGGTTATGGCGGAGCGGCTGCACCCGATCCCATTCCGAACTCGGCCGTGAAACGCTCCAGCGCTGATGGTACTTCGTCTCAAGACGCGGGAGAGTAGGTCGCTGCCAGGTCTGCAAAACGCACGTTGCAAAAATCCAGTCTTCTCCTTACAAAACAGGCCCGCCAATCGGGAACTCGGGCCGCGCAAGCGGCCCTTTCAGTTGGCGAAAGCTTGATTCCAGTGAGCCAAGGCTTACTTCTGACGTTGACGCGGGGTGGAGCAGCGCCCCGTCCGCCCGCAAAGGCCGAAAGCCTCGAGGACGGACAAAACAAAAAGTCCGGGCTGCCCGGCCGGCATTCGCCGTCTGGTTGACGCGGGGTGGAGCAGCCCGGTAGCTCGTCAGGCTCATAACCTGAAGGTCACAGGTTCAAATCCTGTCCCCGCAACCAAATCCACAAAACGGCCCGCATCACGCGGGCCGTTTTGCGTTTGCAGCCTGGCGCG
>NZ_JBVVQT010000055.1:0-5700 GCF_055811595.1 Mesorhizobium sp. WSM4814
CAACCAGCCCCCGCCCAGCCGGGCGCACCCGCCCAGTCGGCCGCGCCGGTCGATCCGAACGCCGTGGTCGCCACGATCAACGGCCAGTCGCTGACCGAGGCAGATCTTGCGCTTGCCGAAGGCGAGCTGTCGCAGCAGTTCGCGCAGATGCCGCCCGAACAGCGCCGCGCCGCAGCCCTTTCGGCAGCGATCGAAATCAAGGTCATGGCCGCCCAGGCAGTCACCACCGGCCTCGACAAGGATCCCGACTTCCAGCGCCGCATGGCGTTCCTGCAGCAGCGCGCCCTGCATGGCGAAATGGTCGAGAAGGATGTCGTCGGCAAGATCACCGATGCCGAGGTTCGCGCCCGCTACGACCAGGAAATCGCCAACACGCCGCCGGCCAACGAGGTCCATGCCCGTCACATCCTCGTGAAGACGAAGGAAGAGGCCGATGCGATCATCAAGCAGCTCGACGGCGGCGCCGATTTCCAGAAACTTGCCAACGAGCACACCAGCGATCCGAGCGGCAAGACCAGCGGCGGCGATCTCGGCTGGTTCGGACCCGGCCAGATGGTGCCGGAATTCGACAAGGCGGTCTTCGCGCTGGCGGTCGGCAAGTACACCGAGCAGCCGGTGCAGTCGCAGTTCGGCTGGCACGTCATCCAGGTCGAGGACAAGCGCGCCAAGCAGCCGCCGGCCTTCGACCAGGTCAAGGATCAGGCCCGCCAGGCAGTCATCCGCGACAAATACATCGCGCTGGTCAAGTCGCTGCGCTCCCAGGCCAAGGTCGAGATCCCGGACGAGAAGCTGAAGAAGACGGTCGACGCGCTGGAAAACACCAAGTAGGCGAGGGCAATCGCCTCTGCAAAATTGTTGGCGTCGCCGCCTCCGACAATTGTTCCTCTGGTGGTCTGCACCACGCCAGGGTCTTGCCCCGCCACCCTGCCGCTCTACCGGGCGGTGCGACCGATGACACGTCGACGCCTCCGCCGGACAGCCGCGGCGTCGACCGAGCCGGCATCGTCAGCTTCTATGCCCTTCAACAGATAGCCAACCGCCTTGCGCAGCGTCGTTTCGTCTTCGTCGAGGCGATTGGTCAAGAGATGCGTCCAGGCAAACGAGGCGACCAGGTCGGCGACGAGCGTGGAATCGACGTCGGCCGCGACTTCGCCTCTTGCCTTGGCGCGTTCGATCATCTGGCCGGTATGGGCATGGCGTCCTTTGGTGTATTCGGCAAGCACGGCGGCCACCATTGCGTCCGACTGCGCCTCGGCGATCAGCGATCTGAAGATGCTGCCTGACGATGTTTCGCGCCAGCGCGAGAACAGGCTTTTGAGGAAGCCGACGAGATCGTCCTCGAGGTTGCCGGTATCGGGATAATCGACGCGCTTTAGCCGCTGATAGACGTCGAACAGCAAGGCGGCCTTGCTCGGCCACCAGCGATAGATTGTCGGCTTTCCCGCACGCGCCCGCCGCGCCACCGCTTCGATCGAGAAGCCGGAATAACCGGCCTCGACCAGAACTGCCTCGGCGGCGTCGAGAATGGCGTCGGCGCTGTCGGGGTTGCGCCGCGCGCCGATCGACCTGCGCCCCCGATCCAGCCCCATCCTGTTTTCCTTGCCCATGATTTTCGTCGGCACATCGTACACACTTTGTAGTCGAAACGAAACGGTCCGTTTCGTGCAACTGAGCGTTTCGTTTCGATGAGAAAGGGGAACGTGCTCAACCACCAAACGCCCTTGCGCCGGCGCCCGCTATCGGGCAAACCGGCGCTCTCTTGCGTTTCTCCCGCCCGAGGTCCTCATGTCAGCCACGATTTCGCCGCTCGCGCCGAAGAAATATCCTAAAATGCCTGACATCGAGGGCGTCCGCATCGCCACAGCCGAGGCCGGGATAAAGTACAAGAACCGCACCGACCTGCTGACCATGGTCTTCGATGCCGGCACCACGGTCGCCGGCGTGTTCACCAAGTCGAAATGCCCGTCGGCGCCGGTCGATTTCTGCCGGCAGAATCTCGGGCAGGGCAAGGCGCGCGTTCTGGTCGTCAATTCCGGCAACGCCAATGCCTTCACCGGCAGCAAGGGCCGAGCCTCCACGGCAATGACCGGCGAGGCTGCGGCCAAGGCTGCGGGCTGCACGCCGGACGAGGTGTTTCTGGCGTCGACCGGCGTCATCGGCGAGCCGCTCGATGCCGGCAAGTTCGGCCATTTGCTCGCCGGACTGGTGAGGGACGGCAGGCCGGACCTGTGGACCGAAGCCGCCAAGGCGATCATGACCACCGACACCTATCCGAAACTGGCGACCGCGACGGTAAAACTCGGCGACGCCGACGTCACCATCAACGGCATTGCCAAGGGCGCCGGCATGATCGCGCCCGACATGGCAACAATGCTCTCGTTCATCGCCACCGACGCGCCGATCGCAGCCCCCGTGCTGCAGGATCTTTTGTCGCGCGGCACCGCCAAGACGTTCAATGCGGTCACCGTCGACAGCGACACCTCGACCAGCGACACGCTGCTGATGTTCGCCACCGGCACGGCCGCCCGGCGCGGTGCGCCTGATATCACGAATGCCGGCGATGCGCGCCTCGGCGCCTTCCGCCGCGCGCTCGGCAAGGTGCTGAAAGCGCTGGCACTGCAAGTGGTGCGCGATGGCGAGGGCGCGCGAAAACAGGTCGAGGTCACCGTGACCGGCGCGAAATCGGCCCGCTCGGCCAAGCGCATCGCGCTGTCGATCGCCAATTCGCCGCTGGTCAAGACGGCGGTCGCCGGCGAAGACGCCAATTGGGGCCGCGTCGTCATGGCCGTCGGCAAGGCCGGCGAACCGGCCGACCGCGACCTGCTGTCGATCTGGTTCGGCGACATCAGGCTGGCGCATCAGGGCGAGCGCGACGCCGCCTACTCCGAGGAGGCGACGTCGGCCTACATGAAGCGCGACGAGATCCGCATCCGTGCCGATATCGGCATCGGCCGCGGCAAGGCGACGGTGTGGACTTGCGACCTCACCAAGGAGTATGTCGCCATCAACGGCGATTATCGGAGTTGATGGCGTTGGTTTCCAGACATCCGGCAAGCGTGCTTGCCATCGTGCGCCGCTACGAGGCGGCCGGCTTTCGCGCCTGGCCGGCGGCGGCCGTCCATTATGACGGCACCTGGGTGGTGCGGCTGACGGCGGGCCATCCGGCCAAGCGGCTGAATTCGGTCAACCCGCTCGATCCGGGCGACATCCAGCACATTGCCGATCGCATCGGCCGCGCCAGCCGCCGTTTCGACGCCTATGGCCGGCCGCTGACCTTCCGCATATCGCCGCTGTCGGGGCCGATCCTTGCCAAACATCTCGACAGCGAGGGCTGGAGCACATTCGACGAATCGCTGGTGATGCGGTTGCCGCTGGCGGACGCCCAACTCGATGCCGCCATGGACCAGATCCCGCTGAAGGACATCAGCCGCTTCATCGGCGCGGCGCTAAAAGTAAGCGGCTCGGATGTGTCGCTGCGGCCGGGCCTGTCGGAGATCATCGGCGCCATCCAGCCGGAAGCCGGGCTGTTCGCGCTCGAAGACGGCACCGAACCGCTGGCGACGCTGATCTGCGTCCATGACGGCGATCTTGCCGGGCTGTTCGAGATCGCCACCGACAGATCGGTGCGCAACCAGGGCCATGGCCGCCACCTCATCCTGTCGGCGCTGAAATGGGCACGGCTGCGCGGCGCCCGGGAAGCCTGGCTGCAGGTCGAGGCCGACAACGCGCCGGCGCTGGCGCTCTATCGTTCGCTCGGGTTCGACGAAGTCTATCGTTACCACTATCGCCGGCCGCCCGGCGCATGACCGGCCCGCACCCTGTCGGCAAGCGCCTGCTCCTGGTCGCAGCCTGCGCGCTGGTCGATACCGACGGCCGCGTGCTTCTGGCGCAGCGCCCCGAAGGCAAGCAACTGGCCGGCCTGTGGGAGTTTCCGGGCGGCAAGGTCGAGCCCGGCGAGACGCCGGAAGAATGCCTCATCCGCGAATTGTACGAGGAGATCGGCATCGAAACCGACATTCCCTGCCTGGCGCCGTTCACCTTCGCCAGCCATTCCTACGATGATTTTCACCTGCTGATGCCGCTGTTCGTCTGCCGTCGCTTCCGCGGCATCGCGCAGCCGAAGGAGGGGCAGGTGCTGAAATGGGTGCGGCCGCGCCAGATGCGCGATTTTCCGATGCCGCCGGCCGACGCGCCGCTGATCCAGTTCCTCATCGATCTTCTGTGATTTTGCCCTCCGAGACCTAGACAACGTTAATGGAAGATTTATCTGGCCGTGAAAAAATGACGGCAGAAATCGAAGGAAGGTCGTGTCCAGGCCTTCGCCGGAGGGCGGTTGCATGAGCCTCGACAGGGACTGGGATTCGATCCGACCCGACCGCAGCTTTAGGGCTGCCGGCATGGGACTATTGCGGATCACGCTTTTGTTCGGCTCAGCCGCGGTGGCGCTAGCCCTGATCGCCACGCCCTTGCTCGACAACCGGACGCGATCAGCCCGCGACGATTTTGCCGGCGGCCTCGACAGGATGAGCACAGGGTCGGTTGAAAGCACGGGTTCGATTGGAAGCACGGGCTCGACCGGCCGTCGTGATACCTACACGCTGCGCAGGAGCGTGCTGCAGCCGCTGCCCACTTCGATCTGCGTGATACGCGACAATGGCCAGCGCAGCGGCGACTGCTGACACCGGCCAAAGCGGTGCTTTCATCGCCTGTTAAGCCTGTGTCATTAACCTTTCTTAACAGGTCCGCGCTAGGGTTCCGGCAAGCGGGATCGACGGCCATGAAAACATTGCTGCAACGATTTTGGGAAGACAAGACCGGCGCGACGGCTGTCGAATATGGGCTGATCGTGGCCGTGCTGTCGCTTACCATCGTAGGCGGCGTCGGCAAGGTCGCCGACGCAATCACGTGGCTGTTCAGCGACAATGCCAGCAAGCTTGTGAAGGCTTTCGCGCAGTAACCGACCAGCCGCGTCCATAATAAACCGGTCAGCGCCGGCCGGGATTTTCCAGGATTGCCTTCAGCGACAGTTTGGCCGAGCCCGGCTTCAGCGGTTTTTGCTGCGAGGCGTCGGGTGCCCAGCCCGACATCCAGACGATCGGAAAACTCGCTCTGACGCGGCCGTCGGCATCCGAAAATCGTTCGGCATAGATTTCGGCGGTGCGGGCAAACAGCTTTCGTGTGGCCGGTCGCCTGCAGCGGTCAATGAGCGCGCTGGTCTCGCCCATCGCCCGCAGGTCCGCCATCAAGCCGAACAGGGAATCGTAACGCACCGTCACCGTCTCGACGTCGGCGACGGGCAAGGCCAGGCCGGCGCGTTGCAAAAGCGCGCCGGCGTCGCGCACGTCGGTGAACGGGATGACGCGCGGGCTGGCGCCGCCATAAAGCTCGGTCTCGGCGGCGAGCAGGCATTCGCGCAGCTCGGAAAGCGTGCCGGCGCCGGCAAAAGCGCCTAGGAAAAGACCGTCCGGCTTCAGAGCGCGGCGGATCTGCACCAGCATGCCGGGAATGTCGTTCATTGCCTGAAGCGACAAAAGCGACACGGCGAGGTCGAGGCTTTCCGGCTCGAACGGCACAGTTTCCAGCGGCGCCACCAGTCCCGCTCCATCGCCCCCCCCGCCCGCGCCCCCCCCCCCCCCCCCCCCGCCACCCGCCCGCCCCGCCCCCGCCCCCCGGGGCGCCCCCCGCCCCCGGGGGGCGCGG
>NZ_JBVVQT010000056.1:0-4513 GCF_055811595.1 Mesorhizobium sp. WSM4814
ATAGCCATCGCCTGTGGCCCGCGGGTTCCTTCCTCGGGGACTTTCGTACGCCTGCCGGCGCCCGAAACTCTTCACGGAAGCTGACCGTCCGCAGTCCGGACGAAATTATCAGAAAGCCGCCATTTTCGGAGGACGTTCAGTTCGGCCAAGTAGCAGACTGGCAGCTCCTGGCATCCAGAAGAGCGATAGCAGACATTCACCCTGGTTGGATTGAAGTCTCCAACTGACCATCGCGCGAGCTTGGCCGCTCCCGCCTGACGGCTGATACTGCTTGACATCGACTCTCCGTTCAGGAAACAGTGGTCAGACCACTGTAAGGCCAGTGGGAAGGAGGAGCGTGCGATGTCAATGATGCTTGCCGAGGGCGACGACCTGTCGGGTGCAGAGAAGGTGTTCACCTTCTTCCGCGACGCGTTGCTGAACGGCACCCTGAAACCGGGCGAGCGCCTGCTGGGCGAGCGTGAACTGTCGCTGAGCCTCAACGTGTCCCGGCCGCTGCTGCGCGAGGCATTGCGCTCGCTCGCTATGCTCGGGTTCCTCGATATCCGCCATGGCAAGGGCGCCTACGTCCGCCAGGCCGACATCAACGTCCTCTCGGATTTCTTCACCTTCAGCCTCGCTCAGCAGCCCGACATACTCGACGACGTGATGCAGGCACGCATTGCGATCGAGTGCCAGGCGATCCGGCTTGCCTGCGAGCGCGCGACGGAAAGCGATCTGAAGCGCATCGGCTCGAAGCTCACCCGGCTGATGGACACGTTGCACGATCCGATTGAGGGCGGCGCAGCCGACTTCGCTTTCCACCAGGCGATCGTCGAGGGCGGGCACAGCGAGGCACTGACCACGCTCTACGGCGCGATCGGCGAATTGCTCCGCCGCAGCCATGTCCAGCGGCGCGAAGTGACAGTCTCAGAGCCCGGCATCGTGGACTATCTCGTGGAAGCGCACCGCGAAGTGTTTCTATCGATTGTCGATCGCGATCCGGACGCGGCCGACCGCAAGCTCCGCGACCATTTCGCCATCGGCGACGAATTCCGCCGCCGAAGCCTCATCTCGGCCTTCGCCCGGAGGCCGCAGACCTAAGCACAGGGATGAAAATCAAGGGAGGATTTCCGACATGCTGCACAGGACCATCATCAGCGCACTGACAGGCGCGGCCGTCGCGCTCGTCATGACGGGCGCAGCGCTCTCCGCCGAGCTGCGCTACGCGCATGTGGGTGCCGAGGGCGACATCCAGACGATCTACGCCGCCGAGGCCGCGAAAGGCATCGCCGCAGCCACGAACAACGAAGTGACAGTGACGGTCTATCCGGCGAGCCAGCTCGGCGGCGTCGCGGAGATGGTCGACGGCGTCAAGATGGGCTCGATTTCGATGGGCCACCATGACTTCGCCTCGCTCGCACGCCTCGTGCCTGAGGTCGCGGTGTTCAACGCTCCCTTCATCTACCGTGACGGTGCGCATGCGCTTGCCGCAACCGACCCGGCAACGTCCCCCGCGCTGCAGGCGATCAACGAGAAGCTCGTCGCACAGGGTGTGCGCATTATCGGCCGCATCTACCGCGGCGACCGCCAGATCTCGTCAAATTTCCCGGTCAAGACGCCGGCCGATCTCGCCGGCAAGCCGTTCCGCGCCGTCCCGCTCGAGCTGTGGGTCTCGATGGTCAAAGGGTTCGGCGCTATTCCGACGCCGGTCGAGGTCGCGGAATTGCCGACAGCCCTGATGACGGGCGTGGTGGTCGGGCAAGAGAACCCGCTGACCATGATCGCCTCGAACAACCTCAACGAAGTGCAGTCACATATCTCGATGACCGGCCACATGCGTGCCGTCCTCGCCGTGTTCGTCAATGAAGAGGTCTGGCAGGGCCTGACTGAGGCGCAGCGCGCCTCGATCACCAAAGTGCTCGACGACGAGGCAAAGAAGTCGCTGCAGATGGCCCAGGATGGCGAGGCCAAGCTCGTCGAAGAGCTGAAAGGACGCGGCATGACCATCATCACCGAGGCCGACGGGCTGGACATTGCCGCATTCCGCGACGGCGTCAACAAGCAGATCACGCAGGACTTCCCGAACTTCACACCGCTGATCGAGCAGATCCAGGCGGTCAAGTGACTGACCACGGCCGGGACTCGCGCCCCGGCCAACCCCTTTGGTAAATTGTCGCCGCCAGCGCCGGTCCGCCGGCCGGAAGGGAGGAAGCGATGCGCATCACCGAACGCATTCTTACAGCTTTCGTCGTCATTATCATGGCCGGCCTCGTGCTCGTGCCGACCGCGCAGGTGATCATGCGTGGGGTCTTCGTGCTGCCTTTCATCGGGGCCGAGGAATTCACGCGCTTCCTGCTCATCTGCCTGGTCTTCTGCGCCTATCCACTGGTGGTGCAGAACGGTGAGAACATCGTCATGGGCGAATTCAAAGCCGCGATGCCGGCGCGCCTGCACGGGATCGTCAACTGGTCGATCTCGATCGGAGCCATCGCTGCGACCGGCTTCCTCGCCTATGTCACGGCAACCAACATTTCGAGGAACCTAGCCAACGCGACGCCGACGCTCGGCATCCCGTTCTGGATCTTCCTGGGCGCGACCTTGTTCGGCTTCGCCGGCGCGGCTCTTGTCCACCTCCTCCATCTGCGCAAGCCGCCGCAGGCCGACACCAATATCGCGGTCTGATATGGGTTTCGCGGTCGTCATCGCCTTCCTGGCGCTCTTCATGCTCGGCTTTCCGGTGGTCTATGCCATCCTCCTGCCGTCCATTGCCTACGTAGTCATCGAAGGCCTTCCGCTCGGCCTCCTTGCACAGCGCGTCACTTATGCGCTCGATTCCTTCCCGCTGGTTGCGGTTCCGCTTTTCATCTTCGTCGGCAATCTGATGAACCTATCGGGGATCACCGACCGCATCTTCCGATTTGCCTACACGCTGGTCGGCCGCGTGCCGGGCGGTCTGGCGCAGGTGAATGTATTCGGCAGCTTGGTCTTCTCCGGTATGTCGGGCGCCGCGCTCGCCGATATCGGAGGACTCGGACGCATCGAGATCGATGCGATGAAGAAGCGCGGATTCGACGCCTCCTTCGCAGGCGCCGTCACCGGCGCCTCGGCGACACTGGGGCCGATCTTCCCGCCGTCCATTCCCCTGATCGTCTACGGCTCGGTGACGAGTGTCTCGATCGTGCAGCTCCTGGTCGCGGGTATCGTGCCCGCCATAGTGTGCACTGCGCTCCTGATGCTGACGGTGCTCGTGGTGGCGACAATCCACAAGCATCCGCGGGCCGACCGCTGGCCGACGCTGTGGGAAGTAGGACGCGACTTCCTGCCGGCGCTGCCCGCGGTCGTGGCGCCCGCCCTGATGATTGCCGGCATGACAGCCGGCGCCTTCACGCCGACCGAGGCGGCGGCCATCACCACCGTCTACGTTATCCTCATCAGCGCCTTGCTCTACCGGGAGTTGACCCTCGATCATCTGTGGAACTCGGCCGTGCTCACCGCGCGCAGTTCCTCGGCGATCCTGATCATTGTGGCGGCAGCGGCTCTCTTTGGCTGGATCCTCGCGGTCGAGCAAGTGCCGCAGAGCTTCGCGGCCGCACTGCTTGGCCTCTCACGCGATCCGGTAATGCTACTCGTCATCGCGAATCTCATCTTCTTTGTGGCGGGCATGTTCCTGGATTCCACGACGGCTACACTGCTGCTGGTGCCGATCATCGCGCCGCCGCTGGTGCTGGCAGGCGTCGACCCGGTTCAGCTCGGCATCGTCACGATCTTCAATCTGATGCTCGGCCTGCTTACACCGCCGATGGGCCTGTCGCTTTTTCTGGTGGCCGACATCGCCAAGGTCTCGATCCGGCAACTGCTCAAGGCGCTGCTGCCGTTCTACATCCCACTGCTGACCACGCTGGCGATCCTGACCTTCGCGAAGGATCTCACGTTGTGGCTGCCCCGCATAATCGCTCAGTAACACCCTGGAGAATTCTGAAGATGCGCATCGTCATCGGTTCCGACCACGCCGGCTTCCCGCTCAAGGCGACAATCATCGAGCACATCAAGTCGCTGGGACACGAGGTGCACGACGCCGGGTCTTACGATCCCAATCCGGTGGACTTTCCGGACATCGCGAAGAAGGTCACGTCATCGATCATCGCGGGCAAGGCGGAGCGCGGCCTGATGGTGTGCGGCACGGGAGTCGGCGCTTCAATCGCGGCCAACAAGGTGAAGGGCATCCGTGCGGCGGTCTGCCACGACGTTCATTCGGCCCACCAATCGGTCGAGCACGACGACGTCAACGTCATGTGCATCGGCGCACAGATCGTCGGTGCCTGGCTCGCCAAGGACCTGGTCACCGCGTACCTGCAGGCCGAGTTTTCCACTGACGAGGACTTCCGCCGCCGCGTGCGCAAGCTTGCCGAGATGGATGGCGAGCGGTAGTTTCAGCAAGGCACTCTCGGGGCCGGAGAACGAACCCGCTGCGCGGGATGGGCGCGTGGGGTGAGGTAGAGATCACGAACCGGACGTCGCGCTCGCATTGAGG
>NZ_JBVVQT010000057.1:0-3292 GCF_055811595.1 Mesorhizobium sp. WSM4814
ACATCAGAAAATAGAGACCATCGACCTCAATGCCCTTGCTCAATAGGATGGCAAAACTGTTCGCGATGTCCTCGCACCGCGATGTCCCCAGTCCAAACATGTGGGAGAAGGGGAGGCGCGCGTCCCGTAACTCTCCAACTTGCGGTCGAACGGCGACCACGGCTCTAGTCATCGGGACCGTTTGCACCGCGACTACAGTGTTGTTTGAATTAGCTTTTCTATTTCTTGAAAAGCTTGTTGCTTTCCTACATACTTCGCAAACCGACCGCGCAAACATGATAGAGATCGAGCTCCACAAACGGCGGGGATGAGTCATGACCGAAGCTGAAGGCCATGCACGATTGACCTCGGACGGCGACCCGGATGGACGCGATCATATCAGGCGCATCCCCGACATCATTTCGCTGGTCAAGGATTCTTACGGTGAATTGCGCCCGGCGGAGCGGCGCGTCGCCGATGTCGTGCTCGACGATGTCAAATTCGCGGTCGACGCTTCCAACGCTGCACTTGCCCAGCGCGCCCAGGTCAGCGAACCCACCGTGACCCGGTTCTGCCGCGCCATCGGCTGCGAGGGGGTGCGCGATTTCAAGCTGAAGCTGGCGCAGAGCCTGGTCGTCGGCGCGCTCTATCTGAGCAAGCCGCCGCCGGTGAGCGGCGACAATGGCATGCCGTTCTGGAATGCCGTGTTCGGCGAGGCACGCCGGGCGCTGCAGGAAGCCGAACGGCAGCTTGATCCGGCGCAGCTGGTGAAGGCCGCCGAGCTCATCGCCAAGGCGCGCCAGGTCACGGTGTTCGGCCTCGGCGGCAGCTCGTCGGCGCTGGCGCAGGAAACCCAGTACCGGCTGTTCCGCTACGGCATCACCGTCGTCGCCCAATGCGACCCCTATCTGATGCGGATGACCGCCTCGACCCTGAAGCCCGGCGACCTGGTGATCGCCATTTCGGCGACCGGACGCACCCGCGAAGTGATCGAGGCCGTCGAGCTGGCCAAGCATTACCGCGCCAATGCGATCGGCGTGACCGCGCCCGATACCGAGCTGGCGCGCGCCTGCGATGTCAGGCTGACGGTGGCGGTGCCCGAATATCCCGACACGCTGAAGCCGACCGCCTCGCGCTTCGCCTTTTTGGCCGCGATCGACCTGATGGCGGTGGCGGCAGCCTACAAGCTCGACGGCTCGGCCCGCGAAACCGTCCGCCGCATCAAATACAACGCCCAGATCCACAGGACGGGCAAGGAGATGGAGCCGCTGGGAGATTGAAGCCCCCTCATCCGGCCGCTTCGCGGCCACCTTCTCCCCGTCGGGGAGAAGAGGGTTGGCGCCGGCGTCGACAGCCTCCTCTCCCCTCGGGGAGAGGCCAGCCGAGCGAAGCGGAGGCTGGGTGAGGGGGCAGCGCCGACTTGAAAAGGAAGAAGGACAACACATGCTCGACATGGCACCCTCAAAACAGGCGGCCTGCTGGCTTTCCTCTCTCTCCCGCGCCCTCGAGGCGGGCGACGCCGCGGCCGCGACCGATCTGTTCGTCGAGGATTGCTACTGGCGTGACCTGCTGACCTTCACCTGGAACATCAAGACGATGGAAGGCCGCGCGGCGATCCGCAACATGCTGGATGCCACTCTGGAGGCGACCAGGCCGACTGCCTGGCAACTCACTGGCGAAGCAAGCTCGCACGAAGGCACGATAGAAGCCTGGTTCACCTTCGAGACGTCATCGGCGTGGGGCCAGGGCATCATGCGCTTGGCAGACGGCAGATGCCGGACACTGTTCACGGCGATGAGCGGCCTCAAGGGTTTTGAGGAGCGCAAGGGACCGGCGCGGCCGCTGGGTGTTCGCCACCAGGCCGATCCGGACCGCGAGACCTGGGCCGAGGCGAGGGCGCGAGAGACGCGTGATCTCGGTGCCATTGAGCAGCCCTATTGCCTGGTCATCGGCGGCGGCCAGGGCGGCATCATGCTGGGTGCACGGCTGCGGCAACTCGGCGTGCCGGCCATCGTCATCGAGAAGAATGGGCAGGCCGGCGATTCCTGGCGCAACCGCTATCGCTCGCTCGTGCTGCACGATCCGGTCTGGTACGACCATCTGCCCTACATCCCGTTTCCGGAGAACTGGCCGGTGTTCACGCCCAAGGACAAGATGGGCGACTGGCTGGAAATGTACACGCGCGTCATGGAGCTCAATTACTGGACCTCCACAGAATGCATCAGCGCGTCCTACGACGAAACCAAAAAAATCTGGACGGTCGAGGTCGATCGCGCCGGCGAGCGCATCACGCTGATGCCAAAACACATCGTCTTTGCGACCGGCGCCTATGGCCCGCCGCGGCAGATCGACCTGCCCGGCGCCGCAGCGTTCCAGGGCGAAATCCTGCATTCCAGCCAGTATTTTAGCGGCGAGACATTCCGCGACAGACGCGTCGCAGTCATCGGCGCGGCGAGTTCGGGGCACGATGTCGCCGTCGACCTCTGGGAGAGCGGCGCTGCGGTGACCATGATCCAGCGCTCGCCGACGACGGTGGTCAAGTCAGACACGCTGATGGAAGTCGGCTTCGAGATCTTTTCGGAAAAGGCGCTGGCCCGCGGCATCACCACCGAAAAGGCCGACATGATCGTCGCCTCGACGCCGTTCGCGCTGCTGCCGCAAAGCCAGCGGGCGCTGTACGACATCATCAAGGCGCGTGACGCGGCCTTCTACGACCGCTTGCGCGGTGCCGGCTTCGCCATCGATTTCGGCGACGACGAGACCGGGCTGCTGATGAAGGCCTACCGCACCGGCTCGGGCTACTATATCGACGTCGGCGCGTCCGATCTGATCATCGACGGCGCGATCGGCATCCGCAGCGCTGTCGAGATCAAGTCGCTGACGCCGACCGGAATCCTGTTCGACGACGGCAGCGAATTGGCGGCCGATGCGATCATCTCCTGCACCGGCTATCAGTCGATGAACGAAACCGTGGCGGCGGTCGTCTCGCGCGACGTCGCCGACAAGGTCGGGCCGTGCTGGGGGATTGGCTCGGGCGTGAAAGGCGACCCGGGACCATGGCAAGGCGAATTGCGCAACATGTGGAAGCCGACGGCGCAGGAAGCGCTGTGGTTCCACGGCGGCAATCTGGCGCTGTCGCGCTTTTACTCGAAATATGTGGCGCTGCAGATCAAGGCGCGGATGGAAGGGATGGCGACGCCGGTCTATGGGTAGCAGCGCTCCTCTCCTTCTCCCCTTTGTTTGGACCGGAGACATCGCGAACAGGTGTGCGAGGACATCGCGAACAGTTTTGCGCATTGTGCGCGAGGGGGTT
>NZ_JBVVQT010000058.1:0-2532 GCF_055811595.1 Mesorhizobium sp. WSM4814
GAACGAACCCGCTGCGCGGGATGGGCGCGTGGGGTGAGGTAGAGATCACGAACCGGACGTCGCGCTCGCATTGAGGGTAGTTCGGCAGCGGCAGAGCATTACGGGCTTCTTCAACAAGGAGCCTGACCATGCCCTATCCTGTTCTTGATGCACCTATCAGTCCACTTCGTCAGCGGCTGATCGACGACATGAACATGCGGCGTTTCTCACGGGAGACGCAGCGCAACTATCTCCGCGACATCGGACGCCTGGCGACGTTCCTCGGGCGTTCACCAGACACAGCGACCACCGACGACCTGCGCCGGTTCCAGATCGAGCAGCAGGGCGACGGTGTTCCCGTGCCGACGATGAACAGCATCGTGTCGGCGCTGCGCTTCTTCTTCACGCATACGGTCGATCGTCCCGATCTGGCGCGCAAGCTCGTTCGGCTGGCGCATCCGCGCAAGCTGCCGGTGGTGCTCAGCCGCGACGAAGTCGCTCGGCTGCTCAACGCCACCACCTGCCTCAAGCACCAGGCCGCGCTCTCGGTCGCCTATGGTGCGGGCTTGCGCGTCGCCGAGGTGTCGATGCTGAAGGTCGCCGATGTCGACAGCGAGCGCATGCTGCTACGTGTCGAGCGCGGCAAGGGCGGGCGATATCGCAACGCCATGCTGTCCGAAGACCTGCTTACTCTTCTGCGGCAATGGTGGAGGGTCGGACGGCAGCAGGGCGTCATGCATCGCGACGGCTGGCTGTTTCCGGGGCAGCATGCGATGAAGCCGATCAGCACCCGCCAGCTCTATCGCGTGGTCGTCGAGGCAGCGCAGGCGGCCGACATCGCCAAGCGGGTCGGGCCGCACACGCTGCGCCACAGCTTCGCCACCCACCTGCTGGAGGACGGCACCGACATCCGGATCATCCAGGTCCTGCTCGGGCACGCCAAGCTAAATAGCACCGCCTTCTACACCAAGGTTGCAACCCGCACGGTGCGCACCGTCACGAGCCCGCTCGACAAGCTTGGCCTCTTCAAGCCGGAAGAGATCTCACCCGACGGCTGAGCGTGCGCGCCTCGATCGAGGTTGCCGACATCTTCCGCAGCGCGGGGCCCGCCTACCGGGCCGCCCATGCAGGGCACCTGACACTGCAGCAGCTCAAGGTCATGTCGGCGATCGAACTCTGCCGCACCGCGGCCCTTGGCGGTCACGTGGAGGCCTGCGAGGACTGCGGCCACTGGCGCATCGCCTACAACTCCTGCCGCAACCGGCACTGCCCGAAGTGCCAGGGCGCGGCGGCGCGGACATGGCTCGCCGAGCGCGAAGCCGACCTGCTGCCGGTCGGATACTTCCATGTCGTGTTCACTCTGCCCGCCGAGGTCGCCGACGTCGCGTTCCACAACAAGGCGCTGGTCTACGATCTGCTGTTCAAGGCGGCATCGAAGACGATGCTGACGATCGCGGCCGATCGCAGGCACCTCGGCGCGCGCATCGGCATCACCGCCGTGCTCCACACATGGGGCTCGGCGCTAACGCACCATCCGCATGTCCACATGATCGTTCCGGGCGGTGGCGTCTCGCTCGACGGGAGCCGGTGGATATCGTCGCGCCCGGCCTTCCTCCTCCCGGTGAGGGTGCTCGGCAAGCTGTTCCGCCGCCTGTTCCTCACCCGGCTGATCGCGCTGCACGACGCTGGCCGGCTCGCCTTCTTCGGCGCAATTGCTCATCTCGCGGAACGGCGGGCATTCCTGCGCCACCTGTCGCCGGTCCGGAAGAAGCGCTGGGTGGTCTACGCCAAGGCGCCCTTCGCCGGCCCGGAAGCGGTGCTCGCCTACCTGTCGCGCTACACGCACCGGGTCGCGATCTCAAACAGCCGCCTCATCCGCCTAGACGAGAGCGGCGTCACCTTCCGCTACAAGGACTATCGTCGCGAAGGCGCCGACCGGCAGCAGCTCATGACGCTCGCGACCGACGAGTTCATCCGCCGCTTCCTGCTCCACGTGTTGCCAAAGGGATTCCACCGCATCCGGCATTGCGGCCTGCTTGCCGGCTCTGCTCGCAAGGCCAGCCTCGCGCTTGCTCGTGAACTCCTGAACGCCGCCGCACCGTCAGACGATGACACCACGGACGAACCGGACAACTTTCGCCCGCCATGCCCCTGCTGTGGCGGCCGCATGATCGTGATCGAGGTGTTCGAACGATGGAGGCAGCCGCGCGGACCGCCACACGGTTCCCCGTCGACCGGGAGCAGCACGCCATGACCCGGCATGGAAAGGTTCAGCCTTCAGCTGCAGGCACTCAGCCTTCGGCAACGGATCGACGCACGTCTATGGTGATTATCGACTCCGACAGAGCCGCGCCCAGCCGCCCACCGTCCCGACAACACCGCGCGGAGGCGCAACGAAGCGGTCTGTCCGCATTCAACCCAGAGCTTCCCGACGGCGGTCGCGCCATCGCCGACATCTGCCGAAATCCGAAATCCCCATAGCCATCGCCTGTGGCCCGCGGGTTCCTTCCTCGGGGACTTTCGTACGCCTGCCGGCGCCCGAAACTCTTCACG
>NZ_JBVVQT010000059.1:0-2054 GCF_055811595.1 Mesorhizobium sp. WSM4814
AGTCCCCCGGCAGCCAAACCCAGAGCGAGCGCTACATACGCAGCTGCGATGGAGCGCTTAGAAAGCACTGTCTCCCAGCCCGGGGTCAGCCGCTTCGGCACAACGAGATAGTCTACGGCCGCAGCGATCGCGGCTACCGCGGAGGCATCGCGCAGCATCAGTAGCGGCGACCGCGGAGGTTTTCTGGCGAGCCAAGCCTCGAAAGGAGCGGCCCAGAATATGGCCGAAGCATGATGGGTGCCGAAGCCGACCGCCGTGTGCGCGAGGTCGGCCTCCCTAACCGCACCAGCCTTGTCGCCGTGGAACCAGTGGCTGGTGGCGTTGGTCGGCTGCAGCGCCGACTTTCCTTCGGCTTTGGCCAGAAGGGCGAGGAACGCCGCCGTCACAACACTTGCGACCGTGCCGGTCACGCCTGTCGAAAGTCCAGTCTTCAGCAAGCCGTTCACCTTAACCTCCGTAACTCTCCCTCTTTTTTAACCGCCGAACCGAAGCTCAGTTCCCGACACCTCCATTAACGGCAAGGAGCTGTATCCCGACTGAAGTGTCAATCCGCCGACGGCGCGTTCTTTTCGCGTCTGTCAGGTGATTGCGACCGCCCGGGTATACGGTGGTAGAAATCATTTTCTGCGCCGCCGCCCCGGAAGAGGTTTCATTGAAATTCCGCCAAGTTTTACACTGCCATCGCACATTCATCGATGGACTGCGGCAGTTGCGGCCTTGCTGCGGGTGTTTTCGCCTCTTGCGGCTTCACTGTTTGCGGCGCCTGGAAAGCCGGCGGTGATTTAGGCGAACCTGCCGCCCCGCAGGCTCAAGAGCAGCAAGGGCCATTGATCGCCCGATATCGGCCAGCGGCGATGACGCGTCGGCTATGGCGAGCGGTAATGTCAATGCGCCCGCGTCCAAGCCACCTGTGCCGCAAGAATCCCCTGCGCAAGGGCCGAAATTTTTTCGCTCACCGCCTTGACGGTTTCCGGCCGACCTGAAACCAGCGAACCGGTTGCCTCGGCAACCAGGATCGGCAACCGCAACCCCACAACCCAGGGCGCGAGCATCAGGTTCTGGGCAAGAGCAATCTCAGCGCGGACGCGCCTTCCTCGGTGACTGGCCAACACTCGTTACTCCTTCTGTTTGGATTTTGCGGGTCCAGATAGGCGGGCCGGCAATGACCACCAACAACATGCGCCTGTTCAGGGTTCCATAGCCCCAGTCCTTCCGTCTCGGCCCGTTCTCGTCAACGAGCTTGTCCATGCCGCCGATTAAGCGCAGTCGAAAGCAGATGGTCGCTCGTCTCAAGGGCATACGATCCCGTTCTCGACATAATGACATGACAAGCTTCAGCAAATTGATTGTTACGGCAGGCCTCGCATCGCGGCTTTGTTCCAAAAATAAAAAAGCCCGCCGCACCTTTCGGCACGGCGGGCTGTCCTCCCAGTCGCTCACGTCATTCGATGATCTTAATAATTTTGCGTGTGCCCGGGTCAACGACAACGGTCCGGTTGTCGACGACAACGGTGCGGTATTCGGTGTTGGGGACTTCATGAAGCTCGACCGTCTCGGGCAGGGTTGCGCCGATGTTGAGCTCCACTCCAGGGATTTTGACCGATGCGAGCGGCTGCTTTTTCACGTATTCCCTGATGACCGTCTCCTGTTCAGGCTCGATGACTACGTCCTGAGCGGCAGCGGCACCGATGCCTGCCAGCAGCAAAAATCCCGCGGCTGCAGTGGAAAGATGCATTCTCATAACTGTCTCCTTCGTGAGGGCTGATGCGCTGAACGAGATCGCCTTAGCGCCAGGTATCCAACCTCAGGCAGCTGCATTTGTTCCCCTTGAGGGACTTTGGTCTGACGCGCGACAGGACCTAGTCTCGCCTGTTTTGGCGTAATAGGCCGGACATAGCGCCACCCGGAACCGCCGCTGCGCATAGTCGTTGATCCCTGCAAGTTCACGGGAAGGAGCCCATGGAAAATAGTGTCCACCAAGCCCGCTGGTTACTCGCTCCGGTCTTCGCAGTTTCGATCACATTCCTGGCGATTGGAATAATCGTTAGCTAAGG
>NZ_JBVVQT010000060.1:0-2015 GCF_055811595.1 Mesorhizobium sp. WSM4814
AGAGGTTGCGCTGGGTCAGCAGTGCGTCGAGCACGACGAGAAGGTTCAGATCAAGGCCTTTGAAGCGCATGGCTTTCATTTATCCATAGCGTGGATGCTCGCGATCTAAACAATCGATTTTACCAAACTTCCAGGGCGCTGCATAGATGACCGGACCTGACATGCACCCGATCACGCCACTGCTCCTGTAGCGTGTGCTGGGATGCAAGTAGCCGATCATGTCGAACTCTCCGCCTGTTCCGAAAGGCCTATGGGCCGACGCGGGCTTTCAGGCGGTCGTAGCTGGGCCGGTGCAAGGCCGGCGGTTCGCGCAATCGGCTCTAATGTGCACGGCGTAGCGGCCACTTGGAACTGCTGCGCCGTTTCCTCACGGTTGGCGAGGTTGATTTCTTGGTAGGCGAACTCGGATTGTACAGGGTGCATCCGGATCTTGAGAGAATCGGAATGAGCCATTCTATCCGCCTCCTGCGCCCGATGCTGCTGCAACTTGGCATTCAACTCGCTTTCGGCATGGTTCGGCACCCGCTGCGGAATCGTCCTGAGAGGTTCTGCAGAGAGGGCCCGGCGACCATAGTGCCGGGCGTTCGCGTCGCCACACATGATCGCGACCGCCACCGCGCTCCAGGTTTTCGATCAGGCACTGGGATTTTTGTCCGCTCGGTTGCGGCCAGTAGGCCTCGATACCACGCCGCGATCCGCGCAAATTTCGATCCTTCGCACCGAAACTGGCACGCTCGCCGTGCCCAGAAACGGCAAGTAGCAACCGCAACAGATAGGCTGGAGTCTGATGCTTGATCACATAACGGTCGGAGCGAAGGGACGCGACTCGCGCCCAGCAGGGACAAACAACCGAGACCTAAGCTTTGATTTCGGCAAAGGTATACTCATTACTTTGGTGATAATTGGGCACCTGTTACAATATTGTATTTATCGAGGCACTGACGCCTTCTGGCTGTCGCCATTTTACAAGTCCATCTACATATTCCATATGCCTCTCTTTATGGCGATAAGCGGATATCTTTCTTCTGGGGCAATTTTGCGAAAACCGTTCATTCAAGGGGTCGGCAATCGAGCAACGCAGTTACTACTACCAATGCTTTTTTGGTGTGCGTTGATTTGGACGCTAAAGTCCGCCGTGATGGTTCCGACGAAGAGTTTAAATGACGGATTGTTGGATTTGTTGAAGGAATTCATTGGAACATACTGGTTCTTATGGGCGGCGTTTACTTCGTTCATCCTAGTTAAGTTTTTTACAACTTTCAATCGTCTATCGATGTGGATCATAAGCGCATCTGCAATTGCGGTCGCATTCGCGCCCATCACATCATCGATAATCCCGTCGATAAGATATACATACCCTTTTTATTGTTTGGGGTTCTTGTTTGCCCAGCAGATCGGATGGCAGAAAAGTATCATCTGGCGCCACAAATCGCTTTTCTCGGTCTTACTTTCGATAACAGCTTTCTTATGCTTCCTTGGGTGGAGCAAGGAGACTTACGCCTACAACAATCTTGTTTCAATTCATGATCAACAGTCAGCTAAACAAGTGTTTATGATGTTCGCTGGCTCTGCAGCAGCTTCTGCAGTAGCAATGCAGCTTATCTTCCAGTGCTGGAGAATTGTCTATTCAACTAGAGTAGCTCAGTTTGTCGCGGTGGAGCTTGGTCAGAGTACGCTGCTGCTTTACTTGGTTCAGGGTGCCGTGTTTCGCCTCATGGATTTTATACAGTTTGGAGAAGTCTGGAGTCTCACGACCAGAATCGCGTTCGCAAGTGTTGTTGGAGTGGCGATTGTCGTCATAGCGATGACAATTCGCCGGATTGCGCGCGACCTTGGATATATGTCGCGGATCGTTGTCGGAGCGCCGCCACGCCCAAGTCTGCTCAAATCTCAATCGCCCACAATGGTCGCGATGACAAGCAACCACGTTACGGACAGATGAGGCATGCGTTTCAAAGGCCTTGATCTGAACCTTCTCGTCGTGCTCGACGCACTGCTGACTGAGCGCAACCTCA
>NZ_JBVVQT010000061.1:0-1826 GCF_055811595.1 Mesorhizobium sp. WSM4814
AGCGCGGCCGCTGCAAGAATGCATATCTCGGTCCGTTTGCGAGCGCCGCCATCCAGCCGCGGCAGCAGGTCGCTGAGAAGCGCAGCGGCTTCGCGAGGCTTCCTGTCCGCCAGCAGCACCTGGAACTTCGTGATATAGTGCGGCCAGCGCTCGATCATGGGCTCATTGGCGGCCTCAATGGCCGCCATGAAGCGCTCGCAATCCTCATAGGCAGCTGCGAAATCGCCTTGCCTGGCATGAAGCGCGGCGTGGCAATCGGCGACGACGGCGACCTGTGTGGTGAAGCGGCTATCGGCGATCTCGGCCAGTCGCCCGACCACTTGGTGGAACTCCGCAAAATCGTTGCGGAACTTCATCTGCATCTGAAGATGATACAGGCCACCGAACTCCACACCCTTGAGCGACTCGCGCTCGCCAATCGCGATCGCCTCCCGCAACGCGGCTTCGGCCGACGGATAGGGAAAATTCCTTCTCTTGTAGGGAAAATAACGACCACTCTCCGCGCCAAAGGCGACCAGCCACATGCCGAGGATCCAAGGCAGCACCTGCTTGTCACTCAAGTCCTCAACAACGCTGTCGACGGCCTTGGTGAACAGATCGGCGCGCATGGTGGATACCGAAAGATCGATCAGCGTTTCGCTCGCAAGCAATCGCAATCCGCTCGGATCGTGCCCGGGGTTCCTGGTCAAGCGCTCAAGGAGTTCAGCTTCCAGTGCTTGTCCGGCTGGGCTGCTGCGGTAGTAGTCGTCGCCGAAGTTCAGCGCCCGCATCATGCCAATGCGCACCAGCATCGCTTCCTCGGGAGGCAGTTCCGGGAGGCCGCGTTCGATCAGCTCGAACGCCCGGCGGGTCCACATGGAAAGGCCTTCGTAGGTGCGCCAACTGGCCGTCTTGACCAAGACGGCGCGCGACACGGTGAGACATAGACCGCGCAGATCGTCGGCCTCACCAAATGCTTGCCATGCTCTCGACAGCCAGCGCTCCGCCGCAGCGTCGTCCGGCATGTGGGCCACGCCCAGCCAATAGAAATGCCAGCCGTTCATGAACGCTTCCGGTAACCGGCCGCACCATTCGATGAAGGTCGCCCGGCCTCCTTGCGCCAGCACGGCCTCCGCGCGGCTCAATATCAGCTCGCTCGCTTGGTCCCAGTCCTGGGCCTGCAAGGCGAGGTGTATTGCTTCGTCAGGACGACCGGCCTCCGCAAGGACCTTCGCCGCCTTTCGCCTAAGCGATTGCTGCTCTTCCTTGACCACGTGCTGTGCGAAGCGCCGGTCAAGAAAGTCCCGCAAAAGATCGTGTAGGTAAAAGGTGTCGCGGCTGTTTTCCAAGCGCGTGACCAGCAACTGCCGCCTGTAGAGCCTGTCGAGCAGCTTGCCCGCTTCGTCCGACCCTATCATCACGTCCGCCAGCTCGGAGCTGATCTCGGGCAGCAGGTTCAGCTTCAGGAGCATTTCCTGGTCGGAGGCGGGAAGGGAAAGGAAGAAATGGCGGCCGAGAACATCCGACAGTGCATTCGGTCCGCCGAAAACCGTTTCGTTCGTGTCGTTAGGTTCGACCGCCGAGCTGTGATCGGCGAGGAGAACCAGCCCGATCGCCCAGCCGCGCGCCGATTCGACGTCAATTGAAATGGCGCCGTTCTTCGACCGCAGCTTGACGAAATCGCGCGCTTCCGCTGTCGAGAATTCGAGCGCCAACCTGTCTACGATGGCCATCTGGCCCTTGAGAACGAGGTCGCCCAGTTCCTCCTGAGGCAGCGTGCGCGAGACGCAGATGCAGCGGACCGTGTCAGGAAGTTCACGGAACATCACCGAAAGCACCGCCCGGAA
>NZ_JBVVQT010000062.1:0-1826 GCF_055811595.1 Mesorhizobium sp. WSM4814
TTCCGGGCGGTGCTTTCGGTGATGTTCCGTGAACTTCCTGACACGGTCCGCTGCATCTGCGTCTCGCGCACGCTGCCCCACAACGAACTGGGCGACCTCGTTCTCAAGGGCCAAGTGGCCGTCGTCGACAGGTGGGCGCTCGAATTCTCAACATCGGAAGCACGCGATTTCGTCAAGCTGCGGTCGAGGAACGGCGCCGTTCCAGTCGATGTCGAAGCGGCGCGCGGCTGGGCGATCGGGCTGGTTCTCCTCGCCGATCACGGCTCGGCGGTCGGCCCTGATGACACGACCGGGACAGCACCCGGCGGGCAGAATGCCCTGTCGGACGTTCTCGGCCGCCATTTCTTCCTTTCCCTTCCCGCCGCCGACCAGGACATGCTGCTGAAACTCAATCTGCTGCCCGAAATCAGCGCCGAACTGGCGGACGTGATGATCGGGTCGAGCGAAGCGGGCAAGCTGCTCGACAGGCTCTACAGGCGGCAGTTGCTGGTCACGCGAACGGAAAACAGCCGCGACGTTTTCCACCTGCACGACCTCTTGCGGGATTTCCTCGACCGACGCTTCGCGCAGCGTGTGACGGCAGAAGAGCAGAAGTCGCTCAAACAAAGGGCGGCGAAGGTGCTCGCCGACGCCGGTCGTCATGACGAAGCCATACACCTCGCCTTGCAGGCAGAGGATTGGGACCAGGCGAGCGGGCTCATGCTGAGCCGGGCGGAGACCGTGCTGGCGCAGGGACATCGAACGACCTTCATCGAATGGGCCGGCCGGTTGCCGGAAGCGTTCATGAACGGCTGGCATTTCTATTGGCTGGGCGTGGCCCACATGCCGAACGACGCCGCGGCAGAGCACTGGCTGTCGAAGGCATGGCATGCCTTTGGCGCGGCCGACGATCTGCGCGGTCTGTGTCTTGCGGTGTCGCGCGCGGTTCTGGTCAAGACGGACAGTTGGCGCACCTATGAGGGTCTTTCGGCCTGGACCCGCCGGGCGTTCGAGATCATCGAGCGCGGCCTGCCGGAACTGCCTTCCGAGGAAGCGATGCTGGTGCGCATCGGCATGGTGCGGGCGCTGAACTTCGGCGACGACTACTACCGCAACAGCCCGGCCGGGCAAGCGCTGGAAACCGAACTGCTGGAGCGGCTGACCCGGAATCCCGAGCACGACCCAAGCGGATTGCGTCTGCTTGCCAGCGAAACGCTGATCGAGCATTCGGTATCGGTCATGCGGGCCGATCTGTTCACCAAGGCCGTCGACAGCGTTGTCGAGGATTTGAGCGACAAGGAGGTGCTGCCTTGGGTGCTCGGCATGTGGCTGGTTGAGTTTGGCGCCAAGAGTGGCCGTTACTTCCCGTATAAGAGACGGGGTTTTCCCTACCCGTCGGCCGAAGCGGCGTTGCGGGAGGCGATCGCCATCGGTGAGCGCGAGTCGCTCAAGGGTGTGGAGTTCGGTGGCCTGTATCATCTTCAGATGCAGATGAAGTTCCGCAACGACTTTGCCGAGCTCGACCAGGTGGTCGAGCGCCTGGCCGAGATCGCCGACAGCCGTTTCAGCACACAGGTCGCCATCGTCGCCAATTGCTATGCCGCGCTTCATGCCAGGCAAGCCGATTTCGCGGCTGCCTATGAGGATTGCGAGCGCTTCATGGCGGCGAGCGAGGCCGCCAACGAGCCGATGGTCGAGCGCTGGGCGCACTGCATCACGAAGTTCCAGGTGCTGCTCGCCGACAGGAAGCCGCGCGAAGCCGCAGCGCTGCTCAGCGACCTGCTGCCGCGGCTGGATGGCGGCGCTCGCAAACGGACCGAGATATGCATTCTTGCAGCGGCCGCGCT
>NZ_JBVVQT010000063.1:0-1784 GCF_055811595.1 Mesorhizobium sp. WSM4814
GACATTCGAAAGCTGACCAATGTGCCGATCTTTGATCTGATGAGCATTACAAAATCTCTTCTCGCGTGAGTGGATGGTGAGGTTTGTTGAGATTCTGGAACGAAAGGCGCTGACTTGGCATCTGGTGCAGGTTGGCGGGAAGCTCCCTGTTTCCACGAAATGTGATAGCGGCCCATTGCGTTATGGAGAGGGCGCGGGCCATGCGACCCACTGGATGCTTCCATCTCAAACAATGGCCCCAGCGCACACACAAAAAAGTGGTTAGGAGCATCCCAATGTCTCAAGAACTCGACGATATCAGCCGCGGCGTCGGCGCCAATTCGCCTCTTGCCAGCGCAGCGCCGGCGCCGCGGCCGACCGGCAAAACGCTCATCCCTGAACAACGCATATCAGTTGGCGGGATCGGTTCGGCTTACTATGAGGCGGGAGCCGGTCATCCGATTGTGCTTCTGCATGGGGCGTCCCCAGGTGGAATCTTAGATGCGAGGTTAAGCTGGATTTGGCAACTGCATGGCCTATCCGATCGTTTCAGAGTGATCGCGCTTGATCAACTCCAATTTGGAGGGACGGACGATCCTAATCCTGGCCAATATATCAACCGGCTCGGTCGGGTGGACCATGTCATTAATTTCATTGAAGCAATGGATTTGAAGCAGATCACGCTGGTAGGTCATTCAGAAGGATCATACGTCGCTGCGAGGGTCGCGATCGTCCGTCCCGATCTTGTTTCAAAAGCCGTTCTGCTTACATCTAGCGCGGTTTCGCCGCCAATTGGACCTGAGCCATTTGGAGACGAGCGTGACGATGCATGGCTCAATGCAGCCACCGTGGCATATGACTATACCGGGCCGATGCCGAGTGAAGAGGAGTATGTGCGGAGAGGCCCAATCGCACACGGGGCGGTTCCGTATGAAGCGGAGCTAGAGGAGTATCGTCGGATAGCTTACAGGCGCCCTGCGACGCGCGGAAAATGGGAGGTCCGAAAGCACCTGCCTATAGAAGAAAAGGACATGAGACGTTATATCCTGCTGCAGCAGGAGTATATCTTCCCCTACATCGATCGGCTTTACGGGAAGACAATGCTTATCTGGTCCGCGAATGACGCCACCGTGGCGCCACAGCGCGGATGGAGGCTGGCGAAGATGATCGAAAATTCGGAATTCCACCTGCTTAAAGCAGCTCACATGATCCAACGAGACCAGAGCGAAGCCGTGAACTGGCTCGTCGGTCACTTTAGCCTCACCGGAGGCGCTTAGCCATACGGGGCACTAAGGACTCGAGCGCCGGCTGGCGCCGGTCAATGTGGTATACCGTTTGGACCGGCGCGCTCGGCCATCCGCAATTCAACTGCGATATTGTCGATAGCAGAGCAGCCGCGCCATCCAGCCGAGCGGAGTTTCGGGTCGCTGGCAAGGCGCAATAGATCAATAGATGCAGGGACATCGACAAGGACTTGGCGTCGTTATCATTGGGATCAGGCCGCCATCTGCCGTGTTGCCGAGATCTGCTTTCGGCACCGTCCTGCCGGCGCAGACCGAAAATTCGTCCCGCTGCTAATGCATGTCGCGCAAAAGTGTGCAGCGGTTTTGCGGTAACGACATGCATCAAAACAAGAACCTAAGCGCGTCGTATGAGGCCGGTCGAATGCGACGCGCTTGTCTTATGACTTTCATTGCGAACAGGCGAGAATGAATCGCTGGGAGAGAGTGACCTGCCACTGAACTGTCATCCGGCGGCGATTAGAGCCTCAGCTGTTTCTGTTACGCCGTAGGGCGCGGGTTGAG
>NZ_JBVVQT010000064.1:0-1409 GCF_055811595.1 Mesorhizobium sp. WSM4814
CTGGTCAAGCGCATCCGGCCAGGGCCGGTGTTGGCTGGCAGCTAACGCTGGCGGGGCGGCGGCCTCAACTCCGGCGTACCCAGAGCCGGCCGCTGCGAAAGCGCCGGCCACGCTGCTGTTGCGGTCATCCGGTCCAGCGGGCATCCCTGGGTCGCTGAAAAAAGACGAGGCGGCTTGATCATCCTGCCGTCGCTGAAGCACTTCGCGGAACCCCTGTTCCAGTCGCAGAAGCTCCGCTGGATTGGTTGGCGGCTCGTCGACTCGATCATCGAACAGCGGCCGGAGCGCCTCGGGAACCCCGTCTGACGCGCGCTCCGCAGCGCGAACCCGTTGCAACGCGAAGATGAGATTGCTGTCGCCCGGAAACAACCCCTCGGCGAATTTGATCCGCGAATCATGATCCAGCCCGGAGATCGTCTGGCCGCGACTCTCAAGCGCCTCAGAAAATCTGCGAAGAGTACGACCATAGACAAGCTGGGTGATTGAGGCCAAGGTGCTGTCACTGGCCACTTGTTCTAAGACACGCGCGTCTGCCTTTGAGGGCACCGGCGCTGGCCGCCCGGGAGTAGCTGAATAGCCCGGCTCATGATACGCACGGAGGACGTGCAACGCCGTCTTTATGCCTTCGTTTCGCGGAAAGAAAGCATTGACGTGATCGACCAGGGATTGGTGATTTTTTAGATCAGTCGCTTGGCCACGAGCGCCGAGATCATTTGCCAATCGGCGAAGTGCATACGTGTATGTTCGGACCGTGCTCTCGCTATAGTGTTGCTGAGCCGCAGCGTGGGCGATCGCCTTATCAATAACGTCCCGGTGTTCGTCGGACAGATGGGGATGGCGGGTAGCACGGGCGCCACTCGCGACAGGTGATGCGGCCTCCGCATCGCGAACCCGTTGCAACGCGAAGATGAGATTGCGGTCGTCTGGAAACAACCCTTCGGCGAATTTGACCCGCGAATCGTGATCCAGCCCAGAGATCGTCTGGCCGCGACTCTCAAGCGCCTCAGAAAATCTGCGAAGAGTACGACCATAGATAGCCTGGGTGCTTGAGGCCAAGCTGCTGTCACTGGCCACTTGTTCCAAGACACGCGCGTCTGCCTTTGAGGGCACCGGCGCTGGCCGCCCGGGAGTAGCTGAATAGCCCGGCTCATGATACGCACGCAGGACGGTCAACGCCGTCTTTATGCCTTTGTTTTGCGGAAAGAAAGCATCGACGTGATCGACCAGGGATTGGTGATTTTTTAGATCAATCGCTTGGCCACGAGCGCCGAGGTCATTTGCCAAAAAGCGAAGCGCATGCGAGTATTTTCGGACCGTGCTCTTGCTATATTTTTGCTGAACCGCAGCGTGAGTGATCGCCCGATCAATAACGTCCCGGTGTTCGCCGGACAGATGGGGATAGCGGGCAT
>NZ_JBVVQT010000065.1:0-1327 GCF_055811595.1 Mesorhizobium sp. WSM4814
GTGTCCAGTTGATAGATGGGTAACACTTTGAACCGGATACATGGGTTACAGTTTTCCCCCTGTAGTGTCCGCCGCAGCGCCAAGCGGTTTGGTTGGCGCGGCGCTGCGGCGGACAAGCTTCATGCGCCTCGTGTCGAGGATCCCGAGCGGGTGGGCATGGAAGTTGAGCGCCCATTGGCCATCCTCGGTTTCGATGGCGGCGACCGCTTCGCCGGCCAGCGTCTTGGAAACGTAGACGAAACCACCGTTCCACCTGATCTCGCCATTGTGGCGCACGCTGCGCACTGCCGCCTCGGCCGGATAATCGGGCTCGGGCGGTGTCGCGGGCATGGCGCGCGACGAGGAGCGGTAATGCTGCGCCGGGGTGTCCATGGCCAGCGCCTCATGCGGACGCTCCTCATTGTAGCTGCGCCGGAAGGCTTCGAAAGCCTGGCCCTGGGCGGTTCTGTCGGCCTCCGGCGCCTTGGCCAGCGGCAGCATGGTCAGGTGGAAGCGCTCGTGGCATCCGTTCTGCTGCGGCTTGCCGGGTGCGATCCGCTCCAGCGTGATGCCGAGCTTGATAAAGCGCACCGACAGCGGCGTCAGCCCGGTGACGCCGGCCGACGCGAAAGGCGAGCCATTGTCGCTTCTGAACCGATCCGGCAGGCCATGTTCCTCAAACAGCCGCTCGAACACCGGCCAGGCCTCGTCGTCCGCCGTCGAGCCCGTCGCTTCGAGCGCCAAAAGGAAGCGGCACGACGCATCCATCACCGTCAACGGTTCGCAGCGCCACCCGTCACGGGTGCGGAACCAGCCCTTGTGGTCGCCCGTCCACACCGCGTTCGGCTCCTCGGCCGGCGGCCATGGTCCGTTGCCCGCCGCCTTCCAGCGGGCGCGCCGCCGACCGACAAGCCCATGCCGCTCCAGGATCGCGCCAGCCGTCGAGGCCGACGGCCAGGCCAACTCGGGAACGGTGCGCTTGAGCCGCGCCATGATCTTCTTCGGCCCCCACAGTGGATGTGCCTCCTTCGAAGCAACGATCCGCTCCACCAGATCCACCGCCGTCGCCCGGCCATGATTGAGCGGCGCCCGCGGCCGGTCATGCAGACCTTCCGGGCCGAACTCCCGGTACCGTCCCAGCCATTTGTAGCCGATCTTGCGCGACACCCCGAAGTCAGCACACAGCTGCGTCATCGTCTCATCACCCGCCAGGCACGCCACAACAAACCGAAGCCGCTCATCCATGATGTCAGTCTCTCGCCAAACCATCGCCAGTCCTCCCGGCAGAGGAGAAAACTGTCACCCATGCAATTAGTCCATTCTGTTACCTATCTATCCGGTTCGGACA
>NZ_JBVVQT010000066.1:0-1222 GCF_055811595.1 Mesorhizobium sp. WSM4814
ACAGGTGTGCGAGGACATCGCGAACAGTTTTGCGCATTGTGCGCGAGGGGGTTCGGGATGCCATTCAAGGACAGAAGTGCGATGAAGCAGAAGTTGGAGTTCGTGAGGCTGGCCTCGGCGGAGGGGGCGAATGTGAGCGCGTTGTGTCGGCGCTTCGGCATCGGACGGACGTGCGGCCACAAGCTGCTTTTGCGCTACCGGAGCGAGGGCGAGGCAGGACTGGCCGAGCAGTCGCGGCGGCCGCGATCGAGCCCGGCGCAGTGCGCGCCGGAGGTGGAAGCGGCTGCGCTTTCGGTGCGTGCGGCGCATCCGGCTTGGGGTGGACGCAAGATCGCGCGCGTCATCGCCCGCGACGGCATCGGCACGCCCGCGGCCTCGACGGTGACCGGCATCCTGCGCCGCAACGGCATCGAGCTGGGCGCGCTGGGCGGCGGGGCCCAGCCCTTCATCCGCTTCGAGCACGAAGCTCCCAACGATCTGTGGCAGATGGACTTCAAGGGCCACGTCGCCTTGCGTGGCGGCCGGCTGCATCCGCTCACCGTGCTCGACGACCATTCGCGCTTCTCGATCGCGCTGTCGGCCTGCGCCGATCAGACCACCGCAACCGTGAAGGCCCGGCTGATCGCCGCCTTCCGCCGCTACGGCCTGCCGTGGCGTATCGCCACCGACAACGGCCCGCCGTGGGGCGACGGCGGCCGCAACAATTTCACGCTGCTCACCGTCTGGCTGATCGAGGCCGGCGTCGCCGTCAGCCATTCCAGGCCTTGCCACCCGCAGACGCTCGGCAAGGACGAGCGCTTCCATCGCTCGCTCAAAGCCGAAGCGCTGCAGGGACCGCCCTTTGCCGATCTCCCCAAGGCCCAGGACGCCTTCGATCGCTGGCGTCACGTCTACAACACCGAGCGTCCGCACGACGCGCTTGGCGGCGCCGTGCCGCTCGACCGCTACCGCGTCTCGCAGCGCCAGTATCGCGAAACCGTCGTCGAGCCGTTCGACTATGCCAAGGACGATCTCATCCGCCGCGTTCAGCAGCATGGCTTCGTCTCCATTCTCGGCCACAGCGTGCGCCTGTGCAGGGCCTTCGCCGGAAAGTCCGTCGCCTTTCGCCCAACCGCTGCCGACGGCGTCTTCGACGCCTGGTTCAGACATCAGAAAATAGAGACCATCGACCTCAATGCCCTTGCTCAATAGGATGGCAAAACTGTTCGCGATGTCCTCGCAC
>NZ_JBVVQT010000067.1:0-1099 GCF_055811595.1 Mesorhizobium sp. WSM4814
GAGGCCTTTGCACAGAATCGGATTGATGATTCCGGGGGTAAGGAAGAGAGGGAGATGATTCGGATGGTCGATCGTGTTGTTGGTCAACTGAGCCTGGCGGATGCGCTGGCGCTGTCGGATACGACGCAGCTCGACCAGATCGCGACGGTCATCGACTGGATGCCGATCCGGGCACTTCTTGGTCAGCGCAGCGGGCCGGGGAAGGGCAACACCAGCTATCCAGCCGAGACATTGCTGCGCTGTCTGTTTTTGGGCGTGTGGAACAATCTCAGCGACCCCGCCCTTGAGATGCAGCTGCGCGACCGGCTGTCGTTCCGCCGCTTTGCCGGCTTCAGCCTGTCGGACCACACGCCGGACCATTCGACGCTGTGGCGCTTCCGCGAAGAGCTGAAGTGCGACGGGCTGATTGATCGGGTGTTCGATGAGATCACCCGGCAGTTTGAGCAGAAGGGCCTGATCCTCAAGCGCGGCACGCTGATTGATGCATCGTTCATGCAGGCCGCCGCCCGCCCGCCGGCGAAGCCGAAGAAGGGTGAGGAGACGTCGGCGCGGCCATCGGCCGACCCCGATGCGCGTTGGGGACGCAAGGGCAAAAAGTCCACGTTCGGCTATAAGGTGCACAACGGCGTCGACGAGACTCACACGCTGATCCGGCGGATGCACTTCACCGATGCTTCGATCACCGACACCGAGCCGGCCGACACGCTGATCTGCGGCGACGAAGAGGCGGCCTATGGCGACCAGGCCTATTACACCCATGCCCGGCATGCCCGGCTTAAGCAGGCCGGCATCAAGGACCGGTTGATGCATCGGCCCAACAAGCACCATCCGCTGACGCCACGCCAGAAGCAGCGCAACCGGTTGATCTCCAAGGTGCGGGCGGCGGTGGAGCGGCCGTTTGCGGTGTTCAAGCAGCGCTACGGCATGCGGCGGCTGCGCTTCTTCAACCTGGCGACCAACCGGACGCAGTGCGTGCTTGCCGGCTGCGCCTACAATCTGCAACGGGCGGCCGCCGTCCTCTTCCCGGTGAGGAAGCCGGCATGAGGGGGCGGAGTCTGCCCAAAATCCGCCGAGGGGGGGCCAATTGGGCCCCCGAGGC
>NZ_JBVVQT010000068.1:0-1057 GCF_055811595.1 Mesorhizobium sp. WSM4814
TAGAGCGCGATGATTTTAGGTTGGGACATAGCCGGCCTCGGTGAAGTAGTTGGCGCATTCCTTTGATGTGACGGTGTCGAGGATTTGGCCGATGGCGCTGCAGACGGCGTCGGTGGTGCGTCTGGCGGCCTTTCGCAGCAGGTGCTTGAGCTTGGCGAAGAGCAGCTCGATTGGATTCAGGTCCGGCGAGTATTTGGGCAGGAAGAAGAGCTTGGCGCCGGCTTTGCGGATGGCGTGCCGGACGGCCTTGCCCTTGTGCGAGCCGAGATTGTCGATGACGACGATGTCGCCCGGCTTGAGGGTGGGCAGGAGCACCTTCTCGACGTAGAGCCGGAAGCGCTCGCCGTTGATCGGCCCGTCGATGAGCCAGGGGGCGTCGACGCGGTCGTGGCGCAGGGCAGCCAGGAAGGTCATGGTCTTCCAGCGTCGATGCGGCACCTTGGCTTTCAGGCGCTGGCCGCGCGGCGCCCAGCCCCGGAGCGGAGCCATGTTGGTCTTGGTCCAGGTCTCGTCGATGAAGACCAGGCGGGAGGCGGCGATCCGGCCCTGATGGGCCTTCCACTGCGCCCGCCGACGCGCCACATCGGGCCGATCCTGCTCGGCGGCGATCAGCGTCTTTTTTTGTGCGTCAGCTTCTCGGCACGGACGAACTCCCACACCGAGCGGTAGTCGACCTTCAGCCCGCGCTCGGCCAGTTCTGCCACAAGGCCGCGCAGCGTGAAGTCTGTATTGCGGCAGCGCTCGATAAGCCAGTCGCGGTGCGCACCGGCAATCTTCTTCGGCCGTCGCCCGCCCATCTTGCCGGGCTCCACCATGCCCGTTTCCCGCAGCCGGCGAACCCACCGGATGACCGTGCTGATGCCGACCCCAAAACGCGCCGCCGCCTGCCGCCGCGACAGGCCCTCCTGCTCAACCGCACCAACAACCCGCTCGCGCAGATCCATCGAATAAGGCTTGCCCATCCATGCCTGGCCTCCATCCCCAGCCAGCATGTTGAATCAAATCCCCGCTGATTTGGGAATCCCCCTTCGATTCAGCCTCTCTTCATCCCGCTCTA
>NZ_JBVVQT010000069.1:0-1031 GCF_055811595.1 Mesorhizobium sp. WSM4814
TGGAAGACGAGAACGCGAAGCTGAAGAAGCTGCTCGCCGACCAGATGCTGGAAGCCTCGGCGCTGCGCGAGCTTCTGTCAAAACAATGGTAGGGCCCGTCGCCTAGCGCGAAGCCGTCGCGCATCTGCAAGCCACGATAGGCTTGTCGGAGCGGCGGGCCTGTTCCTTCGTGGGCGCCGATCGCAAAATGATCCGCTACCAGTTCCGGCGTCCGCCCGAGCAGGAACTGCGCCGCCGTCTGCGCGACCTCGCCAATGAGCGCCGGCGCTTCGGCTATCGACGCCTGTTCATTCTGCTCAGGCGCGAGGGCGAGGCATCGGGGATCAACCGCATCTATCGGCTCTACCGCGAGGAAGGGCTGGCGGTGCGCAAGCGTCGGGCAAGGCGACGAGCGGTCGGCACGCGGGCGCCGATCCTGGTCGAGGCGAAGCCGAACGCGCGCTGGTCGCTGGACTTCGTGCACGACCAGTTCGCCTGCGGCCGACGCTTCCGCGTGCTCAACATCGTCGACGACGTGACGCGGGAATGCCTGGCCGCCATCCCTGACACCTCGATCTCCGGCCGGCGTGTCGCGCGCGAACTGACGGACCTGATCGCCAAGCGCGGCAAGCCCGACATGATCGTCTCCGACCACGGCACGAAGTTCACCTCGAACGCGATCCTCGCCTGGTCGAAGGATCATCGCGTCGAATGGCACTACATCGCGCCGGGCAAGCCGATGCAAAATCGCTACGTCGAATCCTTCAACGGCCGGATGCGCGATGAGCTGTTGAACGAGAGCCTGTTCTTCGGCCTCGATCACGCCCGAAGCGCCATCGCCGAATGGAGGCAGGACTTTAACACGGCGAGGCCTCATTCCTCGCTCGCCTACCAGACCCCGGCGGCCTTCGCCGGAACCCTCGCCGCAACCGGCTATGCCGCTCTGCTCGATATGGCTTCGCGTCTCGCCGGTTGCTCAACCCGCGCCCTACGGCGTAACAGAAACAGCTGAGGCTCTAATCGCCGCCGGATGACAGTTCAGTGGCAGGTCA
>NZ_JBVVQT010000070.1:0-1026 GCF_055811595.1 Mesorhizobium sp. WSM4814
TCCCATTGCGACACTTCGTCGGGGTCGAGGTGGGCGATGTTCTCGATCAATGAGGCTTTCGAGGGCATGGGCGTCGTCGCCGTCTTCCATGATGGTGCAGGGCAAGGCATCGCCCTCGCCGCGCTCGTCGGCGAGCAAATTCGCGGCGAAATAGCGTCGCCGTCCGGCGACGATCTCGAAGCTTTCCGGCGAGCCGTTGGGCCGCACCAGAAGCGGCACGAGGACGCCGCGCGCGCGGACGGCGCGCGTCTTGCGTCGCGCATGTTGAGCGCGGAGATGTTGAGCCGGTCGAGAGGAATATGGGCAAGCTGCATGGTCTTCCTCCTTCTTTTTGGGGTGCGATTGTCCCCGCCGGGGAGGCCGAAGGCCGATGCGGCGGTGGCGGTTTTTTTGCCTTATCGGCGTTCTTGCTCCGCCGTGTCGGGCGGAAGCTTGGAATGGGAGTTGCCGAGGGCCTCTGCCGCCCGCCGCAGAAGCCGCTCGGCTTCGGTGATCTGGCCGGCGCTGCGCGCGGCCTCGGCATAAACGGACAGCGGAAAACGCGCTTTGAAATGAAGGTCGCGCTCGATTCCCAGTCCAAGCGGACCCTTGATGGATTCGAGTTGGGCAAGGCTGACGCTGCCGAGTTCAGGGAAGCCGAAGCCGAGGTCACAAAGGCCGAACAGCGTGTCGCCGTCGGCGTCGAGTTCGGTGAGAAGCCAGGTTGCCGGCCCGGTCGGATCGAACAGTTTTACCAACGGGACATGGTCGGTTTCGGTGTCGGTTGCGCCATTGGCGAGCAGTTGGGCGTAAAGGTCGTCGGTGATCAGGATCATTGCGGAATTTCCTTCAAAACGGTTCGGGCTGATTGAGAGCGGCTTTTGAAACAGGCGGATACCAGCGGCTTCTGCGCCGAGCGCGGGCGCATCGGCGCGCCGTCAGAAGCCCAAGGCGGTCGCGCATGGCGATGGAGCGCGCTCATGCCGCGATCTCGTCTTGTTGCGCGCCTTCGGCCTCGGCGTTAAAGCCAAGCAGGAAATCGGCGGC
>NZ_JBVVQT010000071.1:0-929 GCF_055811595.1 Mesorhizobium sp. WSM4814
ACGGCAACGCCGCCCGCCAGCTTGGCGAGACGTTCCTGCAGCTTCTCCTTGTCGTAGTCCGAGGTGGTCTCCTCGATCTGCTGCTTGATCTGGGCGACGCGGCCCTGGATCTCGGCCTTCTTGCCGGCGCCGTCGACGATGGTGGTGTTCTCCTTGGAGATCGACACCTTCTTGGCGCGGCCGAGCATGTTGAGGCCGACATTCTCGAGCTTGATGCCGAGGTCTTCGGAAATGACCTGGCCGCCGGTGAGGATGGCGATGTCTTCCAGCATGGCCTTGCGGCGATCACCGAAGCCCGGCGCCTTGACGGCGGCGATCTTCAGGCCGCCACGCAGCTTGTTGACGACCAGCGTGGCCAGGGCCTCGCCTTCGACGTCTTCCGAGATGATGACCAGCGGCTTCGAGGTCTGCACGACAGCCTCGAGGATCGGCAGCATGGCCTGCAGGTTGGAGAGCTTCTTCTCGTGGAGAAGGATGTAGGCGTCTTCCAGATCCGCAACCATCTTGTCGGCGTTGGTGACGAAGTAGGGCGAGAGATAGCCGCGGTCGAACTGCATGCCTTCGACGACTTCGAGTTCGGTCTCGGCGGTCTTGGCTTCCTCGACCGTAATGACGCCCTCATTGCCGACCTTCTGCATCGCTTCGGCAATCATCGAGCCGACCGAGGCATCGCCATTGCCGGCGATGGTGCCGACCTGGGCAACCTCTTCCGAGGTCTTGATCTTCTTGGCGTTCTTGATCAGCGTCGAGACGACGTCGCTAACCGCGAGATCGATGCCGCGCTTCAGGTCCATCGGGTTCATGCCGGCGGCAACCGCCTTGTGGCCTTCCTGGACGATCGACTGCGCCAGAACGGTCGCGGTCGTGGTGCCGTCGCCGGCGATGTCGTTGGTCTTCGAAGCAACTTCGCGGACCATCTGCGCGCCCAT
>NZ_JBVVQT010000072.1:0-857 GCF_055811595.1 Mesorhizobium sp. WSM4814
ACGCACCCATTCGTTAGACGGGGGGGTGGGGGGGGGCTGGGTGGGACATTCAACAATGGAAAAGGTGTTTATGCCGGGGTTAATGCGCCCCCCCCCCTCACTTTCCGAGGCCATTCAGCAGTTCATCAGCGTTGAGGACAATCGTCATCACGTACACAAGCTGCTTGGGCTGGAGGTCGAACAGGAACTGACGCCAACTCTGGCATCATTGCTTGAGGCGATCGGAAAGGCCGGTCGGGACGAAACTCCATAGCTGCCCTGACGGGTCCTGCTGAAGGGGGAGCCCGCCGCCGTTGAGGGAACAACGACGGACCCCACAGCGGCTGCATTCCACGGAGAACTGACCGCCGCAATTCTAAACCCGCGCGGGCCTACATCGTTCCTCTTCCCGCTCTAATTACCCTCCATGGCAACCATCTGGTTCTCCCCTCCGGTGTTCGTGAAGACCGAGCTGGCCCGTTGAACCCGCTCACCCGAATTGTCTATCCGAGCTAGCTCAAGCGGCCGATTTGGGGGCGATCTGTATCGGCTACTAATGACCTGTCGCTTGATGCTGGGGTCAATTGGGTGGGCACTCGTCATTGGGTGGGCACGCGCGTCAGGCCGGGTGTGTAGGCTGGGGTTACGGAAGTCGCAATCTTTGAGGGTCCGTCCCCGGCCGCACGCTTGAGACACCCGCCCGGGTGGCCTTGGGGCGGCACTGGCCGGTGTAAGAAAGACAGGTTGCCCGAGGCTCCGCTGTCTGGGTCATGTCATCGCTCCGCTCAGTCACTATTTAGTTGTGCTGCGAAGGCAGCTCAAAGCAGCGGGGACTAACCCCAAGCCCCCCCCCCCGGGCCCCCGGGGGCGTTACCCGG
>NZ_JBVVQT010000073.1:0-774 GCF_055811595.1 Mesorhizobium sp. WSM4814
CATCGAGGAGGAGCTATAGAATTGAACTGGAGAGATAGCAATGACCAAAGGATCCGGCCCAACGCTTGGCATTGCTTTGATGGAATACAACAATCTCACTGCCGACTACGGACGATTTTCTCCAACCGACAGGGTCGGCCTTGGCTCAGATTGTATTGGCAGTATTGAATGCCCCGCATCGTGGCCGTTCGATACTGTCTACGCAGTCGCAAGCGGCGGCGGGCCGAGAGAGACGCTGGCGGGGGCGGACAGTGCGGTCCGGGGCGTCACTCAAGCCGTACACCGCTTGGAAGGCGAGGCCGATCTCGTAATCGCGAATTGCGGATTCTTCTGGTGCGGCTGGAAGTTGCTTAGAGGCAGTAATGAAACACCAGTGCTGCTTAGTGGTCTCGATTTTCTAGATCTGGCGCTCTCGGCAACATCGGGCCCGATTGGGGTGCTCACCTTTTCAAAGCCGTGCGTCGAAGCACTTCTGCGTGATCACGATGGAATTCGGCGCATGCGGATTGTTGGCTTCAGTGATCTCCCGTCCTGGAAAGCTATTGAGGAGCCTGATTGCTTTGAATCCGGTGGCTGGACGGAAGAAAGTCTCCGCGGCGAATTTGTCACGCGTCTTGAAAGCGAACTGAGCGATGGGTCGCTCAAGAATGTTCGAGCACTCGTGATCGAGTGTGTCGGAATGCCAAAGTGGCGATCGGACATTCGAAAGCTGACCAATGTGCCGATCTTTGATCTGATGAGCATTACAAAATCTCTTCTCGCGTGAGTGGATGG
>NZ_JBVVQT010000074.1:0-759 GCF_055811595.1 Mesorhizobium sp. WSM4814
TTTTTCTGCGGCGGCGTGCGACCAGAAGCTGGCTCGCTCGTGCAGAAACAGCGGACCGGGGAATGCGAGGAAGAGCGCTTCCGCTTGCGGTCGCAGCCCGGCCGCCTCGCCATTGGCTGTCGTCACGGATTTGAGCCGTGCATCCCAGTCGGCGATGTCGACCCAGACCTTGTCCGACGCGAGGCGAAGCTTGCCTTCGCGCTGAACGATGAGGTCGGTCCGCCCGAGCAGCTTGCGTAGCCGATGCAGCGCCTGCTCGCATGCCGCCCGCGCCTGGTCGCCGTCGAGGTCGGGCCACAGCCAGTCCTGAACGGTCTCCAGCGAGCAGGTATTGTCTTTCGAGATCGCCAGCACCCGCAGGATGTCGAGAGCCTTCGTCGGTGGCTTGGCGCCGAGATTAAGAGGGTTTCCATCGAGTTCGAGCCTAAAGCCTCCGAGGACGTGGACCTTGAGCGGCCATGGCCAGGCGGTGGGCCGCCGTTGCGGCGCGTCCAATCGGCGTTCCCGGATAAGCGACCAGCAAAGCTTGGGCTCGATGCCGCGCTCAAGCGCATCGCCAAGCAGATCGGCGAGCAATTCCGGAACGTTGAGGAGCACCATTGGCCAGCTGACGTCGCGCAGCGCCTCCATGAAGACCTTCAGCCGATCGCCGTAGCGTGGACCCTGGTCCCACAGGCTCTCCAGCGCGGCCGCTGCAAGAATGCATATCTCGGTCCGTTTGCGAGCGCCGCCATCCAGCCGCGGCAGCAGGTCGCTGAG
>NZ_JBVVQT010000075.1:0-731 GCF_055811595.1 Mesorhizobium sp. WSM4814
GGCTCCTGGCCCGCCAATGGCGAGCGCCGGGGCGATCTCCGCTTTGCCTTGAAGGCGCTCAAGCCGATCCTCCAGTCGCGCGGCCTGATCGGTCTCATCGAGCCGCTGGGCTTCCAGACCTGCTCGCTTCGATCGAAGAACGAAGCGGCTAAGGCCATTGCCGCCATTGATGGCCAGTCCGTCTTCCGCCTCGTGCACGACACATTTCATCACACGCTCGCCGGGGAGCCATTCTTCTCCTGCGAACTGACTGGTCTCGTGCACATTTCAAGCGTGAACGATCCAATCCACTGGATTTACCCGGATCGCGTCCTGGCAGGTTCCGACAATGGCAGCCAGATCCAGGCGCTGCTTGATGGCGGTTATGAGGGCCCCTTCTCATTCGCACCGTTTGTCGACGCAGCCCACCCGCTGGACGATCTCGCAGGCGCACTTGCCGCGAGTATCGATCTCGTCCGACAAGGGCTATTGACGCGAATGGCGGCGTGAGACGCGGGAGTAAGTCAGGGGTGCCCGCGACCCTTTTTGGCGTCTCGCGGAGAAGCCATTCGAGACGCCTCCTGTAACAATATCTCTCGCATCCAGATGCTTGCCGCATCGCCGTTGTGAAGGGCGGGCCATTGGACGGCCTCGGTAAATGCGGGAAGCGGCAGCGGAAGTTCGATGATCCGCAGCGGGAAGGTTTTCTTGAAATGCTCAACCAGCCGGAAGGGCATGGTCGCTATACGAGC
>NZ_JBVVQT010000076.1:0-641 GCF_055811595.1 Mesorhizobium sp. WSM4814
GCTCGACCAATATCGAGCGTCGGGTCGTGCCATGATGACCGTCCCGCCGCCCAGATTGACCTTAGGGTAGCGCAATCCTGCGACAATTCGTAGGGGCTTCGCAGATGAAGCGGCAACGGCGGGGGCTGACGCGCAGCCAGCGGATGGACGCGATCGCCGGCCTCGTTCTGATCCTGGCAGCCCTTCTCCTGGCAAACATCCTGCTCGGAGGGTGAGGGGTGGCTGCCAGAGCGACGATAGCCCGGTGTTTCGCCAAGACAGCGCAAGAAACCGTCTTCAGAGCGTGTGCCGCATAAGATAGGGTTCGACCAAGGCGCGTAATTCCGCAGCGGGCGCCGCTTCGCCGGCAGCACGCAGCGCCCGTTCGTAGCGTGCATAGTCGTCGACCGCGCCTTCGAAATCGCGGCGCGACAGCCGCTCCCTGATCAGCGCCTTGCAGGCGGGTCCGGCATCCGGATAGAGGTCCAACGCCCTCAGATAGACCGAGCGCGCTTCCTGGGCGTTGCCGGTTGTCTCCAGCCGCTGGCCGATCCGCAATCCAAGATCGATCAGATCGCGACGCAATTTTTCTGCGGCGGCGTGCGACCAGAAGCTGGCTCGCTCGTGCAGAAACAGCGGACCGGGGAATGCGAGGAAGAGCG
>NZ_JBVVQT010000077.1:0-628 GCF_055811595.1 Mesorhizobium sp. WSM4814
TCCTTTCCGAGCTTTCCGACGACGAACTCGTGCAGCAGATGCACGATGACCTTTATGACGGGCTGAAGGAAGAGATCGAGGAAGGCACCAACATCCTGCTCGAGCGCGGCTGGGCGCCTTACAAGGTGCTGACCGAGGCACTGGTCGAAGGCATGCGCATCGTCGGCGAGGATTTTCGCGACGGCATCCTGTTCGTGCCGGAAGTGCTGTTGTCGGCCAACGCGATGAAGGCGGGCATGTTCATCCTGCGTCCGCTGCTTGTCGCCACCGGCGCGCCGAAGCAGGGCAAGATGGTGATCGGCACCGTCAAGGGCGACATCCACGATATCGGCAAGAACCTTGTCGGCATGATGATGGAGGGCGCCGGCTTCGACGTCATCGACCTCGGCATCAACAATGCGGTGGAAAAATACCTCGACGCCATCGAACAGCACCAGCCTGACATCATCGGCATGTCGGCGCTGCTGACGACGACCATGCCCTACATGAAGGTCGTCATCGACACGATGAAGGAAAAGGGCATCCGCGGCGACTACGTCGTGCTGGTCGGCGGTGCCCCGCTCAACGAGGAATTCGGCAAGGCCGTCGGCGCCGACGCCTATTGCCGCGACGCGGCCGTGGCAGTCGA
>NZ_JBVVQT010000078.1:0-617 GCF_055811595.1 Mesorhizobium sp. WSM4814
GGCAGCGTGCGCGAGACGCAGATGCAGCGGACCGTGTCAGGAAGTTCACGGAACATCACCGAAAGCACCGCCCGGAATTCGGGCGTGTCGGCGTCCTGCAAATCGTCGAGGACCAGAATGGTGCCGGGCTTCAACCGCGCGAAATAGGCTCTGAAGAAGCGCCTGGCGAATTCCTTCGGCTGCTCGGCATACTCGACGCCGAAGACCGGCAGGTTTCCAACCGCGGGTGAGGCGAGCGACTGCGCGAGATATTGAAAGAAGCGCGCGATATCCTGGTCGCCCTCGTCGATGCGGAACCAAACATGCGGTGCCGCGACGCTTTCGAGGTAGTCGATGACCGCCGTCGTCTTGCCGTAGCCGGCCGGCGCAGCCACCCAGCAGACGCTCGAACGCGATTTTTGACCGATCGCTTCGAGAACGCGGTTCCGCCTCAATATCCTGGCGCTGCGCGGCGCCGCCAGCTTGGCGATCCGGCCTGTGCCCGAGAGCGGGCGCCTCGCATCGGCGTCAATGGCGTCTAGGGCGGTCATCGGGGCTCCCGCTCGACCAATATCGAGCGTCGGGTCGTGCCATGATGACCGTCCCGCCGCCCAGATTGACCTTAGGGTAGCGCAATC
>NZ_JBVVQT010000079.1:0-595 GCF_055811595.1 Mesorhizobium sp. WSM4814
CACCACTGCCCCGACGAACATTCATGCAACCACCGCCATGTCTTCGCGTTTAGCCACTTCAATTCTGGAGAGCGACACAGATGCCGGCGTTTATTCCGATTACAATTTACCTGAATGACAGATCGATGCTGGTTGCGTCGATCCCTGATGCTGAGACGGCGCTTCAGCAACCATGGCCATTCATGGGCAAGCCATCCCGACTTGAAGCAATTCGAATGATCGAGGATTGCCTAGCCGGACACTGCACCCAACAAGCCGCGTTCGATGCCTTCAAGGCGGCCGCAAGTGAACAGGGGCTTCTTAAGCGACAGCCTCCAAGCATAGGCCTTAGGAAATTCGACGGGGTTGCCGAAGACCTGCTGTGAGGTGTCTCCGCCCCTCTGACTTTGAACCACTGAGAGGCCTTCGCCGGGTGGACTTTGCTCAGCCGCACGGACCACCCGCCAAATCGAGGAATGGCGGGTGGTCCTTTATCGGCGCAGGAAGGGACGTAGCTGCGCAGATGTCAAATTGGTTGGCCTTAGCTAACGATTATTCCAATCGCCAGGAATGTGATCGAAACTGCGAAGACCGGAGCGAGTAACCAGCGGGCTTG
>NZ_JBVVQT010000080.1:0-593 GCF_055811595.1 Mesorhizobium sp. WSM4814
GTGGCGGCCGGAGCCTTGGCCCGCAAGGTCGTGCCCGGCATGATCGTGCGCGGCGCAATGGTGTCGATGGGGGAAAAATCGATCGACCGCGCCAACTGGAACTGGAATTTCGTTGGCGACGCCGAAAATCCATTCTTCACGCCCGATCCGGCATCGGTCGCCGTCTTCACCGCGTATCTTGACGGCATCCGCAAGGCGGGTTCCTCGGTCGGCGCGGTAATCGAGATCGTCGCCGACGGCGTTCCGGCAGGCCTGGGCGCGCCGATCTACGCCAAGCTCGACCAGGACATTGCCTCGGGCCTGATGTCGATCAATGCCGTCAAGGGTGTCGAGATCGGCAACGGCTTCGAGGCCGCCCGCATCACCGGCGAAGAAAATGCCGACGAGATGCGTATCGGCAATGACGGCAAGCCGGTCTTCCTGTCCAACAATGCCGGCGGCATCCTCGGCGGCATCTCGACCGGCCAGGCGATCGTCGCGCGCTTCGCCGTCAAGCCGACCTCGTCGATCCTGACCCCGCGAAAGTCGATCGACAAGGACGGCAACGACGTCGAGATCATGACCAAGGGCCGCCACGATCCGTGCGTCGGCAT
>NZ_JBVVQT010000081.1:0-539 GCF_055811595.1 Mesorhizobium sp. WSM4814
CCGCCAGCCGACTCCTTCTTCGGAGCCTCCGCGATCATGGCTTCGGTGGTGACCAGCAGGCCGGCGACCGAGGCCGCATCCTGGAGAGCTGTGCGCACGACCTTGACCGGATCGACGATACCCATGGCGATCATGTCGCCATATTCGCCGGTCTGGGCATTGAAGCCGAAGGTCGGGCCCGTGTTCTCGAGGATCTTGCCGGCAACGATCGATGCTTCCGCACCGGCGTTGGCCGCGATCTGGCGAGCCGGAGCCTGCAGCGCACGACGCACGATGGCGATGCCGGCGGTCTGGTCTGAGTTGGCGCCGCTGACGGTGATGGCCAGCGAAGCGCGCAGCAGTGCGACGCCGCCGCCGGGAACGATGCCTTCTTCGACGGCCGCACGGGTCGCGTTGAGGGCGTCATCGACGCGGTCCTTCTTTTCCTTGACTTCGATCTCGGTCGCACCGCCGACGCGGATCACGGCAACGCCGCCCGCCAGCTTGGCGAGACGTTCCTGCAGCTTCTCCTTGTCGTAGTCCGAGGTGGTCTCCTCGAT
>NZ_JBVVQT010000082.1:0-503 GCF_055811595.1 Mesorhizobium sp. WSM4814
CTCCATGCCGCCGCCGAGCCGCTGCCGGCGCGCGAAATCGTTCCGCAGGCCGAGGCGCTTATTCGAGCAAGCGGCGCCGATTTCCGCATCGGCGGCGATCGCGCTTTCTACATGCCGGGCAGCGACACCATCCAGGTGCCGCCCCAGCCGGCTTTTTTCCACCAGATCGACTATTACCGGACCTGCTTTCACGAGCTTGGCCACTGGACCGGCCACCCGGCGCGGCTGGCGCGCGACCTCTCCGGCTCGTTCGGCTCCAGGACCTATGCGCGCGAGGAACTGGTCGCCGAGATCGCCGCAGCCTTCATCTGCAGCAGCCTCGCTATCGAGCCGACCGTGCGCCATTCCGATTACATCGGCTCATGGCTCGCCGTTCTGCACGAGGACAACCGCGCCATTTTCCGCGCCGCCAGCCTGGCCTCGAAAGCCGCCGATTTCCTGCTTGGCTTTAACGCCGAGGCCGAAGGCGCGCAACAAGACGAGATCGCGGCATGAGCGCGCTC
>NZ_JBVVQT010000083.1:0-464 GCF_055811595.1 Mesorhizobium sp. WSM4814
GGAAGTTCGATGATCCGCAGCGGGAAGGTTTTCTTGAAATGCTCAACCAGCCGGAAGGGCATGGTCGCTATACGAGCTGTGCCTGAGACCATCGGCGGGATCATGCTAAACGCCTGCACGATAACCTCGACACGTCTCTTGAGGCCATGCTCAAGAAAAAACCGCTCCTCGATGGAGGGCTTCGGCGCTCGCCCGAACTTGGCCGCAACGTGCCTCATCGACATGTATCTCTCGAATGTAAGCTGCTGTGGCAGCTGCTTGTTTGTGGGGCAGCCTACGCACACGAGCGTGTCGTCGAACAGCGCCGCTCTTGGATGCGCGCTCGACATGAACAATTCTGGACAAATCAGAAAATCGACGTCACCGCGCCGGAGAAGCTCATCGGGCTCGTCGTCGAGCGGCAGCAATTCGAAGCTGACGGCGGGTGCTTCGCGTGCAACACGCTCCACGACCTTTTCGAAAAA
>NZ_JBVVQT010000084.1:0-441 GCF_055811595.1 Mesorhizobium sp. WSM4814
GCATCCTGTTCGGCAAGTGGTCGGGCACCGAAGTCAAGCTCAATGGCGAAGACCTTCTGATCATGAAGGAATCCGACGTCATGGGCATCATCGGCTGAATCTCGGCCTCACCATCACTTAAATCCCAGGGCTCAATTCAAGCCCCTGCCAGGAGCTAAAAATGGCTGCCAAAGACGTAAAATTCTCTCGCGATGCCCGTGAGCGCATGCTGCGCGGCGTCAACATCCTCGCCGACGCAGTGAAGGTGACGCTCGGCCCCAAGGGCCGCAATGTCGTCATCGACAAGTCGTTCGGCGCACCGCGCATCACCAAGGACGGCGTCACCGTCGCCAAGGAAATCGAGCTTGAGGACAAGTTCGAGAACATGGGCGCGCAGATGGTCCGCGAAGTTGCTTCGAAGACCAACGACATCGCCGGCGACGGCACCACGACCGCGACCGT
>NZ_JBVVQT010000085.1:0-353 GCF_055811595.1 Mesorhizobium sp. WSM4814
CGGATGCGGTCCGCCTCCGACGGCGGGCCTTTCCGGTCGCGTCTCGCCGCCCACCCCGCTTCCGGGGAAAGGCGCGGGATTGAAGAGCGGAGGACGAAGGAATGCGTGCAAACAACAAGCGTTGCGCCAGCGCAGAGGTTGGCTCGGCTAAGGGCGGGCGCCCGGGCGCCAGCCTTTATCAGGAGATCACGGACCGCATCATTGCCGAACTGGAGCGCGGCACCGTGCCGTGGGTCAAGCCATGGGGCAGCGCAAAGGCCGACCTCGGTCTGCCGCGGAATGCCGCCACCGGGCGCCGCTATTCCGGCATCAACATCCTCATCCTGTGGGGCGCCGTCATCGAGCGCAGCTAT
>NZ_JBVVQT010000086.1:0-337 GCF_055811595.1 Mesorhizobium sp. WSM4814
CGGCGGCGGCAAGCAGCATCAACCTAAGTCAGCCGGCCATGAGCGCGGCCGTCGCCCGGCTGCGCGATTATTTCAACGATGAACTGTTTACGATGAGCGGCCGCGAACGTGTTCTTACAACGCGTGCGGAAACACTCGCCCCCGCAGTTCGCGGCGCACTCCTGCACATCCAGTGCTCGATTATTTCTTGGGATCCGTTTGACCCGGCTCAATCCGATCGCCGCTTCCGGATTGTGGTTTCCGATTTCGTTACACTTGTGTTTTTCGAAAAGGTCGTGGAGCGTGTTGCACGCGAAGCACCCGCCGTCAGCTTCGAATTGCTGCCGCTCGACGACGA
>NZ_JBVVQT010000087.1:0-284 GCF_055811595.1 Mesorhizobium sp. WSM4814
CACTCGTTGCTCTCGGGCCTGCTCCTACACCCGCAGCCCCCCCTACGCCCCGGGCCCGCCGCCGCCCCCCCCCCCCCGGCCCCCGCCCCCCCCCCCCCCCCCGGCCCCGCCCGCCCCGCCGCCCCCCCCCCCCCCCCCGCCCCGGGGGGGGGGGGGGGGGGGGGGGGGCGGCCCCCCCCCCCCCCCCCGGGGGGGGGGGGGGGGGGCCCCCCCCCCCCCCCCGCCCCACCCCCCCCCCCCCCCCCCCCGCCCCCCCCCCCCCCCCCACACCCCGGCGGCGCGCG
>NZ_JBVVQT010000088.1:0-280 GCF_055811595.1 Mesorhizobium sp. WSM4814
AGTCCGGCCTCGTTTGAAGGACGGACTGATGAAGAGAAAGCGGTTTACGGAAGAGCAGATCATCGCGGTTTTGCGCGAGCATGAGGCGGGGGCGAAGGCCGGCGATTTGGCCCGCAAGCACGGGATCTCGGAGGCGACGCTGTATAACTGGAAGGCGAAGTATGGCGGGATGGACGTGTCCGACGCCAAGCGCCTGAAGGCCTTGGAAGACGAGAACGCGAAGCTGAAGAAGCTGCTCGCCGACCAGATGCTGGAAGCCTCGGCGCTGCGCGAGCTTCTG
>NZ_JBVVQT010000089.1:0-276 GCF_055811595.1 Mesorhizobium sp. WSM4814
TCGCTTCGGAGGGCGCGGCACCTGCTTGACCACAATGTGATCCCGGCGCCAAACCGCGTACTCGGCCACGGAGGCAAACCGCGGCGCCGTGCGCTTGACTGGCCACAACTCTGCGGCCATCCGGGGGCCGTCGTACTCGCCGGGGTAGGCGGCGATTAGGCGGAGCGCGCGGCCGGCGTCGTTGTCTTTGCGGACGGCAATCGTCACGTCACCACCCGCCGGCAGAAACACCCACGCCCGGACAACATCCCGCCACTCCGCCAGCGTCAGCGACCG
>NZ_JBVVQT010000090.1:0-272 GCF_055811595.1 Mesorhizobium sp. WSM4814
GTGCTGACGAACGAAACGATGCTCTCGGTGTTCGGCTGCGCGCTGCGGATCAACCAGGTACCGTCAGACGGCACGCCCTTCGTGCTCGCCCACAGCGCCGTTTCGCGCTCCTGAGCACAGCGCGAGCGGAACTTTTGATCGCCCGGCACTTTTCCGGCATGATCTGGGTCAATGCCGAGCGATATCATTCATGCAACGGACGGTGGTGACCCTCGTGCGAAACAGGCGGGCTTGTGCGCGCCCCAGCCAATGGAGACAGCCATGAGCTATTC
>NZ_JBVVQT010000091.1:0-261 GCF_055811595.1 Mesorhizobium sp. WSM4814
GAGGAACCATGCACGAAAAAGAGCGCCACACGATAATTTTTTGCCCGCGGCGCGAGAATAAAGGTTGGGGGGGGGGGGCGGGGGCGGGGGGGGGGGGGGGGCGGGGGGGGGGGGGGGAGGGGGGGGGGGGGGGGGGGGGGCGGTGGGGGCGCGGGCGGGGGGGGGGGGGGGGGGGGCCGCGGGGGGGGGGGGGCGGGGCGGGCGCGGGGGGCACCGCGGCGCGCCGCGGAGGTTCGGGGCGGGGGCGGGCGGGGCCCCCCG
>NZ_JBVVQT010000092.1:0-257 GCF_055811595.1 Mesorhizobium sp. WSM4814
CTGGGGGGGGGCTGGGGGGGGGGACCCCCGCGCGTGCGAAAACCGGCTTTGTGGCCTCGGCTGCCGCGCGCCGCCCGGGGCGTGGGGGGGGCCCCCCCCCCCCCCGCCGGGCGGGGGGGGGGGGGGGGGGGGGGGGGGCGGGGGGGGCGGGGGGGGGGCGGCGGGGGCGCGGGGCGGCGGGGGGGGGGGGCGGCGGGGGGGCGGGGCGGGGGGGCGCGGGGGGGGGGGGGGGGGGGGGGCGGGCGGGGGGGGGGGGG
>NZ_JBVVQT010000093.1:0-254 GCF_055811595.1 Mesorhizobium sp. WSM4814
CATGCACCTCGGTGGCGGGCTTACTCGCGGCCCGACCGCGCCGAGTAGTTGGGCTGGCATGGAGCGAGGGAACCCCGATGCCTGTCAATCCCTCACCCTCGGTTTCGTCGTCGAACTCACTCCCGGTGACCGCCACCGCCGGTGCGGCCTTGGCCTGCGCGAAGCGGGCCTTGCGCCCTTCCATGTCGCGCTCAAACTTGTCGAGGAAGACCTTGAGCGAGGAGCGCGAGCCGTAATACTGCGACCCTTCGGCT
>NZ_JBVVQT010000094.1:0-249 GCF_055811595.1 Mesorhizobium sp. WSM4814
TCCCATGTCAGTGGCTGTTGAGAAGCGGGGGGGGGCCCCCCGGGGGCCCGGGGGGGGGCGGCGGGCGGGGCGCCGGGGGGGGGGGGGGGGGGGGGGGGGGGGGGGGGCGCCCGGCGGGGGGGGGGGGGGGGCGCCCCGGGGGCCCGCGGGGGGGCGGGGGGGGGGGGGGGGCGGGGGGGGGGGGGGGGGGGGGGGGGGCGGGGGGGGGTGTTGTGGGGGGGGGGGGGGGGGCCGGGCCGGGGGGGGGGG
>NZ_JBVVQT010000095.1:0-242 GCF_055811595.1 Mesorhizobium sp. WSM4814
ATTCTGAACGTCGTGAATTATTCCACGAAACAGATGAAGAAATTAACAAAAAAGCGCACGCTATTTTCAAACATGGAATGACTCCAATTATTTGTGTTGGTGAAACAGACGAAGAGCGTGAAAGTGGTAAAGCTAACGATGTTGTAGGTGAGCAAGTTAAGAAAGCTGTTGCAGGTTTATCTGAAGATCAACTTAAATCAGTTGTAATTGCTTATGAGCCAATCTGGGCAATCGGAACTGGT
>NZ_JBVVQT010000096.1:0-239 GCF_055811595.1 Mesorhizobium sp. WSM4814
CCATCTGCCATGAGCCGGCCGCGCCCTTGGAGATCACCTCGATGACCTTTTAGATGTGGGGGCCCGGGGGGGGGTGGGGGGGCGGGGGGGGGGGGGGGGGGGGGGGGGGGGGGGGGGGGGGGGGGGGGGGGGGGGGGGGGGGGGGGGGGGGTGGGGGGCGGGGGGGGGGGGGGGGGTGGGGGGGGGGGGGGGGGGGGGGGGGGGGGGGGGGGGGGCGCGGGGGGGGGGGGGGGGGGGGG
>NZ_JBVVQT010000097.1:0-239 GCF_055811595.1 Mesorhizobium sp. WSM4814
GCCTCGAAAAACCACACCCCCCCCACCCGGGGGCGGCCCCGCGGAAGCGAGCGCGCGGCGCCGCGCCAACCCGCCGCCGACCGCGCGCCGCGCGGGGGCGGGGGGGGGGGGGGTGGGGGGGGCGGGGGGGGGGGGGGGGGGGGGGGGGGTGGCGCGGGTGGCGGGGGGGGGGGGGCGGGCGGGCGGGGGGGGCGGGGGGGGGGTGGGGGGGGGCTCGCACGGGGGCACGACGGAGCGCG
>NZ_JBVVQT010000098.1:0-239 GCF_055811595.1 Mesorhizobium sp. WSM4814
ACATGTCGGCGCGCAAGTGGATCTTGATCTGTTCGGTTGGCATCCGGCGGGCGCCCGCCGGGATGCTTCGCGGCAATCGACGGTCACTTCGCTGCGCTTCATAGGCATCAAGGTCACCGTTATTACGCCCAGTATGGACACGATGACTCCCGCTCTGCTGCTCGGTATACTTAAGGACCTCCTCGACATCGACCTTAAGTCGCTCCTTAAGCTCAAGCTCAAGGACGTGACTGTATCGC
>NZ_JBVVQT010000099.1:0-235 GCF_055811595.1 Mesorhizobium sp. WSM4814
GTTAAAAAAAATTAGTACCATAATCACAAACACAAAATAATAAAACAAAACCAAAGATTTAATATTAAATACCACAAGAACGCAGACTCAAAACTTATGACTATATGCTTGTGAACCCTAAAATTGTAAGTCATAGCGTTCAAGAAGCTTATTGACCTACTGGTGAAGGTTGCCTTAGTGTCGATGATAATGTTGCTGGTCTAGTTCACCGTCATAATAGAATTACAATTAAAGC
>NZ_JBVVQT010000100.1:0-235 GCF_055811595.1 Mesorhizobium sp. WSM4814
TCGGATGTTGCGCGAGCGTCTGGGTTGGTCGGAGATGCCCCGGATCCGTTGCTAGTGTCGCTCGCAACGCTCGCAGATGCCGTGTTTACGCTGGTCACGCCGGGATCGGGGGTGCGCGCGCTCTGCGAGTGAAACTCCGGGTTGCGAGCGTTATCGCTCGCAGCCGCTGGCATATCACTCGCAAGATTCATCTCGTCCTGACCTGCGGACCCTGGGCCGTTGCGAGCGTCGCGAG
>NZ_JBVVQT010000101.1:0-235 GCF_055811595.1 Mesorhizobium sp. WSM4814
CCAAGCGCCCGAACGTGGGCGCGGCCTGGCCGGGAGCTCCAGGCGCCCGGGAAACGCGCCTTCCTTGCCACTCGCGGCGCGGCCCCTCATCGCCCTGCCGGGCACTTCTCCCCGTATAGGTACGGGGAGAAGTGCCCGGCAGGGCGATTAGGGGCAGCGCCGAGAATGACAAGGCAGGCGGTTTTCCAGGGCGCCTCGACCACCCGGCCCGGGCGCGCCCCCGGTCGGGCGCGTG
>NZ_JBVVQT010000102.1:0-233 GCF_055811595.1 Mesorhizobium sp. WSM4814
CTTAAACATAATCATAAGATAATGTTCACTCAATTAATGATACGTTCATAAATAAACGTAGGAAATCTTAGTTATAAATTTCTATTCATATTATTAAAAACACTAGTTCACAGCGACCACTAGCTCTCTGATGATTTCAAATAATATTACTTGTCCTTTTATCCTATTCTTTATGCATTTTCCCTAATTATAATTAACGTTAAAATAAAAGTCAAATTGCTTAAATATGGTAT
>NZ_JBVVQT010000103.1:0-230 GCF_055811595.1 Mesorhizobium sp. WSM4814
CGCTTTGCCCCGGCATAGTGTATTTAACACACAGCTTTTATGGCGGGCCATACAGAGCGCGCGGCGCCGCCCCCCCCCCGGCCGGGCCGGGGGGGGGGGGGGGGGGGGGGGGGGGGGGCCGCGCGGGGGGGGCGGCGGGGGGCGGGGGGGGGGGGCCGCGGGGCCGGGGGGGGGCGGGGGGGGCGCGGGGGGGGCGGGGGGCGCCCCGCCCGCCGCCCCCCCCCCCCGCC
>NZ_JBVVQT010000104.1:0-224 GCF_055811595.1 Mesorhizobium sp. WSM4814
CCCCTTGTGGGGCCCGAAGGGCGGGCGAGGCCCGTGACTCGCCCCGGGCGGTGGATTGGCGCGCAGCGCCAAGACGGAAGAGGGGTGTTGGACGGAGTGCCGTCGGTGCCAGGCTGGAACACCCCTCATCCGACCGCTTCGCGGCCACCTTCTCCCCTTGTGAGGGCTTTGCACGGGGGCCGAAGTTTGGCGCAGATGGCGCATGGGGCGTTTTTTGAAACGCA